>CAIMUZ010000211.1 GCA_903844775.1 uncultured Burkholderiales bacterium | reverse complement strand
CAGTTTGGTGCACGGTACTTGGAACGTCAAAAACCTCCAAGGCAAAACCGAATTGGTTCGCCCCCAAGACATCACCACCACCGCCATGTTGACGGTTGAGGGAGAGTTGGACGACATTTCCGGTTCGGGTCAAACTGCTGCCGCACATGGTCTGTGCAACAACATCAAACCCGCCAATCGCCAGCATTTAGAAGTGGCTGGCGCTGGTCATTACGGTATTTTCAGTGGCCGTCGCTGGCGCGAAGTGGTGTATCCGGCTGTTGTCAAAT
This sequence comes from uncultured Burkholderiales bacterium, assembly GCA_903844775.1. Classification (GTDB taxonomy): domain Bacteria; phylum Pseudomonadota; class Gammaproteobacteria; order Burkholderiales; family Burkholderiaceae_C; genus Limnohabitans_A. Next base: position 7,332 of record CAIMUZ010000211.1, on the reverse strand, counting down.
TCATTTTGGCACACAACGATTTGGGCACCAAGAAAAAAACGGCTCCCAAAACGACTGCTAAAACTGCCGTCAAAGCAGCGCCTAAAACGGCACCTAAAGCAGCTGCCAAATCAGCCGCAAAGCCCACAGCCAAACGCGCGGTGAAAGCCGTTGCCAAAAAAGCACCTGCACGTAAAAAGTGATCTCACTGGCTGAACGCATCAACGATGCGCTGCCGCAAACGCAGTGCACCCGCTGCGGCTTTCCCGATTGCAAGGCCTACGCACAGGCCATTGCGCAAGACAACGCCCCCATTAACCAATGCCCTCCTGGGGGCCTTGAGGGCGTTGCCGTTTTGTCCAAAATCACGGGGCGCCCAGCGCTACCTCTCAATCCTGACAATGGCGTAGAAGGTCCCATGACCGTGGCCGTCATTGACGAAGCATGGTGCATCGGCTGTACGTTGTGCATCAAGGTCTGCCCTACCGACGCCATCTTGGGCAGTAACAAGGTCATGCATACTGTCATTGAAGCTGCATGCACTGGTTGTGATTTGTGTTTGCCTGTTTGCCCAGTTGATTGCATCGAGATGGTCCCAGTCTCCAAAGATCGAACGGGTTGGTCTGCTTGGTCGCCCGAGCTGGCTCAAGAAGCTCGACAGCGCTACGAAGCCAGGCAATTAAGGCTGATAGAAGAAGACAAGCAGCATGCAAGCAGACAACAAACCAAAGCTGAAATGAAGCTGGCAGATTTGGCAACTCACACTCGCTTTGATGCTGACCCCGCCACAGGGCAAGCCATGAGTTCTGCTGATGCAGACAAAGAAATGGCCCGCAAACGGGGCATCATTGAAGCGGCCTTGGCCAAAGCCAAGGCACGGCAGATGTCTTGAGTTTTTTTAGGCGTATTGCGCCGCCAAAGCGCTAAACGCTTTAACAACTTCTTCAGGCGCTTGCACCAGTTCGATCAAAACGCCCTCGCCACCAATGGGCAACTCTTCATTGCCCTTGGGGTGAATAAAGCAAATGTCAAACCCAGCAGCACCCTTGCGAATGCCACCAGGCGCAAATCGAACGCCTTGTTGAGTGAGCCATTCCATGGCCGCCGGTAAATTGTCAATCCACAAACCCACATGGTTCAAGGGCGTGTGATGAACTGCAGGTTTCTTTTCTGGGTCCATGGGCTGCATTAAATCCACTTCAACCTTGAACGGGCCCACGCCCATGGCGCAAATGTCTTCGTCAACATTCTCGCGATCACTTTTGTAAGTGCCTGTTATCTCTAGGCCAAACATGTCAATCCAGAGTTTTTGGAGTTTGACTTTGTCAGGGCCGCCAATGGCGATTTGCTGAATGCCCAATACCTTAAAGGGGCGAGAGATATTGCTCATGCTTCAAACTCCACAATCACTTGATCCACTGTGAGTGACTCACCTTGTGATGCCATCACTTTTTTCACCACGCCATCGTGGGCAGCAAACAAAATATTTTCCATCTTCATGGCTTCAATCACAGCCACACGCTCACCGGCTTGAACTTTTTGGCCAGGTGTCACGGCCACGTTGACCAATAAGCCTGGCATGGGCGACAACACAAATCGGCTCATGTCGGGCGGTGTTTTAAATGGCATCATTTGGTGCAATTCAGCCATGCGGGGAGACACCACCAAGGCTTCGATGCGTGTGCCGTTGTGTTGAACTTGCAAAGCCAACGGGTTCTTAGGTGTGCCCCGTTCTACTTGTGCCGTGAAGGGTTTGCCGTTGACGCTGCCCGTAATGCGAACATCGTTAAGGCGCGAATGGCTTTCAATGATGTAGTGACTCTCACCCACCTTGATAATGGCTTTGCCGCTCTGACCGCGAAACTCGTCCACGTGCACAGCGATGTAACGGTTTGCACCTTTGGCACCCAAGACAACCACGCTGTAGTCATGGCCGATTTGAACGTCATAGCCAGGCAACTGACCGCTGAGGTTGGCAGCACGCTCCCGTGATTTACGCCGAACAAATGCAGCCAAGGCGACCAAGAAATCGGGATCGTTGTGCGGCACGTCTTCAGCGCGAAAACCATGCCCGTAGTTTTCTGCAATGAAGCCTGTGTTGAAGTCACCCGCGACAAACTTTGGGTGCGCCAACAAGGCCGCTTGGAATGGAATGTTAGAACTGATGCCCCGAATCACAAAGCCATTCAGGGCTTCGCGCATTTTGGCAATGGCGTCATTCCGGTCTGTGCCGTGCACAATGAGCTTGGCAATCATCGAGTCGTAGTACATGGGAATCTCGCCACCATCTTGCACCCCAGTGTCCACACGCACGCCCAACAGGTCTTGCGTATTAGACTGGAACATGGTTTGCACGGGCGTTTGAAAGCGCACCAAACGGCCTGTGGATGGTAAGAAGTTACGGAAGGGGTCTTCCGCATTGATGCGGCACTCAATGGCCCAGCCGTTGCGTTTCACATCGGCTTGCGTCATGGGTAATTTTTCGCCATGGGCCACGCGAATCATCATCTCCACCAAGTCGATGCCCGTGATGGCTTCCGTCACGGGATGTTCAACTTGCAAGCGGGTGTTCATTTCTAGGAAGTAAAAGCTTTGATCTTTGCCGACGACAAACTCCACCGTTCCGGCGGATTGGTATTGCACCGCTTTTGCCAAGGCCACAGCTTGCTCGCCCATGGCTTTGCGTGTGGCATCGCTGATAAAGGGTGACGGCGCTTCTTCAATCACTTTTTGGTGACGCCGTTGGATGGAGCACTCCCGCTCGTTCAAATAAATCACATTGCCGTGGCTATCACCCAAGACTTGAATTTCAATGTGGCGGGGTTCCTCGACAAACTTCTCAATGAAAACACGGTCATCGCCAAACGAGTTAAGGGCTTCGTTTTTGCAGGACGTGAAACCTTCAAAGGCTTCTTTGTCATTAAAGGCCACGCGCAAGCCTTTACCGCCTCCGCCAGCAGAAGCTTTGATCATGACGGGGTAGCCTATGCCCTTGGCAATTTCGACTGCAGCATCTGCCGAGTCGATGGCGTTGTTATAACCGGGGATGGTGTTGACCTTGGCTTCAATGGCCAACTTCTTAGAAGCAATCTTGTCGCCCATGGCGGCGATGGAAAAGTGGCGTGGACCGATGAAAGCAATGCCTTCGTCTTCGCAGCGTTTGGCGAAGGCTTCGTTTTCAGACAAGAAACCATAGCCTGGATGAATGGCTTGTGCGCCTGTGGCTTTGGCAGCGGCAATGATTTTGTCGGCCACCAAATAAGACTCCCGCGAAGGGGCAGGACCCAAGAGCACAGCTTCATCGGCCAGCAGGACATGGCGGGCTTCTTTGTCGGCTTCAGAATAGACGGCAACGGTAGCGATGCCCATCTTCTTGGCGGTGGCAATGACGCGGCAGGCAATTTCTCCGCGGTTGGCTATCAAAATTTTGGTAAACATATTTTTTCCTAATGGCGTTTCAGTTCAAGCGGCTTGGGTCATTTCGCTTAGAGCGGAATGTTCCCGTGCTTGCGCCATGGGTTTTCAACCTTCTTGTCCTTCAGCATTACCAACGAACGGCAAATGCGCTTACGTGTTTCGCTGGGTTGAATAACGTCATCGATAAAGCCCCGTGCACCAGCCACAAAGGGGTTGGCAAATCGGTCTTTGTATTCGGCTTCGCGAGCAGCCAACTTCACCGGATCGTTTTTGTCTTCGCGAAAAATAATTTCTACCGCACCCTTGGCACCCATCACCGCAATCTCGGCGTTGGGCCAAGCAAAATTCACGTCGCCTCTCAGGTGCTTAGAGGCCATCACGTCATAAGCGCCGCCATAAGCTTTGCGTGTAATGACCGTGATTTTGGGCACTGTGCACTCTGCATATGCGTAGAGCAACTTGGCGCCGTGTTTGATGATGCCGCCGTATTCTTGTGACGTGCCGGGCATGAAACCAGGCACGTCTACGAAGGTGATGACAGGGATGCTGAAGGCATCACAAAAACGCACAAAACGGGCAGCTTTGATCGAACTTTTAATGTCCAAGCAACCCGCCAACACCAAGGGTTGGTTGGCCACAATGCCAACCGTTTGACCAGCCATACGGGCAAAACCGAGTAGCATGTTTGTGGCATAGTCGGGTTGGAGCTCAAAGAAGTCGCCGTCATCAACAGTCTTCAGAATAAGCTCTTTCATGTCGTAGGCTTGGTTGGGATTGAGCGGAATCAAGGTGTTCAAACTTTTGTCGAGCCTGTCGGTCGGGTCGCCACTGGCACGCATGGGTGATTTTTCCCGATTGTTCAGTGGCAGGTAGTTATAGAGACGTCGAAGCATGAGCAAGGCTTCGACGTCGTTCTCGAAGGCCATATCGGCCACACCACTCTTGGTGGTGTGCGTTAAAGCGCCGCCCAATTCTTCGGCAGTTACTTCTTCATGGGTCACAGTCTTTACGACTTCAGGGCCTGTGACAAACATGTAGGAACTGTCTTTCACCATGAAAATAAAATCGGTCATCGCAGGTGAATACACAGCACCACCGGCCGATGGGCCCATGATCATGCTGATCTGGGGAATCACACCGCTGGCCATGGCATTGCGCTGAAACACTTCAGCATAGCCCCCCAAAGACGCCACGCCCTCTTGAATACGAGCACCACCTGAATCGTTCAAGCCAATGACGGGTGCACCCACCTTCATGGCTTGGTCCATGATTTTGCAAATCTTTTCAGCGTGTGATTCAGACAATGCGCCACCAAACACCGTGAAGTCTTGGCTGTAAACAAACACCAAACGGCCCTTGATCATGCCGTAACCGGTGACCACACCATCGCCAGGAATTTTATTGTCTTGCATGCCAAAGTCTGTGCAGCGGTGCTCCACAAACATGTCCCACTCTTCAAAGGTGCCTTCGTCCAGCAATACTTCTAATCGTTCACGGGCTGTGAGCTTGCCCTTGGCATGTTGTGCATCAATGCGTTTTTGCCCACCACCCATGCGTGCCGCCGCGCGTTTTTGTTCAAGTTGTTGAATGATGTCTTGCATGATTTACTCTCTTCACTTCAATACGGATAGTTCAATGCTTAGGAAAGCCTGTGGCTTGATAAGCGGCCATTAACTGTCTGGCTGCGGTGGAGGCTGGCAATTGGCCTGTGATCACCTTCTGTGTGAGTTCAGGCAGCAGGGCTTTGACGCTGGCCTGACCGCGAAAGTTTTGTTTGAGGCCTGCATCGATGCGCTCCCACATCCAAGATTGGGCTTGTACTTGACGGCGCTGCTCAAACTTTTGCTTGGCTTGCTGCAAACGCTTGAATTTCAAAACACGATGCCAAAAATTATCAACACCTTGATTTAAAAGCGCACTGATTTGAATGACTTCTGGGTGCCAAAGTTCTTCGTCGAAATGCGCATGATCTGGGTGACCATGCATCCCCAACAAACGCAAGGCACTGGTAATTTGAGCTTCTGCGCGAGTGGCGGCCGATGCGTCAATGTCGGCTTTGTTAATGACCACCAAGTCGGCCAATTCCATCACACCTTTTTTTATCGCCTGCAAATCATCTCCTGCATTGGGCAGTTGCATCAGCACAAACATGTCGGTCATGTTGGCCACGGCAGTTTCGCTTTGTCCAACGCCTACGGTTTCTACAATGACCATGTCGTAACCTGCTGCTTCACAAACCAACATGGCCTCGCGCGTTTTTTCGGCCACACCGCCCAAGGTCCCACTGGAGGGACTCGGTCGGATGTAAGCTTTTTCGTGAACGCTGAGGTGTTCCATTCGAGTTTTGTCACCCAAGATGGAACCGCCAGAAACAGTGGATGAAGGATCAATAGCGAGTACCGCCACACGGTGACCTTGCGCAATCAAAAAGAGTCCTAGCGCCTCAATGAACGTGGACTTTCCCACCCCAGGTACGCCACTGATACCTAGGCGAAATGACTTGCCTGAGTGCGGCAACAGACCCGTGAGCAACTCATCCGCCAGCAGTCGATCGGCCGGTAGTGTGGACTCTAGCAAGGTAATGGACTTGGCCATGGCGCGGCGCTGCACCGCAGGCTCGCTCTCCAACACACCCTGGATGAGTTCTTTCGGATTCAACCTAATGCTTTCTTAATTTGCTCCAGCACATCTTTGGCGCTGGCAGGAATGGGAGTGCCTGGACCGTAGATGCCCTTCACGCCCGCTTCGTACAAGAAGTCATAGTCTTGGCGTGGAATGACACCGCCCACAAACACAATGATGTCGTCTGCGCCCTGCTTCTTCAGTTCTTCAATGATGGCAGGCACCAATGTTTTGTGACCTGCCGCCAAGGTAGACACACCCACCGCGTGCACGTCGTTTTCAATGGCTTGGCGCGCGCACTCTTCAGGTGTTTGAAACAAGGGGCCCATGTCTACGTCAAAGCCTAGATCGGCAAACGCAGTGGCCACCACTTTGGCGCCGCGGTCGTGGCCGTCTTGACCTAACTTGCTGATCATGACGCGAGGACGACGGCCCTTGGCATCAGCAAAGTCATTGATTTCTTTTTTAAGTTGGTCCCAGCCTTCTGCTGAGTCATAAGCTGCTGCATACACGCCGGTCACCTTTTGAGTATCGGCGCGGTGGCGCCCAAAAACTTTTTCCAATGCATCGGACACCTCGCCCACTGTAGCGCGCAAGCGAATGGCTTGAATGCTGAGTTCAAGCAAATTGCCTTCGCTGCTTTCGGCGGAGGCAGTGAGCGCATCCAATGCAGCTTGTACTTTGGCAGTGTCGCGAGTTGCACGAATATTTTTAAGTCGTTCGATTTGACCATCACGCACTTTGACGTTGTCGATGGCCAAGAAGTCAAGGGGATCCTCTTTGGCAAGCTTGTATTTGTTCACGCCCACAATCACATCTTTGCCAGAGTCAATACGCGCTTGTTTTTCTGCAGCGGCCGCTTCAATTTTGAGCTTAGCCCAGCCGCTGTCTACCGCCTTGGTCATGCCGCCCATGGCTTCGACCTCTTCAATAATGGCCCAGGCTTTGTCGGCCATTTCTTGCGTAAGCGATTCCATCATGTAGCTGCCAGCCCATGGATCAATCACATTGGCAATGTGCGTCTCTTCTTGAATAATCAGCTGTGTGTTGCGCGCAATGCGCGAGCTGAACTCAGTAGGCAATGCAATGGCTTCGTCAAAGCTGTTGGTGTGCAAAGATTGCGTACCGCCAAACACCGCAGCCATGGCTTCAATGGTGGTGCGCACCACGTTGTTGTAGGGGTCTTGCTCTGTGAGCGACCAACCCGAAGTTTGACTGTGTGTGCGCATTTCATTGGGGTTCCTGGCAAAGTCATCACAGCCTCACCACCCTTTTGCCTAAAAGTATCCATTGCTTGCCAGGTGGCCGATGCTG
>CAIMUZ010000210.1 GCA_903844775.1 uncultured Burkholderiales bacterium | reverse complement strand
CAGGCGACAAGTCGGCCTGCACTTCAAAAGCGTCAGTCATATTTTTTCTCGCACGGACGTCCGCAAGATTTGCGGTGGCGCCGTTCATGGTTAAAAAACATCAACCATCAAACGGAGCTCGGTGCTGTTTGAAGAGAGGGGCTTTGACGTGATGTCAGGTCCCATCTTTTCCAGTCGAGTGACTCTTATCAGTGAGTCAAAGGCGTGAAGGGTGATGCACAGGTACTGCGGCACAAGGCCTGTTTGCAGCACAGCCGCCGATTATGTCACAGTTTTTTGAGTTGCGCGGGTTTTCCCTGAAATCAACCCGTAGGATGTCTTAAAGCCGAATGAAGTGCTCTCTGTAGTGGGCCAATTCTTCGATGGATTCGTGCACATCCGCAAGGGCGGTGTGCTTTTGCTGTTTCTTAAAGCTGTTGAAAACATCGGGTTTCCAACGCTTTGAAAGTTCTTTGAGGGTGCTGACGTCCAGATTGCGATAGTGCAGGTAGGCCTCCAACTTGGGCATGGACTTCACCAAAAAACGCCGGTCTTGGCTGATGGTGTTGCCGCAAAGTGGGGAAGCATTTTTAGACACGTATTTCTTGATGAAGGCCAAGATAGCTTCTTCGGCATCTTGCTCTGTGGTGGTGGAAGATTTGACTTTGTCGATCAAGCCACTCCTGCCGTGGGTACCCTGATTCCATGCATCCATCTTGTTGAGCAGCTCGTCGCTTTGGTGAATGACGCACACTGGACCTTCTATTCGTGGTGTGAGATGAGGGCCCGTCACAATGACCGCAATTTCAAGCAGGCGCTCCTTCTCAGGGTCGAGGCCCGTCATTTCACAGTCGATCCAAACCAAGTTGTCGTCTGACTTGGCCAAGGTCGGTTCAGTTTGTGGCTGATGGGCAGGAGAGTTTGAAGAAGGGGTGGTCATTTCAAAAAGAGGCTTTTTCCAAAGCTATAGATTGTCGCTGATGTTGGCTGATCTACACTTCGCACTATGAATCCGACTTTGACCCTGACTTATTTTTTGGTAGGCGCTTTGCTCACCAACGTTTTATTGAAGCTTTGGTTGAATGCCAGACAAGTTCGCCATGTGGCACGGCACCGCGCTGAGGTGCCTGCCGCCTTTGCTGCTCACATTACATTGGCTGATCATCAGAAAGCGGCAGATTACACCCTGGCCAAAGCCCAAGTCTCTCAACTTGACACCTTGGTCGGTGCCGCTGTTCTCATTGCTTGGACCCTGCTGGGGGGCCTGAGCGTCCTCAACAACGTCATTCTGGAATTCATGGCGCCAGGGCTTTGGCAGCAAGTGACGCTGGTGTTGTCGTTTGCCTTGGTGGGAGGACTGATCGATTTACCTTTGTCGCTTTATCAAACTTTTGTCTTGGAACAAAAATTTGGTTTCAACAAAATGACTTGGAAATTGTGGCTCAGTGACGCCGCCAAGGGCTTGGTATTGGGTTTGGTCTTGGGTGTTCCTCTCATCGCGCTGGTGTTGTGGTTGATGCAAGCCGGTGGGGCTTACTGGTGGTTTTGGACTTGGTGCACCTTGGTGTTTTGGCAATTGTTCTTGATGGCCATTGCGCCCAATGTGATCATGCCTTTGTTCAACAAGTTCACGCCCCTTGAAGATGAGGTATTGAAAGAGCGTGTCAATGCACTCATGCAGCGTGCAGGTTTTACGGCCAAAGGGTTCTTTGTGATGGATGGCAGCAAGCGATCTGCACATTCGAATGCGTTTTTCACAGGTTTTGGTGCCAGCAAGCGTGTTGTCTTCTTTGACACCTTGTTGAAACAGCTCACCCCTCTAGAGATGGAAGCTGTGTTGGCGCATGAACTAGGGCATTTCAAGCATCGCCATATTTTGAAAATGATGGCCACCAGTTTTGTGACCAGTTTGCTGGGCTTGGCGTTACTGGGTTTTGTGTCGCAGCAAATTTGGTTTTACACGGGCCTGGGTGTGACACCTAGCTTGAACAGCGGCAATGAAGCGCAAGCCTTGTTGTTGTTCATGTTGGTGGTACCCGTCTTCACATTTTTGTTGGCACCCATCTCCTCATGGCGTTCTAGGGTTCAGGAATACGAAGCGGATGCTTATGCAGTGTCGCAAACACCCGTCTCTGAGCTCAGTTCAGCTTTGTTGAAGTTGTACCAAGACAATGCCGCCACCCTCACGCCAGATCCTTGGTATGTGAAGTTTTATTATTCGCACCCCCCAGCCAGTTTGCGCTTAGCACGCATGCGACATGCGCAAGCTTAACCAACGTACCCACACCAAAACCAAAGCCGCTCAGGCCTTGGCGACTTCTACGCAAGAAGCGATGAATTCAGGTTTGGTCGTGGCAACGCATGGCAGACATTGTGTGGTCGAGTTGGATGATGGCACACGAATCATTTGCCATCCTAGGGGCAAGAAGAGCCATTCTGTGGTCGGCGATCGTGTGAGATGGCAAGCTGCCGCCGACGAGGGCACGATTGAAAGTGTGCTGGAAAGAAAAAATATTTTTTACAGGCGCGATGAGGTTCGCACCAAATCGTTTGCAGCAAATTTGGATCAAGTTCTGATCTTGTTGGCGGCAGAGCCAGAATTTTCAGAAACACAACTATCGCGAGCTTTGATTGCCGCAGAGGCTGAACACATCAAGCCTTTGATCGTTTTGAATAAAAGCGATCTGGGAGAAGCCTTTGCGCAAGCCTGGCATCGCTTAGCGGCATATCGAAATATGGGTTATGCGGTGTTGCCCCTTGAGTTAAAAAGCACGCATGAAAAAAACACTTCATTGCAAGTTCTTCAAGCCGAAATGATGGGCAAGACGACTCTCATTTTGGGGCCCTCGGGTGCTGGCAAAAGTACCTTGGTCAATGCCTTGGTCCCCAATGCACGTGCATTGACGGGTGAGATTTCTCAGGCACTTAACTCTGGCAAGCACACGACCACCAGTACCTCACTTTATTGGGTGGGTGAGCAGCCTTCATCTTTCACAGATCAGGCAAAGAGAACCGCCATCATTGATTCACCGGGCTTTCAAGAGTTTGGTTTGCAGCATATCCCACAAAATCAACTGGCCTCTTGCATGCCAGATTTGAAGCATCATGTGAAAGAATGCAAGTTTTACAATTGCACACATTTGCATGAGCCTGGTTGTGGTGTTTTGGCCTCACTTCAAACCAATGAAGCAGCTGAATTGCTGGCCATCGAAGTCAGTCAAAGGCGTCACAAAATTTATGCGCAGCTCTTTGAAGAATTGGGTCAGCAACGCTGGTGATGATCAGGCGAAAACGCCAAATTTAGCCTAATAGGTTGGCCAAAGACAGCAAAGCGACCAACACCATCCACATGACCACCGTGCGCCAGACCAGGCCGACAACTTGAGCAAAGTGGCCCAGTTCGGGGGCGCGTCCAGGGGTGCTAGTGCTTCCAGGTAAGTTGGCTTGCAGTGCAGCGCCCCCCAATTGAACATTGATTGCGCCTGCGGTGGCCGCCAAAATGACGCCGTCATTGTCGTCAGGGAATTTTTCTGAGTGATGACGCCACCCATCCATCGCATCTTCAAAACTGCCCATGATGGCAAAACCCATTGCCGTGGCTCTTGCGGGCACCCAATCGATCGCACGCCAAGTTTGCTGCGTGAGATTTCTCAATGCGTCACTGATCCACGCATGGGTGCCAGAGTCGGTCAAGTGCTTACTTGCTTGGTTTGGCGAAGTTGCGGTCCAATAACGTTTGGCAAATTCAGCAACTCGGTAGGCCACAGCTCCCACTGGGCCCAGTCCAATCACGGACAGTAAAGCGTAGCTAAAAAACACACCAAACACGTGTCTGTGCGCCGATAAGATGGAATGTTCGATGACATGCCTCACAATTTCATTGCGCGGCAAATCATCGACTTCGACTTGCTGCCACTCGGCCAATAATTTTCGAGCCAAGGCTTCATCACCCTCATTGAGTGCATCGCGTATGCCTGTGAAGTGATGGCTGAATTGACGAAAGCCCAAGGTGACGTAAAGGAGTGCCACGTTCCAAGCTACGGCAAAGAACCAACCCAATGTAAATGTCAACATCCAATGGATGAGCATCGCCAAGCCCGCGGGCACTCCCACCAATAACCCCCAAGCCAGCCAAGCTTGGGTTCTTGAACCTCCGTCAACATGCGAAGAGACCCAGTCTGCCCATTTGCGCAACCACTGATGTAAAAAGTGTGTAGGGCTCATGGGCCGTGCCTGTTCAATCACAAGCGCTAAAAAGATAGAGAAGAAACTCATGCCAACATCATAAAGAATTTGCGGCCAATAGGAAACGATAAAAGTTTCGAATCATGCCTGCGGTAGCGCCCCAAATAAATCGCTCTGTCGACTCACCAGCATCTGTTGGGTGTGGCTCTAAATAAGGCATTGAGTACCACTGCCTCAATACGCCCTCTCGTTCGAACACATGCAAACGATGATTTTCTGGGTTCATCAAAAAAGCGAGGGGAACTTCAAAAATTTCTTCGACTTCAAAGGGGTTTGCGGTCGTGGTCAAAGTGGGTGATACCAAACCAATCACCGGTGTGATGTGAAACGCTGTGCCAGTGACGTAGGTTGGCAAGCTTCCCAAAATTTCAACCAGATGCGGTGACAGTCCGACCTCCTCATGGGCTTCTCTGAGGGCGGCATGCTGTGGGGAAGCATCCTGCGCATCGACCTTGCCGCCAGGAAATGCAATTTGACCTGCATGAGAAGACAAGTGCTTTGTTCTTTGGGTCAGTAAAACATGGGGGTTATTGCCTTGCAAACCCCTCAGAACGATGGGAATCAGGACGGCCGCTGCGAAAGGTGTTCGTTGTCCAAGGCTGGGCTCCCGCTTGAGTTCAGGCGTCCACTGGGGTGGATGATCAAAGACCCACTTTAGACGCTCTGCGGACAATTGCTGCGCCGATAAGCTCGGCCAATCACCAGGCTGCTGGGTCCAGGGGATTTTGCGGGGATCAAATCCCAAGGTGCTTTTCATAGGCGCTTGCAAAGGTGAATTGCCGTGCATTTAATGCGGTCGTTGGTAGCTGGGACATTTGATTTCAATCCGCTTGGGTGACTCTGAGATGCGGTCTCGCTGCAATGCAGTGAGGCACCCACCCCAAACACAGCCAGTGTCCAGCGCCCATACATCCCTTCTTTGAACCGCACCTAAGGTCGACCAATGACCGAAGGCAATGGTGATATCGGCGGTTTGTCGGTGGGGTACTTCAAACCAAGCCATGAAGCCTGCAGGCGCCTTGGCCGTGCCTTCTTTGGTGTCAAATTCCATGAGGCCTGAAGCGTTGCAAAATCGAAGGCGTGTCAAGGCGTTGAGGGCACAGCGCCATCGCGCCATGCCTTGTAAATGGGGTTGCCATTGCGCCGGTTCATTGCCATACATTTGGAAAAAAAACTCGTCTGCATCAGGCCCCTGAAGAATCTCTTCTAATTCACTGGCCAGCGTTAAAGTTTCAGTCAGCGACCACTGAGGCAGAACGCCTGCATGGACCATCAAAACATCTTCTGAATAAAGTGCAAGCGATTGATGGCGGAGCCAATTGAGGAGCTCTGACTTGTCGGGTGCCTCGAGTACCGCGTCAAGGGTGTCGTTGCGGCTGGGCTTTTTGGCGCCCGCGTTGACCGCAAGCAGGTGCAAATCGTGGTTGCCTAGGACGCATTTCACACTGTTTCCCAAGTTAGAAAGGCGCCTCAAGACTTCCAAAGACGCTGGACCACGATTGACCAAGTCGCCCAGCACATAAAGTCGGTCGCGACTTGCCGAAAACCCCACTTGGTCCAAGAACTGACCCAAAGGCGCATCGCATCCCTGAATATCGCCGATCCAATAAATTGCCATGAAGTCTTCAAGTCAATTGCAAAACCACATTGTCGACGCATTTCGACTTGTTTTTGCCCTCATCAAGCTGAGACTATTTCATTGCGCTTCAGGGCTTGGCACAATGTGAGGATGGATTTTTTACTCATTGCGCTTCTGACCGTGATCAATGGCGTCTTTGCCATGTCTGAATTGGCCCTGGCCGCTAGCCGAAAAGCGAGGCTGGCAGCCATGGAGGAGGCCGGCGATAAAGGCGCCGCCATGGCGCTCAAGCTCCTTGAGAACCCCACGCAGTTCTTGTCGACCGTTCAAGTTGGCATCACCTCAATTGGTGTCTTGAATGGCATTGTGGGGGAGGCTGCGTTCAGCGGCGATGTTGCCACTTGGTTGATCAGTTGGGGTTTGTCGGACTCAGCCGCAGGCATTACGGCCACAGCCGTGGTCGTCACAATGATTACCTTTACGACCATCATCTTTGGTGAATTGGTACCTAAGCGGATTGGTCAGTTGTACCCCGAGTCTGTGGCTCGCCTTGTTTCTCGGCCCATGGCATGGCTTGCCAGTGCCGCGAAACCCTTTGTGGGCTTGCTTTCCATGACCACCCATGCGGTGCTTCGAATGCTCAGAATTGATACCAGCGGAAACCGGGCCGTGACTGAGGAGGAAATCACAGCCAGCCTGGAAGAAGGTGTCGATGCCGGCTTGATAGAGGCGCATGAGCATCAAATGGTTCGAAATGTATTTCATTTAGACGATCGCCCCCTGACCTCCTTGATGGTTCCTAGATTGGACATTCAATGGTTTGAGGGAAATATGAGCCCCCAAGAATGTTTGGCCCAAGTCGGCGCACAAAATGGCGCTCAGGGGCATTCCTGGTACCCGGTCTGCAGAGGTGATCTGGACGATGTGATCGGTGTTGTCAATGTTGCGCGGCTTCTTTCTTTGCCCAGTTCGGATCCAACACCCGTAGAGAAATATGCATTACCCGCTAGTTTTGTGCCCGAAACATTGAGTGGCATGGTGTTGCTGGAGCAATTAAGGGGTAAATCGGGCCGAATGGTGTTTGTGGTGGATGAATACGGCGTGGTTCAGGGCTTATTAACCCCTCGTGATTTGCTGGAAGCCATCACGGGAGAGCTTCAGCCCTTAGCGGTCGCGGACGCTTGGGCCACTGCGCAGCCAGATGGCACTTGGATTTTGGATGGTTTGATGCCCCTGAATGAACTGAAGTCCCGCCTTGATATCAAAGAATTAAATGGAGAAGACAGGGGTTTATTTAATACGCTGGGCGGATTTATTTTGGCCGAATTAGGCTATTTACCTAAAGTGGGCGATATTCTAGAAAGCGATGGTTGGCATTTTGAAGTTAATTCAATGGTTGGGCGGAGAATTGATAAAGTAATTGCCAAAAATGATAAATAAATCATATTTTTATAAAATCGATAAATATATAAACTGATAATAAGCTTTAGAATAACCCTATTCTTCGGAATCCTGTGATATTTACAGGCTTATTATCTTCTAAAGGGAAACCATGACTAACTCATATAAAGAATTATTGAAACAACGCGAAGCACTTGAGCAAGCAATTGCAACTGCTCGTGCCCAAGAACTCGCCGAAGCCATTGGCAAAGCGCGTGAATTGGTTGCTGAGTTTGGTTTAACTGTTCATGACGTTTTTCCGGCAGGACGGGGCGGTTCAAAATCAGGTGGAAAATCATCTTCCGGTGGCAAAGTTGCCGCCAAATATCGCGATCCTGCGACAGGTCAAACTTGGACCGGCCGCGGCAAAGCGCCTAAATGGATTGATGGACAAGATCGTGCTAAATATGTAATCGCTTAATTCTGAGATATTGACTCAATCAAAGGCCGCCTTGTGCGGCCTTTTTATTGGATGGCTTGGTTGTAGAATCAAGTCGTCTTTTTATAAGTAATTTAGTTTGACCTTAAGTACCCTGCCAAAACACGTGGGCATCATCATGGACGGCAATCGTCGATGGGCCAAAAAGCGCTTGTTGCCAGCGGCTTTGGGTCATGCTGCTGGTGCAAAGCGGGTTCGTGCGATTGTGGAGGCCTGCCTTCGCTCCAACATCCCACACATCACGATCTTTGCATTCAGCACTGAAAATTGGCGTCGACCAGAAGAAGAAGTCTCTGTGCTGATGAGCTTGTTTGCCAGCTATCTGCAAAAAGAAGTTGACCAGATGGAAGAAAATGGGGTGCGTCTGCAAGTCGTGGGTGATCAAAGTAAATTCAGCCCAGAACTGCAGACGCTCATCCGTCGCGCTGAAACGCAAACTCAAAGCAGCAACAAAATCACGCTTCGTGTTGCGGCCAATTATGGTGGGCGTTGGGACATGATTCAGGCCGCCAAAGCATGGCAAAAATCGAATCCAGGCGTCGACATCCAAAACCTGACAGAAGAGGCCCTAGCGGCGCACTTGTGTACGGGCCAAGCACCAGAAATGGACCTGCTGATTCGAACAGGCGGGGAGTCACGGGTGAGTAACTTCATGTTGTGGCAAGCCGCTTATGCAGAGATGTATTTCATTGACACTTTGTGGCCAGACTTCACACCCAAACAATTCAATGAAGCCCTTGCCTGGTTTGCAAAACGTGACAGGCGTTTCGGGTCTGCGGCGCCTTTTTAATTTTCCGCTTTGGATGCGGCCAATTGTCGTAACTTGTCCTTTTTGCTAGGGCGCTTGCCTTTGACACCGCCATTGTTTTCCAGGGGTTCAGGCGCCTCTGTGGTGGCTTCATAGCCAGGTATTGATTCTTGCGGCAATTTCACGGCGTGGCGTTTTTCGATCAAAGCCCAATGTTGCAGCGATTCTGGGCAGACAAAACTGATGGCCACCCCTGACTCGCCTGCGCGTCCTGTGCGCCCTATGCGATGGGTGTAATCGACCGCAGATCGAGGCAAATCAAAATTGATGACTGTTGGCAGTTTTTCAATGTCCAAACCACGCGCAGCCAAATCGGTGGCCAGCACCACTTTGACACGATGTGCTTTGAAATCAGCCAAGACTTGTTGGCGCTTTCCTTGGCTTAATTGCCCATGAAATGGCTCAGAGGAGATGCCAGCCACTCTGAGTTTGGCAGCGACAATTTCGCTGCTGTGCTGAGTGGCCACAAAGACCAATACTTGTTTGAGATTTTCAGCCTTGATCAAATGTTTCAGAAGTTGGGTTCTTTGGGTGCGGTCGGTGTAAATGGCTCTTTGTTGAATGACCGAGGGTTGCGGCGTTTCCGCTGCAATGTGAATTTCATGAGGAAGTCGCAGGATGCTTTGAGCAAGGCTTTCAATGCTCTCGGGTCGAGTGGCAGATAAAAATAGGTTTTGCCTTTTCTTTGGAAGCAGGCTCAAGATGTGTTGCAGTTCATCTTGAAACCCGAGCTCTAATAACTTATCGGCTTCATCGAGAACCAAGGATTGCACATTGGAAAGTTTCAGCGCGTTGTGTTCAATGAGGTCAATGAGCCGTCCAGGTGTGGCAATCAAAATGTCTGTGCCGCCCCTCAATCCCATCATTTGAGGGTTGATTGAAACACCCCCAAAAACCACTGTAATTTTGCAGCGGGTACCCCATTGGCTGGCAATGCTCATGAACGTTTGACTGACTTGAATGGCCAATTCGCGCGTGGGCACCAAAACCAAGGACTGCACAGCTCTGGGGTTTCTGCCGGGCAGCGGTCGCAAAGCGCTCGTTAGAGGGGTGGCTTGATTTTGACTGCTCAAAAGCCGATCCAACAAGGGCAGCGCATAAGCCAAAGTTTTGCCTGAACCTGTGGGCGCCGTCACCCATACGTCACGTCCTGCGGCTGCCGCAGGTATGAATTCGCTTTGAACCGGGGTAGGCGAGGGGTAAGTTTTGGGTTTGAGTGCGGTCAGCAGCTCGGGCGACAGGCCCAGGTCTTTAAAAGGCATAGGGGTTAAGCATAAGTGCATATGCCTTGATCTGCCATCAGCGCATGGCAAAATCTACCTATGAATACACGCAAAGGCATTATTTTGGCGGGAGGCTCTGGCACTCGCTTATATCCCGTGACGCAAGCTGTCTCCAAGCAATTGATGCCGGTGTACGACAAGCCCATGGTTTACTACCCCTTGACCACCTTGATGTTGGCAGGCATCAGGGATGTGCTTTTGATCAGCACCCCCCAAGACACGCCCCGATTTAGCGAGTTAATGGGTGATGGCAGCCAATGGGGCATGAACATTCAATACGCAGTGCAGCCCAGCCCAGATGGTTTGGCGCAAGCCTTCATCATTGGTAAAGAGTTTGTGGGCAACCATCCCAGCGCCCTTATTTTGGGTGACAACATTTTTTATGGTCATGACTTGGTCAAATTGATGCAAACCGCCAATGCGCAAACAGGAGGTGCCAGTGTGTTTGCTTATCATGTGCAAGACCCTGAACGTTATGGCGTGGTGGCTTTTGATGACCAGCAGCAGGCCCTCAGCATTGAAGAAAAGCCGCAGCACCCCAAAAGCAACTATGCCGTGACAGGTTTGTATTTCTATGATCGCCAAGTTTGTGACATCGCGGCGCAAATCAAACCCTCTGCCCGTGGTGAATTGGAAATTACGGATGTGAATCGGATGTACCTCGAGAAACAACAACTGCATGTAGAGATCATGGGGCGAGGTTATGCGTGGCTAGACACAGGGACCCACGACAGTTTGCATGAGGCGGCTGCTTTCATTTCAACTTTACAAAAACGTCAAGGTTTGATGGTGGCGTGTCCCGAAGAAATTGCATTCGCTCAAAAATGGATTGATGCAAAGCAGTTGCAAAAATTGGCAATGCCTTTGGCTAAAAACGGCTATGGCCAATACCTTTTGAATATCCTGAAATCAGCTTAATGCCGTATACCGTTACCCCTACCCATCTCCCAGAAGTATTGATCCTTCAGCCCCGAGTTTTTGGCGACGCCAGAGGCTTTTTTTATGAGAGTTTCAATGCCCGCGACTTTGCCAAGGTCACGGGACTTGACGTTGAATTTGTTCAAGACAACCACAGCAAGTCATCCCAGGGCGTTTTAAGAGGCTTGCATTATCAAATTCAACATGCGCAAGGAAAATTAGTACGTGTGACCCAAGGGGAAGTGTTTGATGTCGCCGTCGATCTGCGTAAAAATTCCACTCGGTTTGGCCAATGGGTTGGCTGCAAGTTGAGTGAGGAAAATGCTAGCCAATTGTGGGTTCCGCCTGGCTTTGCGCACGGATTCATGGTGCTCAGCGAGTCGGCGGAATTTTTGTACAAAACAACCGATTATTGGTATCCAGAATTTGAGCGCAGCCTGTTGTGGAGCGATCCCGCACTGGGCATTGATTGGCCTTTGCCCAGTGGATTTAAAGAGCCTGTATTGGCTGCAAAAGACGCGGCCGCCTCGCCCTTGTCTAAAGCAGAAACCTTCTGATCACTTGAGTGGGGGCAGGGCGTAAGCTTTGATGGTGCTCAATTGGCCCAATGTCAAACGATTGCCGTGTTGGCTGACCACCGCAGCAGCGGTGTGGTTGCCCAGCGTGGCGGCTTGCTCGGGTGAATAGCCACGCGCAATGGCGTACAAGAAAGAGCCCGCAAACATGTCGCCTGCGCCATTCGTGTCAATGGCTTTGACTTTGTCGGCAGGCACATGCCAAGTTTGATGGTCGGTGATGATTTCGGAACCTTCAGGGCCGCGCGTCATGCAAACCATTTTGGCAAGTTTTTTCAGCTGACTTCGAACGTCGTTCAAATCTTGCGTGCCACACCAAACTTGGGCTTCTTCTTGGTTGCAAAACAAGTAATCAACTCCGTCACCCAGCATGGTGTCTAGTCCTGCTTTGCAAAATTGAATCATGCTGACATCACTGAGGGTGAGGGCCAGTTGAACGCCAGCTTCCTTGGCAATTTGTCGGCCCTTGAGGGCGGCGCTGAGCCCTGTGGGGGATGCTGCCAAATAGCCTTCCATGTAATAAATTTTAGATTTGACAATGTCGTGAGGGTGCAATGCGCCGTCGTCCAATTCGGCTGAGACGCCGAGGAAAGTACACATGCTTCTTTCGGCGTCGGGGGTGACCAAAACCATGCAACTTCCAGTTTGGCCATTCGATGCACGGGTATGGTTGAGGTTGGTGTCAACGCCGCGTGCCTGCAGATCTTTGACGTAAAAGTCACCCAAGTCGTCATGCGCCACTTTGCAGGAGTAAAAAGCCTTGCCACCCAGTTGGGCCAAGGCAACCACCGTATTGCCCGCAGAGCCGCCGCCGGTTTGGCGGGGTGTGATGTTTTGAACGTGTGACAGCAACTCGGCCCTGCGAGGGGTGTCGATCAGCGTCATATGTCGCTTGTCGACGCCCATGGTTTTGAGGAGGGCGTCACTGACTTCGAATTCAGAATCGACGAGGGCGTTGCCAATGGCGTAGAGATCGTAGTGAGACATGGGTTGAATAAATATCAAAGATTGTGCGAGTTTAAGGCTTTTTAATTCGAGCTAAATTGCTAAAATGCCGTCAGGGTTCGCAGACCCACTATGCTGGGGCAAATTTTTAGGTTTGCCATATTATTTTTATCTTAAGACTCAAAGGCTGCGATGAAACGCGAATACTTTTCTCATACTTCCAAAGACTCGCAACGGAAAAACTTCGATGCACTGGGCGGCCAATGCATTGCCTTGATCGATGCCAGATTTTTGGTTTGGTTGGCTCAACACACGCAATCGGGGCCTAAGCAGGATGCCTTGAACCGATTTGGCTTGGCCCAATTTCTGGGGGATGCGCTGAATCATGCAGGCCTCGATGTGGATGTCAAGCGTATTTATTGGTACGCAGAAGAGAACGAGAGCTTGGACGTTGACGGTCAGATTGTGCGAAAAGTTTTGTCGCACGACCTAGACGGCGGCATGTCTTTGTTGAAAAGTTTAGGCCAAGACTTGCGCCAGTTGGCTTTGAACAAAGCCTGTGATCATGTTTTGTTGGCCACGGACGACGAACGTTTCTTGACGGTCATTGACGATGCGCAACTGACAGGCATGTCGGTGCACATTTTGGCCGATGACGCTGCACGCAACATGTCTAAATTGCACCAAACAGATCCTGGTTGGGGGCGTTTGTTGTCGCAGGCGGACAGGCGAATTGTGGTTCAGTCGAAAGCTTTGTCCGAAATATTGCAGGGTGCAGCGCCCAAAGAATCAAGTGCCGCACAAGAAGATCCAGAAGTCGTCCGGGCGTCCATCACGGAAGTCATTGTTTCTTGGTGGGATGATGAGCCAGAAGACAAGCGAGAAGAACTGAGGGATGCCTTGCACATCAGTCGCGGTATACCGCAAGAGGTGGACCGACAACTGCTGCTGCGCATGCGTCATCGCTTAACGCGCGCTTTGAGTTTGCAGGAGAAAAAAATGTTGCGAGAAATTTTCAGAGCCGTTGCTTTAGGCACGCACAACCCTGATGCGCCTCAAAACATCGACCCTCTTTCCTCGTCACCATTGATCGAAGAGCCCGTTTAATTCAAGCGCCATGGCTCATGCTTTGTTCAATGTGAGTGCACTTTCAGGCCTCAAAGTTGTTGAGCTGGGGCAGCTCATCGCCGGTCCTTTCGCAGCCAAAACTTTGGCCGACTTTGGTGCCGATGTCATCAAAATTGAACCGCCAGGCACAGGCGATCCTTTGCGCCAATGGCGATTGACGAAGGATGGGACCTCTGTGTGGTGGCAGGTACAGTCCCGAAATAAGCGCTCACTGGCGCTCGATTTGCGGCAACCAGAAGCCCAAGCAATTGTTCGTCAGCTCGCCACGGAAGCCGATGTCCTTATCGAAAATTTTCGACCGGGTGCTATGGAGGCTTGGGGACTTGGGTCGGATGTTTTATTGGAACTCAATCCTGGTTTGATCATGCTGCGAATTAGCGGTTATGGACAGACAGGACCCTACAAAGACAAACCTGGTTTTGGTGTGGTGGCGGAAGCCATGGGGGGATTGCGCCATCTCAGTGGTGAACCGGGTCGATTGCCAGTTCGTGTGGGCGTCAGCATGGGGGATACCTTGGCTTCTTTGCATGGCGTCATCGGTATTTTGATGGCGCTTTACGAAAAGCAAAAAAGTGGACTTGGGCAAGTGATTGATGTGGCGCTCTATGAGGCTGTCTTCAATTGTATGGAAAGTCTGCTGCCAGAGTTCAGTGAGTTTGGCGCTGTGCGGGGGCCTGCAGGCAGTGCCTTGCCTGGTATCGCACCCACCAATGCCTATTTGTGCAAAGACGGCTGTGCTTTGATTGCTGGAAATGGCGACAGTATTTTCAAACGATTGATGACCACCATTGGTCGTGAAGATCTGGGCGCCGATCCCAGCTTGGGCAGCAACGCGGGTCGGGTGAAACGTGTCGAAGAATTAGACGCCGCCATTGGTGCTTGGACTGCCCGTTTGAGTGTGGTCGAGGTGCTTGAAGCTTTGGATGCAGCAGCGGTGCCCGCAGGTCGCATCTACACCGTACGAGACATTGCCAACGACCCCCACTATTTGGCGCGCGGCATGTTGGCCGAGGTGCAAATGAACGATGGAACCCGATTGAAGGTGCCTGGCATGGTGCCTAAGTTGTCTAGGACACCTGGTACACATCGCAGAAATGCACCACATCTTGGTCAAGACACCGATGCGGTGCTGACGGAGTTGGGTATTTCGTCCGAGCAAATTCAGGCCATGCGTCAAAGAGGCATTGTGGCTTGATTTGAGTCAGGGCTTGACGCAACTTAGCTTGCAATGCCATGAAGGCCTCTGGCCTTTGCTTGCTCAATCTATGTGAAGCTGTCGGCCGTCGCAGAGCGCAAAGCCATTCAGCATTGCGATGAGCAAAGACAGGCGCGTGGCATCAAAGCGCCTTGTCAGCTGGTTCATTGAAGACAGGCATTACTTTTTAGGCAGCGTGCCACCGCTCTTCACGCATTCATCAACTGTTTTAAATGCTGTGAACTTTTGAGTTTTTTCAAAACTCGCGCTGCTCTTATCGTGGCAAATTCCGCTCTCCGATTTTTTGACCGCGACGACCTCAGGTGCGGTAGCGTTAGCGGGTACTCGGCCGCCACTTTTTAAGCAGGCGTCTAAGCTGGCAAAGGATTCGAATTTTTTGGTGGCGCCGTAACTGGCGCTGGATTTTTCATGACATATGCCCGTGTCTGATTTTTTCACGGCAGGGTCAGCCGCTTGCGCCATCACCCCGCTGGGACTGGCCAAAAACATGACGGAAGAGGCAATCAGGGCAGACAAAAATCGATGCTTCATGGGGTTCTCCATTAAGGTTTCGTGCGTGCATGTGAAAGTGCTAATTAAACCACGAAGGAAAAGGCTTAATTTCATTTTTCGAGATGGTACTGGGTGATACGTTCCACCTCATTTTTAGAACCCAATACAACACTCACTCGCTCGTGTAGCTGGCTTGGCTGGAGGTCCAAAATTCGTTGATGGCCATTGGTGGCAGCGCCGCCAGCTTGCTCAATCAGCCAACTCATGGGGTTGGCTTCGTACATGAGGCGCAGCTTGCCTGCCTTGTGGGGCTCTCGCTTGTCCCAGGGGTACATGAAGACGCCGCCGCGGGTCAGAATGCGGTGCACATCGGCCACCATGCTGGCAATCCAGCGCATATTGAAGTCCTTGCCGCGCACACCTTCTTTGCCCGCTAAGCATTCGTCGACATAGCGTTTCACAGGCGAATCCCAGTGGCGCATGTTGCTCATGTTGATGGCAAATTCTTGGGTATCTTCTGGAATTTTGACGCTTTCTTGCGTCAGCACAAAAGAGCCTTGCTCGCGGTCTAATGTAAACATCGCCACGCCGTCGCCTACGGTGAGAACCAGTGTCGTTTGCGGGCCGTAGACGCAATAGCCCGCAGCCACTTGCTGGCGACCTGCTTGCAGAAAATCTTTCTCGCTGATTAATTCGTTGTCTTCAGGTTTTTTGAGCACACTGAAGATGGTCCCAATACTGACATTGACATCGATGTTGCTGGAACCATCCAAAGGGTCGAACAGCAGGAGATATTCGCCTTGCGGATAGCGGTTGGGCACCATGTGGATGGTTTCCATTTCTTCAGATGCCATGGCGGCCAAGTGGCCGCCCCATTCATTGGCTTCAATCAAAACTTCGTTGGCAATGATGTCGAGTTTTTTCTGAATCTCGCCTTGAACGTTTTCAATGTCAGCACTGCCTAAAACGCCGCCCAATGCGCCTTTGTTAACGGCGTGACTGATGCTTTTACATGCACGCGCCACCACTTCGAGCAACAAGCGCAATTGGGCAGGGATTTTCCCCTTGCTGCGTTGTTGTTCAACCAGATAGCGCGACAGTGAAATTTTCTGTGTCATGTTGTTTTCTCAAATTTTATTCAGCCAAGGCGCGAGTGACAACCTCGCGCACATCGTTGCTCAATTCTGGTTTTGCGGCGACGCGCTGAATGGCGGTTTTAGCGGCTTGGCGGTAAGGCTCGGCCAGCTTTTTCCATCGATCGAGAGCCCGTGCTAAGCGAGCAGCAACTTGAGGGTTGAAGCCGTCTAATTCGATGACACGCTCGCTCCAAAACACATAGCCTGCGGCATCGGTGCGGTGGAATGCACCAGGATTGGCGCTGCAATAACTGAAAATTAAACTGCGTGCGCGGTTGGGGTTGTGCAAATTGAAATCGGCGTGCTGCATGAGTTGACGCACCACGGGTAACACGTGGCCACCTTGATCGGGTACGCTGGCTTGCAGAGAAAACCATTTGTCGATGACCAAGTCTTCGTTTTTAAACAAGGCATGGAATTGTGCCAATGCAGGCTGCGCCATTGCATGGCTGCTTGCCACCAAAGCAGACAAAGCGCCAAAACGATCGGTCATGTTGTGGGCATCGTTGAAAGCTTGTAATGCTTTTGTGGGCCAAACAGTTGACCCCTCTTTTTGTGCGGTCAGACACAGCATGTGCAAGGCCATATTAGAAAGTGCACGTTTACCGCTTGAGACTGCATCGGGCGAGTAAGCGCCTAGCACACGGTTGTCTTCGTAACAGGTCTCCCATTCAGCCTTCAAGGCTGTGGCCAGCTGCATGCGCATGGCTTCGCGAACGGCATGCACATATTGTGGGTCGACTGATTCAAGTTGTTCTGAAATATAGGTTTCCGAAGGCAAGAAAAGAACCAGCTCTTTAAAAGCAGCGTCGAGGTGGACATGGGTTAACACGGCACGCTTGGCGTTGAGATAGTCTTCGTCTAAGATCGATTCGGTGAGTGGGTTGCGTTGGTTGCGGATGAATCGCAAGGCCGCTTGCACCGCCAACCTTTGGCCGGCTTCCCAGCGATTGAAGGCGTCCGTATCGTTGGCCAACAAGGTGAGCCACTGCGCATCTGTCAGTACGCAATCTAAGTTGACCGGTGAGCTGAAGTTTCTGAGCAGTGAAGGCGTCGGCTCGCTGTCGATGTTGTCAAATACAAAGCTTTGACTGGCTTTGCTCAGAACCAATGTTTTACTTTGCTCCGCAAAAGCTTGGCCCTGCTGATTGAGCAAGCCTACTTTCACGGGAATCACAAAGGGATCTTTCTGGCTTTGATCTGGCGTGTTGGCGCAAGATTGCGTGAGTGTGAGCGTGTAGGTTTTTGCGATGCTGTCATATTCGCCGTCGGCATGGAGTCTGGGCGTGCCGGCTTGGCTGTACCAGCGTTTGAATTGCGGAAGCAATTGGGCCAAAGGAGAATCAGGGTTGGCGTCGGCGATGGCTTGTGCAAAATCGTCGCATGTCACCGCTTGACCGTCATGCCGCTCAAAATAAAGCTTCATGCCTTTGGAAAACCCTGAGCGGCCTTCTTCGTCGCCGGGTGCGCTCACCAAAGTCTGCATCATCCGAACCACCTCGGCGCCTTTTTCATAAATGGTCACGGTGTAGAAGTTGTTGATTTCTACATAGCTGTCTGGGCGCACCGGATGGGCCATGGGGCCCGCATCTTCCGGAAATTGAACGGTGCGCAAGACGCGCACGTCTTCAATGCGCTTGACGGCACGCGCGCTTTCGATGCCTGCCATGTCCTGGCTGAACTCTTGGTCGCGAAAAACGGTCAAGCCTTCTTTCAGCGACAGTTGAAACCAATCGCGACAGGTAATTCGGTTGCCCGTCCAATTGTGAAAGTACTCATGCCCCACCACACTCTCAATGTTGGCAAAGTCAGCGTCAGTGGCAGTGGCAGGATTGGCCAGCACATATTTCGTGTTAAAAATATTCAGGCCTTTGTTTTCCATGGCGCCCATGTTGAAGTCGCTGGTGGCCACAATCATGAAACGCTCTAGGTCAAGCGGCAAACCAAAACGGGCCTCATCCCAGGCCACACTGGCCATCAATGAATTCATGGCGTGCTCGGTTTTGTCCAGATCGCCAGCGCGAACAAACACTTGCAGCAAGTGTTCTTTGCCTGACCTTGAAACAATGCGCTGCTCACGGGCCACCAATTTGCCCGCCACCAAAGCAAACAGGTAGCATGGTTTCTTGTGCGGGTCTTTCCATGTCGCAAAGTGGCGACCGTCTTCTAACTTGCCTTGCTCTAGCAGATTGCCATTTGACAGCAGCACAGGGTACATCTGCGCGTCGGCGCGCAAGGTGACGGTGTAGCTGGCCATGACATCAGGACGGTCCAGGAAATAAGTGATGCGGCGAAAACCTTCTGCTTCACATTGCGTGAAGAAAGAATCGTTGCTGACGTACAAGCCAGACAGCTGTGTATTTTTGGAGGGGTTGCAGGTGGTGAAAATTTCTAAATCGAACGCATCATTGCCTTCGGGTAAATTTTCTAATACCAGTTGATCGCCCTCTATTTTGAAAGATGTACCACCGCCATTCACCATGACACGAGCCAAGTTAAGCGCTTCGCCGTCCAGCCGCAAGGCTTGTGCGGCGACCTCTGGGTTGCGACGAACACGCATTTTGTTGAGCACGCGTGTTTTGACAGGGTCGAGGTCAAATGACAGATCAACTGTGTCGATCCAAAATGCCGGAGCCGTGTAGTTCACACGGTGAATGGCCTGGTTAGTTTGTCCTTCAAGCATCACAAAAATTCTCCATGGGTTGGTTTGACTTGCTGGCATGGCCAGCTTTTGTCATACACCTTGTTTAAGCGAGGCTTCAATGAACGCATCTAAATCGCCGTCCAGCACTTTTTGTGTGTTGGACGTTTCGACATTGGTGCGCAAATCTTTGATGCGACTTTGATCCAGCACATAACTGCGAATTTGGTGACCCCAGCCCACATCGGTCTTGGTGTCTTCCAATTTTTGCTGGGCTTCCATGCGCTTGCGCATTTCAAAGTCGTATAAGCGCGAGCGCAGACGTTTCCAGGCGACGTCGCGGTTGCTGTGCTGGCTGCGGCCGTCTTGACACTGAACCACAATGCCTGTGGGAATGTGCGTCAATCGAACTGCAGAATCTGTTTTGTTGATGTGCTGACCGCCCGCACCACTGGCGCGGAAAGTGTCGGTCCGAACATCTGCGGGATTGATGTCAATCTCAATCGAATCGTCCACTTCGGGGTAAACAAAAATACTGGCAAAGCTGGTGTGGCGTCCTCCGGACGAGTCAAAGGGTGACTTGCGCACCAAGCGGTGTACACCTGTTTCAGTCCGCATCAATCCAAAGGCATAGTCGCCTTCAAATTTGAGTGTGGCGCCTTTGATGCCGGCCACATCTCCCGCCGATTCATCTTCAACAGTCACTTTGAAACCCTTGCGTTCTGCATATTTCAAATACTGACGCATCAGCATGCTGGCCCAGTCGCAAGCTTCAGTGCCACCGGCGCCAGCCTGAATGTCGACAAAAGCATTGCACGAGTCGGCTTCATTGTTGAACATGCGCCTGAATTCAAGCTGGTCCACAATGCTGGCCAATTTATTGGCTTCTATTTCAATGGTGAGCAAGCCGGCGTCGTCGCCTTCCTCTTTGCTCATGTCAAACAGTTCGCTGTTGTCTGAAAGTTCAGACGTGAGGGTGTTGAGTGTGACCACCACACCGTCTAAGGCTTTTTTCTCTTTTCCCAACTCTTGGGCTTTTTTAGGGTCATTCCAGACCGTGGGATCTTCGAGCGATGCGTTAACGGTTCTCAGGCGTTCTGATTTGGCATCGTAGTCAAAGATACCTCCGTAAATCTTCAGTGCGGGTGGCCAGGTCGGCCAATTTCGCGCCAATTTGATTGATGTGTTCTGCGTCCATGAGAGGGGGTGTCCGAATCTATTAAAGAAGGGATTTTCTCATGCCTTGGGGTGAACTTCAGGCCCAATTAGGCTAAAAAGTCCTCTAGCAACAAAGCCAACGCCTCTGCTTGGTCGTGGTGGAGCATGTGCCCAGCGTCTTGCAGGGTGGCCATTTTGAGGTCGGCGACCGATTTTAGGCGCTCATGAAACTCTTCAAGGGTGAATTTGCCCTTCCACCATTGCGTCAAGGAGTCGTCCGAGGCTTCAACGACCAGGGTGGGAGATTGAATGCGTTTATAGATCTCCAAGACCTCATCGACTCTGAACAGGTAAGGGTTGACCACCTTGTGTGCGGCTTCCCCCAAAATTTGCCATTCCCCTTGATGGTTGGGCTTGGCCCAATGCGTGGCCAGCCATTCTGCTTTGTCTTGGGAGAGCCGTTGATTGGTCTTCATAAGGCGTTTTGCGACGCTGGCCGAGTCTGGATAAGCTTTTAAATCCAATGTACCTTTTTTCAGGGCCTGCAGCTCGTCCAGCCACTGTCCTAAACGACCCGGCGCTTGGGAGGGGCGCGAGGCTGACAGACCAAAGCCTTCTAAGTTAACCAAACGGCGAATGCGTTCTGGGCGAGCGCCTGCGTACATCATGACCACATTGCCGCCCATGCTGTGTCCCACCAAGTCGATTTTTTGGTCGGGGCACATTTGATTCAAGAGCTCGTCTAAGTCGCCCAAGTAATCGGGCATCCAATAGCTGTCAAAGGAGGGTCCTGTGGTGAGGCCGTAGCCTCGCCAATCGGCTGCCAAAACTCTGCGTTGCTGAAAAAAATCGGCGCTGAAAGCATCGATCATGAATTGCCAAGAAGCCGCGACATCCATCCAGCCATGGGCCAATACCAAGGGCGGGTGTGGGGACTGCGGGTTGCCCCACTCCTGAACATGGTAGTGATGCCCTCGCAATGGGACAAAATGACTGGCAGAGAAACGTTTAACTTGGTACATACTGCGACATCATAAGGAGACATGGAATGCGTGTCAGTCACCAGAACGACCCACAGGACGCTTACGAGAATGTGCACCGCCAATTTGGATGGCAGGTGCCCAGAGCCTTCAACATGGCTGAAGCTTGTTGCGGTCGTTGGGCCCAATCGGAAGAGCACCGCAAGCGCATTGCGATTGTGGCGCATCAGCCCGGCTCATTATCGGCACAGTCCTGGACCTTTGAAGACTTGCAAAACGCCGCCAATGTGCTGAGTCAACAATTAAAAGCGCAGGGTGTAAAGCGGGGAGACCGGGTGGCCATCGTGATGCCGCAACGCTTTGAAACTGCAGTGGCTTATATCGCTGTGATGCAAATGGGTGCTGTGGCCATGCCTTTGTCGATGCTCTTTGGCCCTGATGCGCTGGCGTTCAGAGTCCAAGACAGCGAAGCTGCGGTGGCATTGTGCGATGAGGTGTCAGCCCCTGTTTTGTTGGCGTTACAAAAAGAATGCACGGGCCTGAAAACCGTGTTGCAAGTGCCACAGAGTTTGAAAAATGGCCTTCAAGACAAGCGCAAACAAGCGCTGTTTAAAGCGGTTCGAACTGCTTCCGATGACCCTGCTGTCCTGATTTACACCAGCGGTACCACGGGCAATCCTAAAGGTGCGCTCATTCCACATCGTGCCTTGCTGGGCAATTTGACTGGCTTTGTGTGCAGTCAAAATTGGTTTGGATTTAATTCATCGTCATTCAATGCGAAGGGGGCGGGTCACGCTGACTTGCCCCTTAATTCGAAAGCTGTATTTTGGTCGCCTGCAGACTGGGCCTGGACCGGCGGCTTGATGGATGCACTGCTACCGTCCTTGTATTTTGGACGGCCCATTGTGGCTTTCAATGGACGTTTCAGCCCTGAAATTGCTTTTGAAATTTTAGATCAACACAAAATCACGCACAGTTTTTTATTTCCCACGGCGCTGAAAGCCATGATGAAAGCCGATGCACATCCACGCAAGCACTACAAAATTCAGTTGCAAGGATTGATGAGTGCTGGCGAGGCCGTGGGCGATGCGGTGTTTGCTTACTGCCGAGATGAGTTAGGTGTGGTGGTCAATGAAATGTTTGGTCAAACCGAAATTAATTATGTGGTCGGTAACTGTCATATTTTTTGGCCGCCCAAGCCTGGTAGCATGGGTCGAGGTTATCCGGGACATCTGGTTGCGGTCATTGATGAGAGAGGTCGTGTTTGTCAAGCAGGCGTGCCCGGGGAGGTGGCTGTGAGTCGCTGCGATCGGCACGGTCACCCCGATCCTGTGTTCTTTTTGGGCTATTGGAAAAATCCGACGGCCACGCAAGAAAAATTCTCAGGCGATTGGTGTCGCACCGGTGATGTGGCCCTCCAAGATGAAGACGGCTATCTTTGGTACCAAGGCCGTACGGATGACATGTTCAAGGCGGCAGGCTATCGAATTGGCCCTGGCGAAATTGAAAACTGCCTTGTTAAACATCCGGCAGTGGTCAATGCAGCGGTTGTGCCAAAGCCAGATGCTGACCGCGGTGCTTTGGTAAAAGCGTATGTGGTGATGTCGCCAGAGTATTTGCTAAAGCGCGCGCAGAACCGCAATGTGAAAGATTTTGAGAAAAATGTCATTGCCGATTTACAACGGCATGTTCGTGGCCTATTGGCGCCTTATGAATACCCCAAAGAAATTGAGTTCATCGAGCAATTACCGATGACCACTACTGGTAAAGTACAGCGAAGATTTTTGCGCTTAGAAGAAGAGCGACGCGCAAAATTAATTTCATAGTTTTTATATTTCAACCATCTCGATACATCATGAAAAATATCGCCTTAGGCACTTCCGCTTTGCAAGTGACGCCCATCTGCTTGGGAACCATGACATTTGGCGAGCAAGTCAACGAAAGTGTGTCGCACCAAATTTTGGACTGTTCTTTGGAGTTGGGCGTTAATTTCATCGACACCGCTGAGATGTATTCAGTGCCCGCCCGCGCAGAAACTTGTGGCATCACTGAAACCATCATCGGCAACTGGATGTCGAGTCGCGCAGGCGCTCGCCAAAAAGTGGTGCTGGCGACCAAAGTGGCTGGTCCTTCGCGAGGTATGCCTTGGGTGCGAGAGGGCTCTGGTATGACGGCACAGGATATTTTGAACGCTTGCGATTCCAGTTTGAAGCGTCTCAAAACGGATGTCATCGATCTGTATCAAATCCACTGGCCTGAGCGTCATGTGCCTGCATTTGGCCTCATGTATTTTGACCCTGCCAAAGACAAAATTGAAACCACCATCCACGAGCAGTTGATGGCCATGGAAAAGTTGGTCAAAGCGGGCAAGGTCCGCTACATTGGCCTGTCCAACGAAACACCCTATGGCGTGCATGAATTTGTTAGTCTGGCTGAGCAGCATGGCTTGCCGCGTGTCATGACCGTGCAAAATCCTTATTGCTTGACCAATCGAACTTTTGACAATGCCTTGGATGAAACCTGCCATCGTTTGAAAGTGTCTTTGCTGGCCTATTCGCCGTTGGCATTTGGTGCATTGACCGGTAAGTACGATCTGTCTGGATTTGAGGGCAAGGGTGCACCGACGGATGCGCGCATTGGCAAATTTGAGTCGGTTCGCAAGCAGCGCTGGGGCCGGGAAAGTTCCTTGGCGGCGGCACGCCTTTACAACCAACTTGCCAAAGACAATGGCATGACCCCCACCCAAATGGCTTTGGCCTTCTGCTACAACCGTTGGTCTGTGGCCAGCACCATCATTGGCGTCACTTCGGTTGCGCAATTGGAAGAGGACGTCAAAGCTTGGGGTACAACTTTGTCGGCCGAAGTTCTGGCTGAGATTGAGGCGATTCGTTTGGTTCATCGTGATCCAGCCACCTGACCTCAAGCTTCTTTGATTCCTAAGTTTGCGAGTTTCCCATGCCTGAAAATTTATTGGATTTCGCGTTACACCCGGTGTCGGTGGTGGTGGTGTCGTACTTGCTGGGTTCCTTGAGTTTTGCGGTGATTGTGAGCAAGTTCATGGGCTTGTCTGATCCACGCTCATACGGCAGCAAGAACCCAGGTGCGACCAATGTTTTAAGGTCGGGTAACAAAAAAGCCGCAGTTTTGACGCTGTTGTTTGATGCGGTGAAGGGCTGGGTGCCCGTGTTCTGGGTACTGCAACAAGGTGCCCCTTTTGGCATGACCGAAGGAACAGCGGCTGCGGCTGGACTGGCCGCTTTTCTGGGGCACCTGTACCCTGTCTTTTTTAAATTTCAAGGCGGCAAAGGCGTTGCAACTGCCTTGGGTGTCTTGATGGGCGTTTCGCCTATTTTGGGCTTGGCGGTTGCAGTCACCTGGGTTGGCGTTGCCTGGTTCTTTAGATATTCCTCACTGGCCGCTTTGTTGGCCGCGGTGATGGCGCCGGTGTATTACGCCATGGCCTCAGACGTGTTGTGGTGGAGTTTCAACGGCACTGTCTTTGGCATGTTGTGTGTCATCGGTATTTTGTTGGTATGGCGACACCGGGAAAATGTGAACCGTTTGCTGGCCGGAACTGAATCTAAGTTAGGCGCCAAAAAAAGTTAAATGATTCTTTGGCAACGCATCGTCAAAAAAGCGCCCTAGGGCGCTTTTTTTCAGTCGCGAAAGTTATTGAAGCTTATAGGAATGTCGGTAATGTCTTTGCGCAGCAAGGCCATGGCCGCTTGCAAGTCATCGCGCTTGGCGCCCGTGACGCGCACGGCATCTCCTTGAATAGAGGCTTGTACTTTGAGCTTGCTTTCTTTCAATGCTTTTTGAATTTTTTTGCTGTCTTCAGTGGCAATGCCATTGCGAACTTTAAAAACTTGCTTTACTTTGTCGCCCCCTATTTTTTGGACGTCACCCTTGTCTAAAAAGCGGACATCGACGCTTCGCTTGGCCAGCTTGTTGAGCAAGACTTCGTCAATTTGGGTGAGCTGAAAATCGGCGTCGCCAAACAAAGTGATCTCTTTGTCCTTCAATTCAATGGCCGCAGAGGTGCCTTTGAAGTCAAATCGGGTGGCAATTTCTTTGGCGGTGGTGTCGACCGCATTTTTAACTTCGACCAGATTAGGTTCGCAAACGGTGTCAAAAGATGGCATGGAGTTCAATAATCAAGTAAGAGAATGCGACAATTCTCCCATGAACGTGACCCAAAACGTACCCCTTCAGTCCTTCAACAGCTTTGGCATCGTGGCCAAGGCCCATAGCTTGGTGCACATTCGCTCTGAAGAAGACGCTCTGGCGGCTCAGCAGGACTTGGTCAATTGCCCTGAGGGGTATTGTGTTTTGGGGGGTGGTAGCAACATTGTGTTGACGGGCGACGTCAAACCCCGTGTTCTGAAAATCGAAATTGAAGGCAAGCGACTGGTCCGTGAAAACGAGAAAGCCTGGATTTTGGAGGCTGGCGCAGGCGAAAATTGGCATGACTTTGTCACATGGACTTTGTCGCAAGGCTGGCCAGGGCTAGAGAACATGGCCTTGATTCCAGGTTCTGTGGGGGCTACACCCGTTCAAAACATTGGTGCCTATGGCGTGGAATTGCAGGATCGATTTGATTCTTTGGATGCCCTCGATCTGGTCACGGGTCAAGTTTTTACCCTGAACGCCGCGCAATGCGCTTTTGGTTATCGCGATTCAGTGTTCAAACACGCCAGCAGTGGTCCCAATGGCATTGGTTTGGGCGGGCGTGCTTTGATTTTACGCGTCCGTTTTCACTTGCCAAAAGCTTGGAGGCCTGTGCTGGGTTATTTGGACTTGGAACGCAAAATGACCGAGACAGGAATTGCAAACCCAAGTGCCCAACAAATTTACGACTGGGTCTGCGAGATTCGTCGCCACAAATTGCCCGACCCCAAGGTATTGGGCAATGCGGGCAGTTTCTTCAAAAACCCAACGGTCACGCCGGAGCAATGTGCGGACATCATTGCGCGTGATCCCAAAGTGGTTCATTACCCCATGCCCGACGGCTCGATTAAATTGGCTGCGGGCTGGTTGATCGATGCGTGTGGCTGGAAAGGCAAGAGCGTTGGAAATGCGGCAGTTTATGAAAAGCAAGCCTTGGTCTTGGTGAACCGAGGTGGCGCCACAGGCGGTGAAGTGGTCACCCTTGCCAAAGCCATTCAAACCAGTGTCTACGAGCGGTTCGGTATTCGCTTAGAGCCCGAACCAGTCGTTATATGAGGCTTATTTGCCGCCCTCTAGCTTGAGCATTTCGGCACCTTCACCCAATGACAGCAAACCAGTTTGGGCATAGATGCCCAGCTTGGCGCGCGTGTCCACGATGTCCAAATTGCGCATGGTGAGCTGACCAATGCGGTCCAGTGGGGTGAACATGGACTCGCCTTTTTCCATGGTCAAACGCTCAGGGTGATAAGTGAGGTTGGGCGATATGGTGTTCAAAATGAAATAGTCATTGCCGCGACGCAGCTCAAGCGTCACTTCGCCAGTGATGGCGCGGGCAACCCAGCGTTGTGCTGTTTCACGCAGCATCAACGCTTGTGAATCAAACCAACGTCCTTGGTACAACAAGCGGCCGAGTTTGCGGCCGTTGTCGCGGTATTGCTCAATGGTGTCTTCGTTGTGAATGCCAGTGATCAAGCGTTCGTAAGCGATGAACAACAAGGCCAGGCCAGGGGCTTCGTAAATTCCGCGGCTCTTGGCTTCAATGATGCGGTTTTCAATTTGATCGCTCATGCCCAAGCCATGACGCCCCCCGATGCGGTTGGCTTCCAAAATGAGTTCGACTGGGTCAGCGTAACTCACGCTGTTTAAGGCGACAGGTTGGCCCTCTTCGAAGCGAACTGTCACTTCTTCGTGCTTGACGACGCAGTCTTCACGCCAGAAGGGCACACCCATGATGGGCTGCACAATTTTCATGCCGCTGTTCAGGTGCTCAAGGTCCTTGGCCTCGTGCGTGGCGCCCAACATGTTGGAGTCTGTGGAATAGGCTTTTTCAGCCGACATCTTGTAACCAAAACCATGTTGTGTCATGAACGCAGACATCTCTGCGCGACCGCCCAGCTCGTCAATGAAGAGCTGATCAAGCCAGGGCTTGTAAATTTTGAGGGATGGGTTGGTGAGCAAACCGTAGCGGTAAAAACGCTCGATGTCGTTGCCCTTGAAGGTGCTGCCATCACCCCAAATGTTGACGTCGTCTTCTTTCATGGCGGCCACCAACATGGTGCCCGTTACAGCGCGACCGATGGGGGTGGTATTGAAGTAGGTGACACCCGCTGTGGAAATGTGAAAGGCGCCGCACTGCATCGCGGCAATCCCTTCGTGTGCCAGTTGTTTGCGGCAGTCAATCAGGCGGGCTTGTTCAGCGCCGTATTCCTTGGCCTTGCGGGGAATTTCTTCGTAGTCGGGTTCGTCAGGCTGTCCCAAATTGGCGGTGTAGGCGTAGGGCACAGCGCCTTTTTGACGCATCCACAGCAAAGCCGCACTGGTGTCTAAGCCGCCTGAAAAAGCAATGCCTACTTTTTGACCCGCTGGGATGTGTTGAAGAATGGTTGCCATGGAAGTTCTTTCAAATGCGAATGGAATCAACCGAAGTGGCAGATGTAGTGATACGCCTCAGTGACGCGGATCTCAAAACTAGATTGGCCAGGCACGCTGAATTTCTCGCCGGCTTGAGAGCTCAACCATTCAGAGCTGCCCTTGAGTTTGTATTCGCATGAGCCGCCCACGCACTCCATGATTTCTGGCGCACCTGTGTTGAAGGTAAGGGAAGAGGGAAGAACCACCCCCACCGATTTCTTGGTACCGTCAGCAAATGTGATGTTATGGCTAACGCACTTACCGTCAAAGTACACGTTGGCTTGGGTGGTGACAGAAACGCTGTCGATTTTTTCGGTGGTCATGTTGAAATCAAGGGTAGGGTGTCATGGCCGCGCAGGCGCGGCCATGAGAGGTGGCACAAAACCCGTGATTTTAGGCCATAGCAGCCGCAGCCGTTGTCACAGGGGCAGCGCTGATGGGGGTAATTTGCAGCTTGATGGTCGGGCCTGGGTCTTTGGGCAATTGCACGGTGTATTGCTTGCCAGCAAACTCATACACCACGTTGTAGCCCATGAGCCGGTTTTCGTAGACTTGTTGGGTGGTGCAAGTTTGTTGCGTTTGAGTTTGGGCGGCTTGCGGGCCTTCCACCTTGTCGCCGGCCAGAGCGCCGCCAATGACGCCAATCATGGTGGCCAAAGCGCGACCATCACCTTTGCCCATGGAGTTGCCAATGGCGCCACCTGCGACAGCACCCATGAGGGCGCCTGCACCTGTGGTTTGACCCGGAACGCTGACTTGCGTTTGAGTGCAAACCTGCCTAGGCACGCTGACTTGTTGGTAAACCGGTATGCGGCTGATAACGTTACCCACCTCTTGAGCCTGAGCGGAAAAGCTCAAACCGAGGCTGGCCAACAAACTGAAAGCCAGAGCTTTGGGGGCATTCGCATTAGAAAAGATGGAAGTGGTCATGGTGTATTAATTCTGAAGATAGATCGGTTGGACAGTTTGATTTTAGTTTTTCAGGCTCACAAAAGCGTTGACAAAAGGTAAAGATTCTTCAATCTTTTTGATCCTTCTAAGAACTCAACGCGCTAGCCACTGTTCTGGTTGATAGCCGATTGTAATTTGATGGTGGGCGCCAGATTGCCACTCAATGACAGGTCGCTTCACCAAGCTGGGGTTGGCCATTAAAAATGGCTTGGCAGAGGCGTTACTGGTGACGCTCGCTTGCTCAGCGGGCGTCAGTTTGCGCCAGCTGGTTCCTTTGCGGTTGACAACTGTTTCCCAACCGGCCTCTTTGAGCCAAAGGTTCAAGGCTTTTTCGGGCAGGCCTTCTTTTTTAAAGTCGTGAAAAACATAGTCCAAGCCATGGTCCGTGAGCCAAGTTCGGGCCTTTTTCACAGTGTCACAGTTGGGAATGCCATACAAGGTAATCGCGGTGTATTTCATGGGGTTGAACAATTCATTGACAGAAATGGGAGGCGGACTCAGCGACAATCTTACCCATATGAAAACATTGAGTGAATGGCTCGACTATTGCGAGCAACTGCATCCCCAGGCCATCGAAATGGGTTTGGGCCGAGTGCGCCAAGTAGCCGATCGCATGGCCTTGGCTTTCAAAGTTCCCGTCATCACTGTGGCGGGAACCAATGGCAAGGGGTCGACTTGCGCCATGTTGGAAGCTATTTATTTGCAGGCTGGCTACAAGACCGGTGTTTACACGTCGCCCCACTTGGTGGATTTTGAAGAGCGATGCCGCCTTCATGGCGAGTCTGCCAAAGCGGCGCAATTTTCAAATGCATTTGCTTTTGTCGACCAAGCCCGGGGTGAAATTAGTCTCACATATTTTGAATTCAGCACCTTGGCCATCCTGCACATGTTGGCTTCGGCCGAATTGGAGGTGGTCATTTTGGAGGTGGGCTTGGGCGGCAGGTTGGATGCGGTCAACATTGTGGACACCGACTGCGCCATCATTACCAGCATTGATTTGGATCACACCGCCTTGCTGGGCAACGATCGAGAGACCATTGGTTTTGAGAAGGCCGGCATCATGCGAGCAGGCAAATCGGTGGTTTTGAGCGACCCCGTTCCCCCTGCCAGCATCTTGGCGCATGCCAAACAGCTGGGCGCCGATATCTGGGTCATGGGCCAGGACTTTAATTTTTCTGGCGACCCGCTCCAGTGGTCTTGGGCCGGGCGGGGTCGCCGCTACAGCGGCTTGGCTTACCCTGCGCTGCGAGGCGCCAACCAGTTGCTCAACGCATCTGGCGTGTTGGCTGCCATAGAAATCATGCGCCCCCAGTTGCCAGTCACGGCACAAGCCATTCGAAATGGTCTCGCCATGGTGGCATTGACTGGGCGTTTTCAAATTGTGCCGGGTGAGCCTGTTTTGGTGCTGGATGTGGCGCACAACCCGCACTCCGTTTCCGCTCTAGCGGCCAATTTGGATGCCATGGGCTTTTATCCCAACACCCACGCGGTTTTTGGCGCCATGGCCGATAAAGACCTTCTCGCTATGTTCCAAAAGATGTTGCCCTTGGTGGACAGTTGGTATTTCACGGATTTACCTCTTCCAAGGGCCAGTTCGGGGGCTCAATTGGCTGAGTTATTGGCGAAAATTAACACCCGAAAGGACGTCAAGGCCAGTCAGCATGAGTCGCCTCAAAAAGCCCTCGATGCGGCCATTGATGCGGCGGCACCCACTGATAGAATCTTGGTCTTCGGTTCGTTCTATACCGTGGGCGGCGTTTTGCAGAATGGCATTCCCAAGCTGTACGCCAAACACCTGAGTAATTGAGACTCCTACGCATGGCTTTATTCAAGCTTCGACTTCCTGGGCGACTCGGTTCAAATAGCCCCAGCGCAGATGCGCTGTCCAACACGCCTGCTGAAAGCGTGGAGGTCATTCGCAAGCGTGCCCGTCATCGATTGATGGGCTCCGTCATTTTGGTTTTGGGTGCTGTGGTGGGCTTGCCACTGTTGTTCGACAGTCAGCCCAGACCGGTGGCCATCGATACCCCTATCGTGATTCCTGATCGCAATCAGGTGGCGCCTTTGGTGTCGCCGACCGCTCAAAGTGCCAATCCAAAACCCGAAGCGATTTCTCAAGAAGTCGTCATGGACGCAGCTTCACCCCCGCAGTCATCAACAGGTGCTGCGGTCACTTCAGGCGCTGGAGTGGCTGCCTCAACCGTGGTTGCTGCCAACACGCCCAATGCCAAAAATTCTGTGTCCAATGCGTCAGCTTTAGACCCAAATGAAGAAATGGTTACCAAAACCGCAAAGCCTGAAGTCAAGGCTGAAACAAAGGCTGAACAGAAAGCCGATGCCAAGCCAGATGCAAAGGACAGCGCAAAAGACAGCGCAAAAGACAGCGCAAAGGCAAAAGCTTTGCTCGATGGCAAAGAGACTGGCAAGTCAGCCGATCAAGCGGTGCGCTCTGTGGTTCAAGTGGGCGCATTCGCTGACATTGCCAAAGCCAAGGAAGCGCGTGCCAAATTGGAAAGTGCGGGTCTCAAAACTTACACACAAGAAGTGGACACCAAAGACGGAAAACGCACGCGCGTTCGGGTGGGCCCTTTTGCAACCAGAGAAGAAGCTGACAAAGCAGCTGAAAAAATTCGCAAATTAAATTTGCAAGCCACTGTCTTGAAGCTCTAAAGGCGGACCTGCATGTCATCCACCGACTGGATCCTCTTGGCTTTGCTAGCGGCATCCATGTTGTTGGGTGCTTGGCGCGGGTTGGTTTATGAAGTGCTCTCGGTCTTGGGTTGGATTGCGTCATTTGTGTTGGCCCAATGGTTCGCACCCGAAGTGGCCGAGATGTTGCCCATGCAAAAGTCAGATCAAACACTGAGACATGCAGCTGCATTTGTCTTGGTCTTCATCGCCAGCGTATTTGCTGCAGGACTCATCTCTGCGCTGATGAAAAAAATTATCTCAGCGGTTGGCTTGAGACCTGTCGACCGAATCTTGGGCGCATTCTTTGGCGTGTTCAGAGGGCTGATTTTTTTGCTGGCCTTGAGCGTCGTGGTCCACATGACCGCCCTGCAAGAAAGCGAGTGGTGGTTGGCGTCAAAAGGTGGGCCCATGCTCATGACGCTTTTGAAAGGCCTTAAGCCAATGCTGCCAGAAAAATTTGGGGCTTACCTGCCCGACGGAATGGATTGACCTATGTGTGGAATTGTTGGCGTTGCAAGCAACGCACCTGTGAATCAACTGATCTATGACGCTTTGCTGTTGTTGCAGCACCGCGGTCAGGATGCTGCCGGCATCGTGACGCAAATGGACAGAAAATTTCACATGCACAAAGCCAAGGGCATGGTGAAAGATGTGTTCAGAACTCGCAACATGCGCGCATTGCCTGGCAATTGTGGTTTAGGCCAAGTTCGGTACCCCACTGCAGGTAACGCTTTCAGCGAAGAGGAGGCGCAACCTTTTTACGTGAATGCCCCTTTTGGTTTGGTGCTTGTTCACAACGGAAACCTCACCAATGCCAAAGCCTTAAAGGCTGAACTTTTTTCTACCGATCACCGTCACATCAACACGGACAGCGATTCGGAAGTATTGCTCAACGTACTCGCGCATGAACTTGAAAAAACAACACGTGGCTTGCCCTTAACACCTGCCGATGTGTTCAAGGCGGTTGCGGGTGTGCACAAGCGTGTCAAAGGTTCTTATGCCGTCATTGCCCTCATAGCAGGTCACGGTTTGTTGGCCTTCAGAGACCCCTTTGGTATTCGCCCCTTGTGCATTGGCCAAGGCAAAGACGGCACCTACATGTTGGCCAGTGAGTCTGTGGCACTCGAGGGTACGCTCCATCAGTTTGAACGCAACATTGCGCCAGGCGAAGCAGTGTTCATTGACCTGCAAACCCAACTGCACAGCCAACAATGTGCAGTTTCGCCTAACTTGAACCCTTGTATTTTTGAATACGTTTATTTGGCCCGACCCGATTCCAGCTTGGATGGCATTTCTGTGTACCAAGCGCGTTTAAATTTGGGTGAGACATTGGCCAAGCGTGTGATCTCTACAGTGCCGCCAAGCGACATTGATGTGGTCATTCCCATTCCGGAATCAAGCCGTCCCAGTGCAGCCCAGTTGGCGCAATTGTTGGGCTTGCCTTACCGGGAAGGGTTCGTCAAGAATCGTTATGTGGGCCGCACCTTCATCATGCCGGGACAGGCTGTCCGAAAAAATTCAGTGCGCCAAAAATTGAACGTGATTGCCAGTGAGTTCAAAGGCCGAAATGTTCTTTTGGTCGACGACTCCATTGTGCGTGGTACCACCAGCCGCGAAATTGTGCAGATGGCGCGTGAAGCGGGTGCGCGCAAGGTCTACATGGCCAGCGCCGCGCCGCCGGTTCGCTACCCCAACGTCTACGGCATTGACATGCCCACCAAAGATGAGCTGGTGGCACACAACCGTACGATCGACGAGATTCGTCAAATCATTGACTGTGACGCCTTGATTTATCAAGACATTGATGCCATGAAACAAGCTGTGGCCAGTGCAGTTTTGCCTGGCTACCCCAAGGTGAATGGTTTTGATGCTTCTTGTTTTGATGGCATCTACGTCACTGGCGATGTGTCAGATGCTGACATTGAGCGCTTGAACGAAAACCGTCCTTCGCAGCAAGACGAGTCTGAGATGGAGTCGGACCGTTCGCGATTGGCTTTGCCCAATGCAAGCTGATACCCGTTAAAGCCCGTTTATTTGAGACTGTTATGAGCCAACATCCTTTGCCAGAAAATTTGCACATCGACACCTTGGCGGTTCGAGCCGCCCTTGATCGCAGTCAATATGGCGAAAACTCAGAAGCGATGTTTCTGACCAGTGGCTATGTGCAGCCCGATGCCGAAACTGCGGCACGCCGATTCGCCGGTGATGAGGAAGGCTATACCTATGCGCGATTGGGCAACCCCACTGTGGCCAGCATGGAGTTGCGGTTGGCTGCACTTGAAGGTGCTGAAGCTTGCATTGCCACATCGACGGGCATGTCGGCTATTTTGCTCATGTGCTTGGGACTTCTTAAAAGTGGCGACCATGTGATTTGCTCGCATTCATTGTTTGGCTCTACCATCAAATTGATTGGTGGAGAGTTTGCCAAGTTTGGAGTGCAAACCACTTTTGTATCGCAAACCGATGTGGCCGAATGGCAGGCGGCCGTTCAGCCCAACACGCGCTTGCTGTTTGCTGAGACGCCGACCAACCCGCTCACTGAAGTGTGTGACATGAGAGCCCTGGCAGAAGTAGCCCATGCACACAACGCACTGTTGGTGGTTGACAACTGTTTTGCAACGCCTATCTTGCAGCGTCCCATTGAATTTGGCGCCGACTTGGTGGTGCACTCGGGCACTAAATATTTGGATGGTCAGGGCCGCGTCATGGCGGGCGCCTTGTGTGGCACAAAAGCCCTTATCGAAGACGTATTCGGCCCCGTCATGCGCAGTGCTGGCATGACCTTGTCGCCCTTTAACGCGTGGGTTATTTTGAAGGGCTTAGAAACTCTGAGCATTCGCATGAAGGCGCAGTCTGAGCAAGCATTGACGCTGGCCACATGGTTGGAAGCGCAGCCTCAAGTGGCGCGCGTTTTTTATCCAGGTTTGAAAAGTCATCCACAACACGCATTGGCCATGGCTCAGCAATCTGGGTTGGGCGGCGCTGTGCTGTCGTTTGAAGTGAAAGCCAACTCACCCGAGCAAGGTCGTGAGAATGCATTCAAAGTGATGAATGCGACACGTACCGTTTCCCTGTGTACCAACTTGGGCGATGTGAAAACTTTGGTGGCGCATCCGGCCAGTACCTCTCATGGCCGATTGACGGAGGCGCAACGCCAAGCCGCAGGCATTCAGCAAAGCCTGATTCGTGTGGCGGTGGGCCTAGAGTATTTGGACGATCTGAAAGCTGATTTTGAGCGTGGTTTTCAAGCGCTGTAAATTGAAATCAAAAGAAAAATGACCTCTAGCAACAAACCCGTTCGCACACGTTTCGCACCTTCACCCACCGGGTTTATTCACTTAGGCAACATTCGTTCTGCTCTGTATCCTTGGGCATTTGCCAAAGCGCAAGGGGGTACTTTTATTTTGCGCATAGAAGACACCGATTTAGAGCGCTCTAACCAAGCTTCTGTCGATGTTATTTTGGAGGGCATGACTTGGTTGGGTATGGACCCCGACGAAGGCCCTTTCTACCAAATGCAGCGCATGGACCGCTACAAGAAAGTGCTGTCGGAGTTGCAAGCGATGGGACAGGTCTACCCCTGCTTCATGAGCATTGAAGCATTGGACGCTTTGCGTGAAAAGCAAATGGCTGCCAAAGAAAAGCCGCGCTACGATGGCACATGGCGCCCAGAGCCAGGCAAAACTTTGCCGCCAGTTCCCGAGGGCGTGAAACCTGTTTTGCGTTTCAAGAATCCATTGGAGGGCGTGGTGGCTTGGGATGACAAGGTCAAGGGTCGCATTGAAATTAGCAACCAAGAACTTGATGACCTGGTGATTGCACGGCCTGATGGCACGCCCACCTACAACTTCTGCGTGGTGGTTGACGACATTGACATGGCCATCACGCACGTCATTCGGGGTGATGACCATGTCAACAACACGCCTCGCCAAATTAATATTTTCAAAGCCTTGGGTCAAGACGTGCCGGTGTATGCGCATTTGCCCACTGTGCTCAATGAGCAGGGCGAGAAGATGAGCAAGCGCAATGGCGCCAAGCCTGTCACGCAATATCGCGATGAAGGTTACTTGCCCGATGCCATGGTGAACTATTTGGCACGCTTAGGCTGGAGTCATGGTGACGACGAAATTTTCAGTCGCCAACAATTTTTAGACTGGTTCAACCTCGATCATCTGGGCCGCAGTGCGGCGCAGTTTGACGATGCAAAATTGCGCTGGGTCAATGCGCAGCATCTCAAGGCCACTGACGATGCCAAACTGGCGAATTGGGTCAGCGACATTTTGAAGCAGCGCGGTGTTCAGTCTGACGATCGCTTGCCCGCTATTTGTGGCCTCTTCAAAGACCGCTGCGACACGCTGTGTGTGTTGGCCGATTGGGTGGCTGTTTTTTACGGTGATGTGCATCCTAAAGTGGATGAAATGGCCCAACATGTGACCGACGACATCAAGCCCGCTTTGGCGCTGCTGGTTGAAAAACTCAGTGATTGTGCGTGGGACAAGGCGTCGATTTCTGCAGTTCTAAAAGAGGTATTGATTGCCCAAGGTTTGAAAATGCCCCAGTTGGCCATGCCCGTGAGGGTTTTGGTCATGGGCACTGCGCAGACCCCATCTTTAGACGCTGTACTGGCCTTGTGTGAGAAGCAAAAAGTTTTACAACGCTTGAAAAACGCTTAAAAACCTGTCTATAATCCATTTCTCGACACCTGCGAGGGAAGCCTGTAAAGGGTTCACAAAGGGGGTATAGCTCAGCTGGGAGAGCGCTTGCATGGCATGCAAGAGGTCAGCGGTTCGATCCCGCTTACCTCCACCAAAGGGTCGACAATGAATTGTTAAAATTCACTCATGAATCGAAGCAATTTAATTCAGTCCAGGTTTTGACCCTATCGTCTAGAGGCCTAGGAAATCACCCTTTCACGGTGAGTACCGGGGTTCGAATCCCCGTAGGGTCGCCAAGTTGTGTAGCACTTGGCTCTGTTTCTAGAAAACTCTAGTCACACAGAGCATAAGCTT
>CAIMUZ010000209.1 GCA_903844775.1 uncultured Burkholderiales bacterium | reverse complement strand
TTGGTGCGGGTGGTTTGGCCATGGGCAAGTTGGCCGACAAGTGGGGGGTGCACGTTGCATTGTGGATTGGTGCAGTGGGTGTGGGCAGTGGCTTTATTTTGGCCGGTATGGCGTCCAACATTTGGTGGTTCGTTTTGGCACACGGTCTGCTCATGGGCCTTTTGGGAAGTTCATCTACGTTTGCGCCGCTGTTGGCCGACACGTCTCTTTGGTGGAACAAGCGCCGGGGTATTGCTGTCGCCGTTTGTGCCAGTGGCAACTATTTGGCAGGAAGTATTTGGCCCGCAATCGCTCAAAAGGGTGTCGAAAATTTAGGCTGGCGCGAAACCTATATTTGGATTGGCATTGTGTGTGGCCTTGGCATGCTGGTGCTGTCATTTTTGATGCGGCAACGTCCGCCTTTGTTGGCAGTGGCGGCGCCTGGCAGTGTGCAATCAATGGCATCAGAAAGACCATTTGGTTTGTCAATTAACACTGCGCATGCCTTGCTGTGTGTTGCTGGCGTAGCCTGCTGTGTGGCCATGGCCATGCCGCAAGTGCACATTGTGGCGTACTGTACAGACCTAGGGTTTGGTGCGGCGCGCGGTTCTGAAATGTTGTCCCTGATGTTGGCATGTGGCATTGTGAGCCGGCTTATTTCTGGGGCTATTTGCGATCGCATTGGGGGGCTCAAAACTCTGGTGCTTGGGTCTGTGCTTCAGGGT
This sequence comes from uncultured Burkholderiales bacterium, assembly GCA_903844775.1. GTDB lineage: Bacteria > Pseudomonadota > Gammaproteobacteria > Burkholderiales > Burkholderiaceae_C > Limnohabitans_A. The sequence continues at coordinate 996 of CAIMUZ010000209.1, read as the reverse complement.
GTCGCCTTGCTTTTGTTTTTGCCGTTTGATGGCATGGTGTCTTTGTATGTGATCTCGGCTTTGTTTGGTTTGTTTCAGGGCGGTATCGTGCCAGCTTACGCCATCATTGTTCGAGAATATTTTCCGGCGCAGCGGGCTGGTGTTTTGGTGGGCGCAGCCATCATGGCCACCATGATTGGCATGGCCTTGGGCGGTTGGATGTCGGGCAAGGTGTTCGATTTAACGGGGTCGTATCACGCCGCTTTTGTCAATGGAGTGATGTGGAATGCTTTGAATTTGAGCATTGCTTTGTTTTTGTTGTGGCGGATAAAGCGCGTTAATTGACTTCAGTGGGGTGCAGATATAAAGTAATCCTTTATATTTAAATTAAATATCATGCACTCCACTTTATCCAAAAAAGGACATGTCACCATCCCCAAGCTAATCAGGGATGTTCTAGGTTTGCAGCCAGGTTGCAAAATCAAATTTGCAATCAATGAAGCAAGTGAGTTGATATTACAAAAGGCAAATTCTGTTAGCGCCATATCGCCGAACAAAACGGCCATTCAATCGTCCCACGAAGATAGATTTGAGCAAGCTAGAGGTCGCGCAGATGTTCAATGGCGAACACAAAATTTAATGAGACTCTTAAGAGGTGAGTATTGAAGTCTCCAAACGTATTGCACTGAATCAACACGACCAAGGCCTCGACCTGTCAATTTTTTGGTGGCATGCGTTTTGCTGGAAGGGATGTCAAACCCCTTGATTTCTCCCTTTAGGAGTCGAAACCTTGACACACGCCCTTCGCCCCATTTTTGCAGCCACCGTTTTGGCCATCGGCCTTATCGGAGCATCCGGCAGTCAAGCTGCCAGTCCCATGAACTGGGAGGGCTTAAAGTCAAGTTTTACATACACGCCTCTGATTGGCGAGTCGCTAGAGCGAATCATTGCCAAAACCATGCCCAACAGTGACCTGAAGCCAGAGTTATTGGCGGAGGCGTTCAAGGCGCTCAATCC
>CAIMUZ010000208.1 GCA_903844775.1 uncultured Burkholderiales bacterium | reverse complement strand
CTTTTTCGTCTTCAAGGATCCAATATGTTTCAAGTAGTCGTTCAGTCTGCTATGCGCCTGCTGAAATCAAAAAAATTGCGCTTACCTGCCCCACCCACTATTTCATCAGAAACAGATAAAAAATATGAATCCAAAGACAAAACAGGGCTGATCTTGATTCTGATGATTGGCGGCGGGATATTGATGTTGGCGATGTTCTCAAATCTATAAAGTAACTAAATTCTAGCAGTCGAACTTGCACATTTTGAGCAAATGCAAGCCTTGTTTTTTGCCTCATCCGGTACTCGATCAAGAAGCTCTGACGAGAAGGTCGCAGTCATGCACCAGCTCCTCTCAGGTGGCTTTCCAGTGGCTTTGGCTATCTCCTGAGCACACTGGTTTGGTTCGCCGCAAATGGGGCACTTTGAAGGGTCTATTAATTTGTCCATTCAATCATTAGACCATGAGTACAGATCACATGCGTAATTTTGAATTCCACAATCAATACTCGAATTGGTGCGTACAAATCGTTGAGTCAGGATCGGCTTCTGCGTAGGAACCACTGCTACTGGGCATCCCACTTATTTACGCTTAAAGATCAGGCGTATAGCGTTTCAGCATTTCTGCGCGCGACTCCACCGGACCTGCACTCTTCGTTTGATCTTGGATAATTTCTCCAAGAGTAGGCATCGAATCAATGTTTTGATGGTGCTCAATAGACCATAGTTTGGAGCGCATCAATGCTTTTGGGCAGTGAATATAAGCAGCCTCTACAGTCACTTTGATAACCAACTTTGGTTTATTCTTTACAGCATCAAAGTGCTTCAGAAGACCGGGGTCCGTTTGAAGTGTGGCCTTGCCATTCAAGCGAGCCACTTCGTCAATACCTGGAATAAAAAACAGCAAGCCAACTTGTGATGTTGCGATGATGTTGGTCAGTGTGTCTAACCTGTTATTGCCTATAGAGTCAGGAATCAGGATTGTTTGCTGATCTAAAACTTTGACAAAACCTGTATCTCCGCCACGCGGTGAACAATCCATTTGATGATGTTCATCACCACTGCTGATTACTAAAAATGGCGACAAAGAGATGAATCTCTGTAGGTGTGTATCAATGTGCGTCAATTCTTTGAGAACGGCGCGCTCACTGGGTGCTTTGTAAATGGCACGCAATTGGTCTGTGGTTTGAATTAGCATAGATACAAGTTAAGCATTCGGTTGCAACCAACAATTTTATACAAAACATTCAAAATGTTGTTTAATCTTAGAGGTATGATTTTTGTAAGACTTGATCTGCATGAACTTTTACGGCTTTCGAAAGAAAAAAGATGTCTGATAAAAAAGTAGCGTTGGTCACTGGTTCGGCCACGGGTGTGGGTGCCGCTTCAGCACTTGGATTGGCGCAACGTGGCTACAACGTGGTCATCAACTATTCCAAAAGTGAGTCTGAAGCATTGGTCTCTGAATTGGCATGTCGCGCTGCAGGTGCAGACACATTACTGTTCAAGGGGGATATCTCTGACGACCAAGCTTGCAGAGACATGGTGGCGGCCACATTGGCCAAGTGGCAACGCTTAGATGCCTTGGTCAATAACGCAGGTATCACCACTTTTTCGGGCGGCGGCAATTGGGATGCCCTCAACGCAGACATTTTTCAGAAAATTTTTGAAGTCAATGTGCTGGGAACCTTTCAGATGGTTCGCGCATGCGTGCCGCACCTCAAAGCGTCACAAGGCTGCATTGTCAATGTGTCGTCTGTGGCAGGTGCTTTGGGCATTGGGTCTAGCGTGCCTTACATCGCATCCAAAGGCGCTGTGAATGCCATGACCCTCCACTTGGCGCGCACTTTGGCGCCCGATGTGCGCGTCAATGCGGTGTGCCCTGGCATGATTACCACGCGCTGGTTTGTCAATGGGGTAGGCCAAGAAAACTTTGAAAAACTCAAAGCACAGTACGAGCAAACAACACCCCTTGCACGCGCCTGTACAGCAGAGGACGTGGCCGAATCGATCATTTGGTTGGTAGATGGTGCGCGTACTGTAACCGGTGAAACGATCTTGCTAGATTCTGGCTTGCACCTTGGAAAAGCTGTGACAGTACCGGCTCGCAAGGCGGTTCAATAAATCAACCCCATTCATGAATTGGTCTCATTTCAACTGATCGCTGTGTTGATGAGGAGATCTTCAAAGTAGGAGTCTTTCGTGAAAAATCTAAGTCGCCACCGGTACAACACCGTCATCGTTTCAGCGCTGATGTCAGCCACGGTTTCTATCGCACAAAACATACCCGAACACGCCCAAGGATTGAATGAAGAACTCGTTTCGGTCGACTTATCTCAGAATAAAAAGCAGGTAGGTGTCTATTCCATCAAAAAAGGCTCCAGCAATCCAACAAAACTAGCGGTCTTGTTGCCCGGATATCCTTCTGTAGTAAGGCCTGTTGTCGAGAATGGGGTTATGACTGGGTCAAAGTTGAATGGGAATTTTTTGATTAGAGCCCGTAGATTCTTAGTCGATGAAAGCGTTGCGAGTTTGATCGTTGACTGTCAGTCTGAAAGCGGTGACTACTGCGCTAGCAACTATCAAGCATCTAAGCAGCGACAAGAAGACGTTGATAAATTGATTTCTGAAGTTAAAAAACGTGTGCCTTCTATCACTGAGGTCTGGCTTGTTGGAACAAGTATGGGTACGATTTCTTCATCCTTTATGCCCATACACAACCCCAGTGCCTACGCTGGTGCTATTCATACAGCATCAATAACTGAACCCTACGCGAGGGGGTCATACCGTGAACTTGGTGGTTTCGATTACAAGAAGTCACAAATTACACAAATATTCATTCATCACATCAGTGACCCTTGTGCCTTAACAACTTATTCAGGGGCCAAATCAATTGTCGAAAAATACGGTATTGCGTTAGTGACAGTATCTGGCGGTACAGGCTTTCAAGGACCTGCCTGCGCAGCCTTGACCGAGCACGGATTTCGCGGGAAAGAAAAGGAAGTGATGAATGCTGTGACAGCGATCATCAAAACAGGTAAGGCTAGTCAGCTCGAAATCAATTAGAGCACTGCCATTTGCGGTAACTCATCGTGAATAGATCGATGCTTTTTCTAAGCAATGCTAAACAGCCATCCAAATGTCATCAATCATTCGAAGTTTTACGGGATCAAAGTTTATAAATTTTTCCCAGTAGCGTCCAGATGGAACAAAATACCCTAATTTTTTTTCAGCTGCCAGCGCCATGCTGACTTTTTGAAGATCTAACAATTGGTTTTGATTGGCAAGAAGCTTATCGTGTTTGAAAAATTGCTCAAAATCAGAAGATGCTAGACGAGGAAATGTCAGTCTAGATTCGAGCAAAGAGGAAATATTCAAGACTACGCAATATTGCTTATTTGCCAATGCCATCAACCTGTTTGACTTTGCCTCCAAAGACTGAAGTGTCATGTCGTTTCTTAAGGGGTCAGCAGCGCCATGTCCATAGAAATGGCTCGACTTTCCGCTCTCCAAAGCATAAACCATATTACAGCCAACATACGCAATGATGTCAGGCTTGAGTGCCCCTAAAGCCCAATATCCCGCGGTAAATGCCATCGTTCCACCTGCATAAATGAAGCCTCCAAAATTATTTTGGTGAAGTACAAATTCATCCGCTGTGATTAATTTTTTGTTTGACCCAGCAGGCAATTGGGGACGACGGTCTTTAGGAAAATCTTCTGGAAAAATAAGATAGTTCCAGTCGGGTATGACTTGCCATGCATTATTGATAGCGACACGGCTAGTGAAATAGGAAAGATCCCAGTTCCTAATTTCTGTGACGTCAGGCGCACTTCCAAAGATCAATACAATATTCAGATCAGGCATCTGTATGGCTTTTGAAAATTACGGAAACTACTGATGAACGGCCCCTAGTTTATCGTTCAGACATTCTGTTGAACAGTCTCAATGATAAGTAAGGGGCAAGTTACATTTGTTCAAATTAAGCGTATGTGACAGTCATGTCAGACGCTTTAACAGTGATGGTTTTTCCGATGCTTGCGGTATAAGTTGTTGTCTTTATGTTGTCGACGTAGACATATTCGCCTTTGACCGATGTAGCAGTAGCCGTCATCAGCAAATAACCGCGACGAATAGTGTCTACGTAGTTCAGGTCGTCAACAAGTCCAAGTCCCATGCCGAACCCGCCAGGCACTACAGCAGTGCCATCGAGTGAGCTCGCTAAACCGCCCAGACCTGCGCTTTCAAATCCAGGGGAAGTCACAGAAGAGCCAGCGAACTCCACGCCTACTTTTTCATCTGTAAGTGTGGTGAGGTTGGTAAACCAACCATTATGTGAATCGCCTGAAATGGTAATGAACTTTTTACCCTGAGCCTTGATTGTTTGTAGGATGGTTTCGCGCTGGAGGGGATAGCCATCCCATGAGTCAAGGTTGTAGGGCAATCGGGGGTTGGTTGTTTTATCTAGCAATGCAACTTGTGTGGGTGTCAGTGCACCTTGACCGCCTACAGCCTTGGTGCCTTTTGCAGTTAAAAAGTTAGAAATTGCTGTGGTGACTGCTTGAACATTCGCGGTAGTTGGGCTAACAGTAGCAGTCGCTTGAGCTTGAAGAACGCTGGCTGGAAACCACATGCGCGCCATGATGTCCTGGTTACCCATGATTTGCCAGGTGGCAGTCGATGCAGCCATGCCGTTTGTGAGCCAAGCCTGCTGCGTTGTGCTCATCATGCGGTGGGTTGCGTCTGAGCGGGTGGTCAGCGCAGTAACGTAGCGGGTAATGCCGCCGTCCGCGTCACCATAGGCATCGTATTGTTTGTCGCGGCCTTCGATGCGGGTGTCGACCATGTGCAAACTAAAGATGTTTCCAAAGTCAAAACGACGGTAGATTTTGAGTAAGTTGGCTGTGTCTTGCGTGCGGATGGGCATCCACTCGTGATAGACGCGAGCAGCAATTGCTTTGCGTGCACTCCAGGGGCCCTGTGTTGTGCTGTTGTGATTTTCTGCACCATCAACCCACGCATTGTTAGTGAATTCGTGATCGTCCCAAACCGTGATCCATGGCATGGCTGCGTGCAGTGCCTTCAAATTCGGGTCAGTTCTGTAAAGGGCATAGCGAGTGCGGTAATCTTCCAAGCTAACGATGTCATTAGCAGGTGCTGTTACGCGGCCCAAAGTTACAGCCTCGCTGTTACCGAACTTCGCTGGATCAGATCCATATTCATAGATGTAGTCGCCAAGGTGAACTGCATATTGGGCACCTGACTTGGTTGCGTGATCGTATGCATTGAAATACCCAGCTGAATAAAGCGTGCAGGAGAAAACAGCAAACTTCACGCTGGTAGCGCTCGAGGCTGGTAGCGTTCGTGTGAAACCAACTGGGGAAATCCATTGATCCTTGACGAAGCGGAAATAGTATTCACTGCCAGCGGTCAAGCCGGTGGCATCAACCTTGGCCGTGTAGCCTGTACTTTCACTGGCTGTGACACTGCCAGTGCTGACAATCGTAGAGAAAGACGTATCGGTGGCCACTTGGTATGTCAACACAACTGAGTCTGCGAAGCCTGAATATTTGGCATGGGTCCAGAGAATCACGCGGTCAGTTAGTGGATCGCCACTGGCCACACCGTAGTTGAATTGAAGCATGGGGCCATTGTTGCTATCGCCGCAAGCAGACAAAATGGAACTACCGGCCACTACGCCAGAAATGGATGCAATTTTGATGATGAAATCGCGGCGGCTTTTGATGTTTGTGCTCATGCTTATCTTTCAGTGGACAGAAAAATCCAATTTAAAGATTCAACATGACAGGGGCATTAAGAAATTGTGCAGTTTATAAGTCCTAATCAGAATCAAAAAAAATGCCAAGCAACCTAAGTCGCCTGGCATCGGAGATTGATCTAAGCAGTGTCAGATCAAATCTGTATCGGTCGTTATCAAGTTGCCCGAGCTCCGTTATCACCCAACAAGTTAGGGTAACGCACATGGTCTACCAAATCTTGTATTTTCTTGCTAGGCTCAGGCGTGATCAGACTGACCACGATAATCACTGCAATGCCTACGGGTACGCCAAACACGCCCGCTGAGATTGGCAGGATGCCGTACCACAGGTCGACTGGGCTGGTGATGCCAAAAATCCCTCGCAGCCAAGGCTGGTTCATGACCATGTAGTAGACAGTGGTGCCTAGTCCCGCCACCATCCCCAGCGATGCGGCAATCCCGGTCGCCCGTTTCCAGAAAATTCCCAGCACAAGAGCCGGGAAGAACGCGGCTGCGGCAAATGAGAAAGCAGCCGAAACCAAGAACAAGATGTCGGCCGGTTTCTGCGCCGCCACTGTCGCTGCCGCTAGCGCTACCACCAGCAATAAAGCTTTGGAAATAGTGACGCGGCGCTCGGTCGAAGCGTTCGGATCGATCATCTTGTAGTACAGGTCATGACTCAAGGCATTGGCAATTGTGAGCAGCAGGCCGTCGGCAGTCGAAAGCGCCGCAGCCAGTCCACCCGCAGCCACCAGGCCAGAGATCACGTAGGGCAGGCCACCAATCTCTGGTGTTGCCAGCACGACAATATCGCCACCAATGGACATTTCGTTCAACTGCAGAATACCGTCCTTGTTGACGTCAACAATTGTCAATAGAGTTGGATCCACCTTATTCCAATCAGCAACCCAAGCAGGTAGCTGGTCAATTGGCGTTCCAATCAGCACCGTGAAGATCTCAAACTTAACCAGTACCGCCAGTGCGGGCGCTGTAAAGTAAAGCAAGAAAATGAAGAATAGAGACCAAGTGACTGAGTCTCGCGCTTCTTTCACACTCGGTACCGTGTAGTAGCGCATCAGAATGTGCGGCAACGCTGCGGTTCCAACCATGAGGCAGAAGATCAACGCCAAAAAGTTACGACGGGAAGTGTCATAAGTTTTCTGAGCGGCTGCATCGCCATTGGGGTCGCCCTTAAATTGCTGCGCATGTGGCGCCATGCCATTCAGGGGTAAAGCCTTGACATCAGCTGCTGCCTTGGCTTTGCTCCAGGCGGCTTTGGCCGCCGCAGCATCGATTGGCAAGCTGGTCAATGCTTTTTCAGCCGCAGCCAACTCAGCAGCAGGTGCATTGGCCGCTTTCAGGTCGGCTACTTTGCTGGTCGCAGCAGATTTGTCAACCTCAAGTGCGGCCGCTGGATCTTTGAGCTTTTCGGCCAAGTCAGCTGATCGTTGCTTGAATATTGCACGAACTTCGAGCTCTTTTGGATCGTTGGTCAAAAGCTTCTCTTTCGCCGTCACTTTTTCAAGCTGATAGCCGTAGATCGCTTGCGGCACTGGAATGCTGGTCTGCTTGACCGACAACCAAACCACGGGAATCATGTAGGCCACGATCAAAATGATGTACTGCGCTACCTGAGTCCAGGTGACCGCCCGCATACCTCCGAGAAGAGAGCAAACCAAGATACCACTCAGTCCTAGAAAAATACCAACCTCAAATTCAACACCTGCCAAGCGCGCGGTGATCAAACCGACACCATAGATCTGTGCAACCACGTAGGTGAAGGAACAAAGAATGGCGGCGACGATGCCGATGAATCGCGGAATATGGCCGCCATAGCGTTCCCCCAAAAAGTCAGGGATGGTGAACTGGCCAAATTTGCGCATGTACGGTGCCAGGAACAACGCCACCAAACAGTAACCGCCGGTCCACCCCATGATGAATGCGAGCCCGTCGTAGCCGGAAAGGTAGAGTGTTCCGGCCATACCTATGAAGGAAGCCGCCGACATCCAGTCGGCACCTGTTGCCATGCCGTTGTAGAGCGCAGGAACCCTGCGGCCCGCCACGTAGTATTCATCGGCATCGGTGGTTCGGGTGATGAATCCAATGCCTGCATACAGCAACACTGTGGCAGCCAGGAAACTCATGCCGATCCACTGACGGGACAAGCCCATTTGCTCTGCAATAGCTAGCAAGACTAGAAAGGTCAAGAAGCCACCGGTGTACCAGGTGTAAACCTTGTTCAAGCCTTTTTTGAATGCAGCATTTGACGCAGCGGAGCTGGGGCTGCCATCTGTTTTAAATATTCCAGACATGATTTAAACCTCTCCTTCGTGAACACCGTGCTCGATGTCAAGTTTGGCCATGTAACGCGCGTAATACCAAATGATCACCACGTAAATGACCAATGAACCTTGGGCGCCCATCCAAAAACTAAAAGGCCAACCGAAGAATGTAAAGCTCAACTCGCGAGCGTAGTAGCCAACAACGAAGGT
>CAIMUZ010000207.1 GCA_903844775.1 uncultured Burkholderiales bacterium | reverse complement strand
GTCACCAAGTAATTTCCAATTTCGTCACTTTGTGCGCACCACAGGGCAGCCCGGGCAACCGGCCTGCCCTTGTTTTTTGCCTTAGTTTCATGGTTTTTATACCCTCGACTCTGCTATCTTCTGATTTGTGACTACTTCCGCAAACGATTCAATCTCTAACCCTGCCATCGTGGCTCAAAGTGCTGTTCGGCGCTTGCCGCGCTGGGTTCTCTTGGGGCTGTGTTTGGCTTATGTTCTGCCTGGATTTGTAGGCCGCACCCCCTGGAAATCAGATGACATGGAAGCCTTTGGATTTATGTTGCACTTGGCGCAGGCATTTGGACCTGAAACCATTTCATGGATTAAACCCACACTTTTGGGCCAAGTCGACCCCAATGCAGCACTGCTGCCTTATTGGTTGGGCGCATGGGCCATTCAACTCGCACCCCAAGGCCTGCCTCTTGATGCTGCAGCCCATATTCCTTTCGCTGGACTTTTGGCCCTCACCTTGTTTTCGACTTGGTATGGCGCCTATGCACTGGCTCGAACGCCTGCTGCGCAACCTGTTGCTTTTGCATTTGGCGGTGAAGCACAACCCGCCGATTACGCTCGTGCAGTGGCCGACGGCGGCTTGCTTGCTTTGCTGGCAACATTGGGGCTTGCCCGACTTTCGCATGAAGCAACACCGGCCTTGGCGCAGCTGAGTTTCAGCACGATGCTGTTTTTTTCGCTGGCCAACTTAGCTCACAAACGTTGGCTCGCATTGATCAGCGCAGCCATCGCAATTTTTGGTCTTGCACTTTCTGCTGCACCTGTATTGGCATTAATTTTAGCCGGCGGCGGTGCATTGATCATGTCCCTAGATTCAGGCAAACCCTCTGCTCTGAGAGTGCGGCGTGTTGACGTGGCGTGGGTGCTACTGACTTGCTTGGCGAGTGCTGCGATTGTTTCTGTGCTTGACCTATGGCGCTGGCGAGTTGACTTTTCGCAGGTGATGGAAATGAAGTCCATGACGCGATTATTTTTGTGGTTCTTATGGCCCGCATGGCCATTGGCCATTTGGACCTTATGGCGGTGGCGCTATCAGTTAAAAAATGTGCCGGCAAATCCTCACTTGTTCTTACCCTTGTGGTTTGTCAGCGTCATCTTTTGCACCACTTACTTGTCTGGACTGGGGGATCGCTCTTTGTTATTGGCCTTGCCAGCGTTGGCAACCCTGGCCGCTTTTGCTTTACCAACGCTGAAGCGCAGCGTAAGCGCCTTCATTGATTGGTTCACCTTGCTTTTCTTCAGTGCAGGCGCATTGATCATTTGGGTAGTTTGGCTTTCTTTGCAGACTGGATTTCCAGCTAAACCCGCGCTCAACATTGCCAGAATTGCGCCCGGTTTTGAGCCTCATTTTTCGCTCAGCGCCTTGCTTGTTGCCTTGGTGGCCACACTGGCATGGGTCAACTTGGTGAGGTGGCGCTCAGGCCGGCATCTCCCGGTGCTTTGGAAAAGCATGGCCATGCCCGCGGGCGGTGCTACTTTGTGCTGGTTGTTGGTCATGACGCTGTGGCTACCCTTGCTTGACTTTGGAAGAAGCTATGCACCACTTGTAGAAAAAGTTGTCAGCATGATGGGCCCGTCGACATGTGTCCATTATCATGGCCTCTCGAGAGCACAAGGGGCGGCATTTGAGTTTCATGGTCAACTCAAACTGATTCCCCTTCAGGATTCTGCTTCAATCGGCCAAGGTGCAACCCTTTCGTGCCCGTGGCTCATTGTTGACACACAATCGCTCAGCACCTTGGCCTCTGATATTGAGCTGATAGCTTGGTTGCAACACGCCACTGTCAGGCGCCCATCGGACAACAACGAGGACATCGTTTTGTTCAGAAGAAAACCACTCTCCTGAGTGCTTCAATCTTTCTAGTTAAATTGTTCAATGTTTGAAGCGCGCACGATCGTTCGCCATGCTGGGACTGTCTTGGTCGGGCAGTTAGCGGTGATGGCGTTTGGCATTGCCGACACCCTGATTGCGGGCAGATACGATGCATCAGCGCTTGCAGCATTGTCAGTTGGCTCCTCCATCTACATCAGCATCTATGTCGCTTTGAATGGCTTGATGCAGGCACTTCTGCCAGTCTGGTCTGAGCTCAGGGGGGCCGGTGCAAGCGTCCAAGTTGGAAAGTCGGTTCGTCAAGCTTTGTATCTTTGTCTCAGTGTGAGCCTGATTGGCACTTTGGCCTTGCTTTTTCCCGATCCTTGGTTGAACTACACCAGTGTGCCTGAAGCACTTCAAGAAAATGTTCGAAACTATCTTCGTGTTTTAGCAATGGCTGTCGGCCCTTCTCTTCTCTTTAGAATGTTTGCAACTTTGAATCAAAGTCTTGGCAGACCGTTCAGAGTCACAGCACTTCAAGTCGCGGCATTGGTCATCAAAATTCCCCTTTCAATTTGGTTGACCTTTGGTGGCTTGGGGTTAGACGCGCAAGGTCTCGTAGGTTGCGCTTGGGCAACTTTGATCGTTAATTTTTGGCTGATGGGCATGAGCATTTATTATTTAAGTCACCACCAGATCTATCAGCCTTATAAAATTTGGCAACCCATGGAGCCTGCGCACTGGCCCACACTCAAAGAATTCTTGCGATTGGGTGTTCCATCCGCTTTGTCTTTGATGGTCGAGGTAACTGCCTTCACCATGATGGCTTTGTTTATTTCCAGACAAGGCGTGGTGGCAGCCGCCAGTCACCAAATCGCATCGAGCATTGCCACCGTGATGTACATGGTGCCTCTGGCATTGGGCATCGCAACCAGTGCTCGGGTCGGATTCTGGATTGGGGCCAATGATGGCCATCGTGCAGAAAAATCAGTTCACACGGGTTTGCAACTTGCCTTGATGCTGTCCCTGCTCATCAGTGGTGCATTGGCGTTATTTAAAGAAGAATTGGCGCCCGCTTTTTCCAACGATGCCGCCGTCGTCATTGCAGCCTCCAGCGTTTTGGGTTGGGTTGCCATCTATCACCTGATGGATGCGTTGCAAGCGGTTTGTGCATTTATTTTAAGATGCTATCGGATGACCTTCCTCCCTTTGCTGGTCTACTGCATCATGCTATGGGGGGTTGGCTTGTATGGCGCCTACCAATGGGCTTACCACGGCCTTTGGACATGGCCAGCGCAACCCACCGTCAGCGTATTTTGGGCGGCCAGCAGTTTTGCCCTGGGCATTGTGAGCGCGGTATTTGTCGCACTTACTTTATGGTCGGCCAAGCAACGCCGACTTTAATTTGACACAATCTGGTGTCATTCAAAATATCAACAGGTTTATTTTCTATTTTTAGGAACACCATGATTCTCGAATTAGCTGACATTCGCATTAAGTCTGGCCAACAAGAAGCCTTTGAAAAGGCCATTGCATTGGGCATTCAAAACGTCATCTCTCGTGCCAAAGGTTTTCAAGGCGCCAAAGTCAATCGCGGCTTAGAAAGCCCTGAACGATACATCTTGCAAATATTCTGGGAAACGCTAGAAGACCACACCGTTGGATTTCGAGAGTCACCCCTCTTTACGGAATGGCGAGCCATTGTGGGCCCGCACTTTGCTGCCGCGCCTGCTGTTGAGCACTTTGAATTGGCATTCAAAAGTTAACGGTAAAGTTGAACGAGTCACGAAGAACGTCAGGCCACTCTGCCTTTAAAACGGTGGGGGGGGCGCTTCATGACCCGCAACCAACTTTGCCAACAAGCTCACCAGCTGCTGGGCTTCCTCTGGTGTCAAAGGCTGGAGTAAATTTTCTTGAACACGCAGCACAGCATTCTTCATTTGAATGGTGGCTTCTTGACCCGCGGGCGTTAACCACAATAACTTGCGGCGACGATCCTCGGTTGCTGCCTCGCGCCGAATCCAAGCTTTAGCCTCCAGACGACCAATCACAGAACCTGATGTGGCTGCGTCAAAAGCGACCCGCCCCGCCAGCGTAATCTGATCGATCCCAGGCGTGTCCATCACAGCATTCAATATCGCAAACTGCACCGGCGTCACATCTTCAGTGCTGAGCTCAGCCATGAACAAACCCACAGCAATTTGCTGTGCACGCCTGACCAGATGGCCAGGTGCTTTGGCAAAATCAAAACTTTGGCTCATGTCGCTTTCTTTAATGTTTTGCACTTGTCAGTGAATAGTGGCTCGTTAATAAGTATACTTACGAAAGTCATCAATTTGAACAGTTTAATTTTTCATTCACTGAAAGGTTCGTATGAGTTTTGTTTTTCAACCGACCCCCGCTCCGTCAGTCCCTGTCGTGGGCCAGACCGAACGCTTCCCAGTTCGCCGCATTTATTGTGTGGGCCGAAATTATGAAGAGCATGCCAAAGAGATGGGGTTCACAGGTCGGGAGCCGCCTTTCTTTTTCATGAAGCCTGCAGACGCTTTGGTGGTGGTGAATGAAGGTGAAACGGGTCACATGCACTATCCAAGCTTGACTCAAAACTTTCACCACGAAATCGAGTTGGTCGTGGCCATCGGAACGGGTGGTAGAAATATCAAAGCCGCTGATGCCGAGAAACATATTTTTGGTTATGCCGTTGGCCTGGACATGACCCGTCGGGATTTACAAAATGACATGAAGAAACAGGGGCGCCCATGGTGCATCGGAAAAGCGTTCGATGAGTCGGCGCCTATTGGCCCCATCACAAGCAAGCACCAAGCCCTTGACATCAACAACGCCAACTTAGACGTCTCCGTCAATGGCGCAATTCGCCAAAACAGCAATGTTGCCAAATTAATTTGGAACGTTGCAGAAACCATTGAACACTTATCTGCTGCTTGGGAATTGCAGCCAGGCGATTTGATTTACACAGGCACACCTGAAGGGGTTGCCGCTGTCAACGCAGGTGATACATTGGTGGGCCGTGTGGCGGGTTTAGTGAGCCTAACGGTCAAGGTCGAACCGGCCTTGTAAATTCTGACATTGATCAAATCAAAGCGGGTTGAATGATCTCGCTGATGGGAAGCTTCCTTGCGAACACTTGAATTTCTGGCCAGGCTTTGCAGCATTTTGTCAGGCGCTTTGCTGACGGGCATCACCCTCATGACTTGTTACAGCCTCGTCGGCCGCAACACAACTGGGGACACCATCGTGGGCGATTTCGAATTAACCGGGGTGGCCACTGGCGCTGCCATTGCGCTCTTCATGCCCTTGTGCCAACTGAAAAAAGCCAACATCATTGTTGATTTTTTTACCGCAAAAGCAAGTCCTACGACCCTCGTTAAACTTGACCAATTGGGCGCTTTTTTCATGGCCGCCGCCTTTGGACTGATTGCTTGGCGAACCTACTTGGGCGGCATGAATGCATGGGTTTCACAATCCGGCTCCATGATGCTTGGGTTTCCGGAATGGATTGTGTATGCCGCCATGACACCGCCCTTGGCGCTGAGCGCCGTCATTGCTTTAGCGCAGGCCCTGTTGGGTGACAAATTTGTTGCCTCAGAAGAAGCTTCTGTATGAGCGCCTTGACCCTGTGTTTGATTATTTTTGCTGCCATGCTGGTGCTCATGGCCATTCGTGTGCCCATTTCTGTCGCCATGTTTACCGCCGGTACTTTGGGATATCTACTCCAAACTGGATGGGGGCCCTACTCTAGCTTTCTCAACAACCTAGCGTTTGCAAGGTTTGCAAGTTACGACTTGTCGGTCATTCCTTTGTTCATATTGATGGGTCACTTTGCAACCAAAGGGGGCATCAGCAAGGCATTGTTTCAATTTGCCGCAAGTGCCATGGGCCGTTTCAAAGGCGGCTTGGCCATGGCCGCCGTGCTTGCCAGTGCCGCTTTCGGCTCTATCTGCGGCTCGTCTGTTGCCACTGCGGCCACTATCACCGGCGTTGCCTTGCCAGAGATGAAGCGTCATGGCTATTCGGGCCGCTTGTCAACAGGGACCCTGGCCGCCGGTGGCACATTGGGTATTTTGATTCCACCCTCGGTTCCTTTGGTCATTTATGCCATCTTGACTGAGCAAAACATTGCCAAGCTTTTTGCAGCAGCCATGGTGCCCGGCATCATTGCCATGGTTGGCTACATCATTGCCATTGCAATTTATGTTCGAGTTGTGCCAGGCCAAGCCCCAGAGGTTGATGACAGCATTGAAAAGTTTTCAATGGCAGCATTGGGCGGCATTGCACCCATTGCCACCATTTTTGTGATTGTCTTTGGCGGCATTTATGGGGGTTACTTCACCCCGACAGAGGGTGCAGGTGTGGGCGCAGCTTCTACATTTGTGGCGGCTCTTTTAAAACGTGAAATGACGTGGCCCAAGTTCAAAGAATGCTTTTATGCCACTGCAGAAAGCTCCGCCATGATCTTCATGATTTTTATTGGCGCCGACGTGATGAACTCTTCATTGGCTTTGACTCAGGTTCCCAACCAGTTGGCAACTGTCGTGGGCAGTTGGGGGCTTTCGCCATTGATGATCGTGACCGCCATTTTGCTTTTCTATGTGGTGCTGGGTGCCGTGATGGATGAGCTCAGCATGATTTTGTTAACCATCCCCATCTTCTTTCCCATGATCATGGGATTGGACTTTGGCATGGCCAAAGAACCCACGGCCATTTGGTTCGGCATCATGGTTTTAATGACTGTGGGCTTTGGCATGTTAGCGCCCCCAGTGGGGTTGAATGTCTATGTGGTCAACAGCATGGCCAAAGATGTACCGATCTCTGAAAGTTACAAAGGTGTCATGCCTTTTCTCATCAGCGACACCATTCGAACCACGCTCTTGCTGTTCTTCCCCGGGATTTCCCTATGGTTGATTCAATACGTCGGTTAAATTGATGACCCTCATACCGTCATTGATCCGTTAACATACATCTCACAATGAATTGGAGACTTCCATGATCAAACGTCGCTCGCTTTTGAAATCTGGTGCGGCAGTTGCTATCGCAGCGCCCGCATTAACGGGTTTGGCGCAACAAACCGTCACCTTGAAATTTCACACCTTCATGGCACCGCAGTCCAATGTTTGGCTCAACATGCACAAAGCATGGATGAATAAAGTTGAAAAAGATTCCGGGGGCCGTATTAAATTTGAAGCCTATCCCGCCATGCAGTTGGGTGGCACCCCCGTCCAACTTTACGATCAAGCTCGAGACGGCGTGGTCGACATCATTTGGACGCTTCCTGGCAATACGGCCGGACGTTTTCCACGTGTGGAGGTTTTTGAACTTCCTTTCATGATGACCCATGCTGAAGCAACTTCAAAAGCCTATTGGGAATATGTTCAAACCGTTGCAGCCGATGAGTTCAAGGAAACGCAAGTCATTGCCTTGCATGTGCATGGCCCTGGCGTCATTCACACGGTTGACAAGCCCGTCAAGAGCGTTGCTGATTTGAAGGGTCTCAAAATGCGCGCACCCACCCGCCAGGTGACGAAGCTGATGGGTGCTTTGGGCGCGATTCCAGTGGGCATGCCACTCCCCGGTATTCCAGATGCTTTGTCCAAGGGCACCATCAATGGCGCCGTGATTCCATGGGAAGTCGTCCCAGCCGTTAAAGTCAACGAGTTGACCAAATTCCATGCAGAGTTTGATCCTGCAGGGGGCAGTTTGTACACCACCACATTCGTGATGGCCATGAACAAAGCGAAGTACAACTCATTGCCACCCGACCTCAGAAAGATCATCGATGACAACAGTGGCCTGGCAACTTCTGGATGGTTGGGCAAAGTTCAGCAAGAAGGCGATACGCCGGGTCGCAAATCTGCAACCGATCGCAACAACAGCATCTTCACTGTGGGGCCAGAAGAGGCTCAAGAGTTCCGTCGTAAATCTCGTGCACTTGAGGTGGAGTGGATTGAAGACATGAACAAAAGAGGCTATGACGGCCGTAAGTTACTTGACACGGCTCGGGCCTTGATCGAAAAACACACCAAAGCACCTGCGGCCAAAGCACCCGCTAAGAAAGCTTGAGCTATCAACGCCAACTGATCAAACACTGCCGAGCCTGTGGTTCGGCAGTTTTGTATCGGCTGCCCGACGATGGCGACACCAAACAGCGCGCCATCTGCACATCCTGCCATTTGGTTCACTACGAAAATCCTCTCAATGTGGTGGGCACAATTCCCCACTCGGGAAATCGCGTCTTACTGTGCAAACGAAACATTGAACCCCGCAAAGGAAAATGGACCCTGCCAGCAGGTTTCATGGAACTGGGTGAAAGTACCGCAGAGGGTGCGGCACGAGAAACGACAGAAGAAGCGGGTGCAAATTTCAAAATAGGTCATTTATTCACGGTCATGAGCGTGCCCCGGGTGGGTCAAGTGCACCTTTACTATTTGGCCGAGTTGCTTAACGAGGAATTCAACCCTGGATTTGAAACTCAAGAAGCCCAAATGTTTTCTGAATCTGAAATTCCATGGGATGACCTGGCCTTTAGAACGGTTCAAGAAACTTTAAAACACTACTTTGCAGATCAAAAAACAGGACAGTTTGAGGTTCATGCCTTCAATATTGACTGAGATCAATTTGCACAGCCATCGATTCGTTGTATCCTGAATCTGTTTTGTTATTTGAAAGAAGCGACATGTACAAACTTATAGTGGCCGGTGTCATCAGCACCTTGGCTTTGGCTTCAGTGGCTCAAACTGCCGCGCCGACAGCGCCTGTCGTTCCTGCTGCCCCCGCTGCTGCACCAGGGACTCCCTCAGCCGCCCCAGCTGCTGCCCCTTCCGTTAAACCAGCCTCAGAGGCCCCAAAGGCCAGTAAAAAGACGGCTAAAAAGAAAAAATCGAAGGCTAAAAAGAAAGCCGCCTGATTTTTCAACAATCACTCAAAAGCCCTGCACCGCAGGGCTTTTTTTTAGCCAGAGTGGCCTGAACTTGAGTGAAAATAGGCGCGTGGCCATCCCTCAATCTTTTATACAAGAACTTCTTTCCCGCGTCGACGTTGTGGAGGTGGTGGGACGCTACGTGCAGCTCAAAAAGGGCGGCGCCAATTTCATGGGCTTATGTCCGTTCCACGGCGAAAAATCTCCCAGTTTCACAGTGAGCCCCACTAAACAATTTTTCCATTGTTTTGGTTGCGGAAAAAACGGCAATGCCGTTGGCTTCCTGATGGACCATGCCGGCATGACCTTCATAGAAGCGGTCAAAGACCTGGCCCAACAAACCGGCATGACCGTGCCAGAAGATGATCAGTCTCCTGAGGACCGTGCCAAGGCCGCGGCGCAAAAACAAAAGCAAACCACTTTGAGCGACATGCTTGAAAAAGCCAACGAAGCCTATAAGTCGCATCTCAAATCCAGCACCAAAGCAGTTGCATATCTCAAAGGACGAGGTCTTTCGGGTCAAATAGCCAAGCGCTTTGGTTTAGGCTATGCCCCTGAAGGTTGGCGAAGCTTGGCGAGTGTTTTCCCAGACTATGAAGACCCGTTGTTAGCAGAAGCTGGCTTGGTCATTGTCAATGAGGAAGATGGCAAGCGTTATGACCGCTTTAGAGATCGAGTCATGTTTCCCATTCGCAATGTCAAAGGAGAATGCATTGGTTTTGGGGGTCGCGTCATGGGGGATGGCACGCCCAAGTATTTAAACTCGCCGGAAACGCCCGTCTTTCACAAAGGCCGAGAGCTCTACGGACTGTTTGAGGCTCGAGACAGCATTCACGCGGCGGGCTATGTTCTGGTGACCGAAGGTTACATGGATGTCGTTGCCTTAGCGCAATGGGGCTTTCCAAATGCCGTGGCCACTTTAGGCACAGCCTGCACGCCGGACCATGTTCAGAAATTATTTCGATTTACAGATTCTGTTGTGTTCAGCTTTGATGGTGACAGCGCGGGCAGACGCGCCGCCAGAAAAGCACTAGACGGTGCATTGAGTTATGCGACAGATGTTCGAAGCATCAAGTTTTTGTTTCTGCCAGAAGAGCACGACCCCGACAGTTTTATTCGCGAGAAGGGTTCAGAGGCATTTTCAACTTGCGTAGCACAGGCCACACCCTTGTCTAAATTCCTGATTGAAGTTGCCTCCGAAGGATGCGATTTGCAATCAGCTGAGGGCCGCGCTCATTTGTCTAGCAACGCAAGTCCTTTGTGGCGCACCTTGCCTGACGGCGCCTTAAAACGTCAACTGCTCACCGAGTTGGCGCAGCTGGTTCAACTTGACCCGGCTGAAATGGCCGGACTTTGGCTGCAGCAAGCTGCCGCACAAGCGGCTCGAAGCAATCCGCGCGGCGCCCTGGGCAATTCAAATGCCATGGCAAATTTACCCAACGGGACTGCAAACCCTGCTGGCGTTGTGGGCTCAATGACGCCTTCAGTTTATGACCCGGACGGATTACCCTCCCCTTATCGAGCAGCACGCTCATCTTCGTTCAGCCCAACAGGTCGCCGCACACGACCTGATGGAAAAAGCTGGAAGCAAGATGCCAATGGCAAATGGCGCTTGATCGCGGGTCATGCAGGTTCAGCCCCTGAAACGATTGGCCCTAGAACCCCACCCGCCAGCAGAGCCGACCACGCCATTCGGCTGGTGCTGGCCAATATGGCCCTTTGGGACCGTCTTTCAGGCGAGGACCATGCCTTGCTGTGCGATTTACCTGACCAGCACGGAGAATTGATGCGGTGGCTTGAAGGGCAGTTTCATGATCATGGCCCTTTGGCTTGGGGGACCCTCCAAGAAGAAATCAAACCACATCCTTTCTCTGTTTTTGCCCAAAAACTCATGGATGCTCATCTGCCGACGGATCCAGGAACCAACCCAGACGCAGAACCCGAAGAATCTCACGATGAATTGCGCCTGCTGCTCAATTTGATGCTCATTGACCGCCTGAAAACGCTCGAAACTGAAGCATTGAAGGCAGCCGAAAGCACTCAAGATCCTGAAGCATTGAAGCGTTGGCGTGAGTTGCATCAACGTCGGAGAGCCCTCAGTGGTGCTTAAATTCGTTGATTTCACATGCTCGTTTTGGGTATAATCCGATCTCAGGCAAGAGCGACAGCAGCACCTCCGGACCCGGCCACAGCCTCAGCGCGACTCCCACCATGGGAGGGTCAATTCACCGCAAGGACTGCACTCCAAATGTTCGCCCATACATCTTGCCTTTAAAAGTCCTTGCAAATGATGCGGCCTGGTCCCAGGTACGTGTTTGCATTCCCTCTCGCGCCAGAAGTTTGTGGCGCAGCGTTTGTTTCCAAGTCAGTTTGAAGTATTGAGGTCCAACATGCCCGCTCAAAAGCCGAAGAAGCCCGTCAAAGCACAAGCCACCTCTGGTGTCAAAAAATCTGTGAAGCCCGTTGCCAAAGCAGCGGCTAAACCCATCGCCAAGCAAGCAGCCAAGTCTGCCGCAAAGCCTGTGGCCAAGCCTGCGACCAAAGCAAAGGGCAAAGCAAGCCCTGTCAAAGCCAAGACACCTGTTAAAGCACCCGCTAAAGCGCCTGTTAAAACTGCAACCAAAACTGCAGTGAAAGCTTACGCAAAGTCCACGGTCAAAACGGTTGTCAAGTCTGTGACTTCGGCAAAGAAAGTTAGCTCTGTGCCTGCAACCAAAAAATCAGCCCCCGCAAAAGTCATCCCTAAAACAAAAGCAAAAGTTGTTAAACCAGAACCGAAAAAACAAGCGCCCAAGGAAGTCGTCAAAGTCTCTTTGAAGTCAGCGCCTCAAGCTGCAGGCAAAAAAGTTGCACCTGTCGAGGACAAATCAAAGGCTAAAGCCAAATTGGATGCGCAAGCCAAAACAACTGCCAAAGCCCCTTCTGTCAAAGCGCCCAAGGTCAGCACTCCCGTCGTCACTGAAAATACAACTGGCGCCAAACGAGGCCGCAAACCGAAGGCGGGAACGAGCGTGCCCATTGACGAAGACATGCGCGAAATTGAAGAGGATTTGGCCGGTGAACCCGTTGCTGAGTCAACAGAAAAAGTCAAACCGCTTCGCATGAAAATCAGCAAGGCCAAAGAGCGTGCCTTGATGAAAGAATTTGGATTGGACGAAACAGTTTTGTCCGAAGAAGACATGGCCAAACGCCGTCAACGTCTGAAGGCGTTGATCAAGCTGGGCAAAACACGGGGCTACCTGACACACGGCGAAATTTCCGATCACTTGCCCGACAAGTTGGTCGATGCAGAAACACTGGAAGTGGTGATTGCCACTCTGAATGATTTGGGCGTGGCTGTTTACGAGCAAACACCGGATGCCGAAAGTTTGATCATCACTGACAACGCCCCTACGGGGTCGACCGAAGAAGAAGCGGAAGAAGCTGCTGAAGCTGCTTTGTCCACAGTGGACAGCGAGTTTGGACGCACCACCGACCCCGTTCGCATGTACATGCGCGAAATGGGCACCGTCGAGTTGCTGACACGCGAAGGTGAAATTGAAATTGCCAAGCGCATTGAAGGCGGCTTGATGGACATGATGACGGCGATCAGTGCTTCACCCGCCACCATTTCTGAAATTTTGCGTCTTGCCAATGAAATTCGAGAAGGCAAAATTGTCATCTCCACGGTGGTCGATGGCTTCTCCAACATCAATGAAGCCGACGACTATGTGGCCGAAGAAGACTTTGACGAATTTGACGAGTCTGATGACGATGATGGCAAAGGTGGTTCGAAAGCACTCACCAAGAAATTGGAAGAGTTAAAAACCCAAGCGCTCGAACGCTTTGATCGCATCACTGAACTCTTCGAAAAAGTTCACAAAATTTCTGCCAAAGAAGGTTGGGGAACGCCCGCCTACCAAAAGGCGCAGAAGGAACTTTCAGAAGAGTTGATGACCATTCGCTTTACGGCAAAGACCATTGAGAAACTGTGCGACATGGTGCGAGGTCACGTCGATGATGTACGCAAAAAAGAACGTGAATTACGTCGCATCATTGTAGAAAAGTGCGGCTACCCCCAAGAATTGTTCATCACAGATTTTAGTGGTCGCGACAAAAACAACCAGCGCATTAAGTCGCATTTGCTAGATTTGAAATGGATCGAAAAGCAAGCGGCAGCGGGCAAACCTTGGAGCACGGTCTTAAGCCGCAACATCCCTCCGGTACAAGATCTACAGCAAAAGCTCACCGACTTGCAAACTCGCGTGGTAGTGCCTTTGGATGAACTCAAAGACATCAACAAGCGCATGAATGCCGGCGAGCGTTCATCACGTCACGCCAAGAAGGAAATGATCGAAGCTAACTTGCGCTTGGTCATCTCTATTGCCAAAAAATACACCAACCGTGGTTTGCAGTTCCTCGATTTGATTCAAGAAGGCAACATTGGTTTGATGAAGGCTG
>CAIMUZ010000206.1 GCA_903844775.1 uncultured Burkholderiales bacterium | reverse complement strand
CGCATGTGCAAGGACAAGCCCAAGGCTGCCATGTGGTTGCTGTTGCGTCCCAAAATCTTTTCAGCCAGAGGTAAAAACAAGCGTTCTTCTGATTCTGCGTGCTCGGTATATCGCTTGACCAAGTGTTCCAACTTGGCAATGTCTAACTGTGCATCTTGCCCCTTTGACACCTTTTTCAAGGCGGGCTCTAAATCGGCCCACAGCTTTTCCAGTTCGCGATGGTCTGCCAGCAAGGTTTGAACCCACTGGTCGACTTGCAGGCGTTCTTCCCCAGCCAGCGCACTGTCTTGCACTGCGGGAAATAACGCTTTTTCTTCCTCTTGGTGATGGGCATGCATGCCGCGGTGAAAGTATTCAACCGATTGAGTGGCAATGCGCTTTGCCAACATGGCAGGGCCCAGCAGATCAGGCAGCGAAGACAAGCGCTCAATTTGGTGCAGGATGCCAATGTGGCAATGGCTGAAATTGGTCAGTGGCGCTGCGGTATCGACTTCATAGCGCTCGGGCGAAATTAAAACGTTCTGGCTCATGACTCATCCTTCATTGATCGATCTGTGGGTTCACTCTGTAGGTTCACTCTAGGCCTTGTTGATCAAGCCGCCAAGTTGAAACCGGTCTTTTTTTGATCCACGTCAAGCAGTCGACCGACAACCCGTTAAGCTTCACGTCATGCGCACGAAACAACGTCCTACTACCAGCACCGGATCTCCCTCGCACGAATTGCGAATCATTGGGGGTCAGTGGAAACGCTCCAAAATCAAAGTCATCGACAAACCCGGGCTGAGGCCCACCCCCGACCGCGTTCGAGAAACTTTGTTCAATTGGTTGGGACAAGACCTGACGGGATGGCGCTGTGTTGATGCGTTTGCAGGAACGGGTGCGCTTGGATTTGAGGCGGCCTCTCGCGGAGCCCAGTCTGTGTTGATGCTGGAGCACGATGCCCAGCTGGTGTCCTTGCTGTTAGAGACGCAAAAGCGCCTGTCGGCCAGCGCTGTTCAGGTGCAAAAAGGTGATGCCTTGATGGCCTTGCAGCGCATTGCACCCGGTAGCCTGGATGTGGTTTTTCTCGACCCACCCTTTGAAGCTGCTTTTTTTGAACGCGCCTTGGAATTTGCAGCCAAGGCGGTTGCACCTGAGGGGTGGGTGTATCTGGAGGCCCCTAAAAAATGGGAAGCTGAAGCCCTTGCATCCTGTGGTTTGGTCGTTGTGAAGTCCATGAAGGCAGGCGCGGTTCATGCGCATTTGCTGCAACGCCCATCCGAGGGATAATCTCGTAAATAGATCAGGAGCCCCGTATGAGCCGATCCGTCATTGCTGTTTATTCCGGTACCTTTGACCCCATCACTTTGGGCCATGAAGATGTGGTTTACCGCGCTGCTCAAATGTTTGACAAAGTGGTGGTGGCCGTGGCGGCTGCACACCATAAAAAAACCTTGTTCACCTTGGACGAACGTTTGGCCTTGGCGAAGGAGGTCACGCAAGATTTTGGCAACGTGAGTGTGGTGCCTTTTTCGGGTTTGTTGTGTGACTTTGCGCACAGTCAAAGCGCACGCGTCATCGTGCGCGGACTTCGATCAGTGACTGACTACGATTACGAAACTCAAATGGCTGGCATGAACCGACATTTGGCGCCAGAAGTCGATACCGTCTTTTTGCACACCAGTGCTTCCGTGCAACACATTAGCAGTACCTTGGTGAGAGAAATATCCAGCCTGGGCGGAAAAATCGAAGGCTTGGTATCGCCTTCCGTGCTGAAGGCCTTGCAGG
>CAIMUZ010000205.1 GCA_903844775.1 uncultured Burkholderiales bacterium | reverse complement strand
GTGACAAATTTTTCGGGGAAGGCGCGGGCCTCATCGACCTCTTGCCAATAGCGTGAATCAAAAGCTGAGACAACTTGGCGTACGCCTTCGCGCAGTTCTGGAAAATTTTGAGGACTCATAAATTATTTGCTGGGTGTGGTGAACATCTGACCACCGTCAACGTTGATGACGCTGCCGCTGAGGTAGCTGCAAAGGGGGGATGCACAAAAGGCAGTTAGTTTGGCGATTTCATCTGGCTCGGCCATGCGACCAAAAGGCATTCCCAAGGTTAGCTCTTGCCAGCGCGAGGCATCGCCCAGTTTGCTGGTGGCTTGTTGTTGCAACATGCCTTGCATGCGATCGCTCCGAGTTGGTGATGGGTTGATGCCAAAAACACGCACGCCTTGACGCACCGTACCACCGCCCAAGCCTTGTGTGAATGCGATCAAGGCAGCGTTGGCCGCAGAGCCGCAAATGTATTCATAGCGTGGCGCTGCGCCGGCCATGCCGATGATGTTGGCGATGACCCCTTTGCCGCGCTTTTCCATGCTGGGTAAATAAGTGCGTGTCAAATTAATGTAGCTGTAGAGTTTGAGATCCCAAGCCTGACGCCAGCGTTGCTCCGTGATGTCATGGATGTTGCCACCTGGAATGGCGCCTGCGTTGTTGACCAACACATCGACCTCGCCGACCTTTTGAAACAGCGCCTCAGCGGAGCCCGGCAAGCTCAAGTCGGCTTCAATGATTTCAGGTGTGATGTGATGCGCTGCTTTGATAGCTTGCAATGCATGCGCCAAATTGGCTTGGTCGCGCGAGACCAAAACGGGCACGGCACCTTCTGCTGCAAACGCTTGGGCAATGGCCAAGCCAATGCCTTTCGAGCCGCCCGAGATCAGGACGCGTTGCCCTGTTAGTTCTAAATTCATAAGGATTCTCAGTGAAGTGGTAATCAGTTGGAAGGGGCGGGTACTTGAGACGAATACCACTGGGACATTTTTTCACCGGTCATAAAACAAACTTCAGGTGTGGCCATTAGCAAGTCGAGCATTTTTTCGAAGCTTTCAAAACGGTGCGGTACGCCAATCAAGTGTGGGTGCAAGCCCAAAGCCAATACACGTGGCTGTTTCAAACTTTCGCGTTTGAATAAACTCAGCGTGTTGGACAGACGTTGAAACATTTCATTGGAGCTGTGTTTTTCCACTGCGTAAATGATGGAGTCATTCAGTTCCAGGTTATAGGGCAGGGACATGAGCGGGCCATGCTTGGTGCGCATCCAATGCGGAACATCGTCAACCACCCAGTCAAAGACGTATTCAATACCTTGTTTTTTCAAGATGTCGGGTGTGTCGTGCGACTCGCGAAGGCCTGGACTGAGCCAACCTTTGGGTCGCTTGCCCGTAAAAGCCTCAATCATGTCGAGGCTTGCCACAATTTGCCCTTCTTCGCCATCGGTATGATTGAGTGCTTTTTGATGAACGCCATGGCCAATGAATTCCCAACCCGCTTTGTGCATGGCTTCAGCGGCACGCGGATAAGCCTGAATCACGCCTGCATTGAAGCTGGTGGAGGCAGGTAAACCGCGTCGGGTGATGGCGTCAATGATGCGGGGCAAGCCAGCACGCATGCCGTAATCGGCCCAGCCAAAGTTAGGCACATCAGGCACAGTCTCTTTGCCGTGAGGCGGTGTGATGATGGTGCGCGGCATGCTGGCTTCAAATTGCCAGTGCTCCACATTGACCACCAAGTGGACCAAGATGGCGCCTTCTTTCGGGGCAACCAGTTGGGGGCCCTCATCAGAAAATCGATAGGGAATACGTGGATTAGCCATGCGTGTGTCGAATGAGGTTAAGAATCTCGAGCTTCATGGAACTGAAGGCCTCGCTCGCGGTATCAGCCACGGTTCGTGGCCTTGCTAAAGGCACAACCAGTTTGGATTGGATGCGGCCAGGTCGGGCCGACATGACATAAATGGTGTTGGACAAAAAAATGGCTTCATCGATGTCATGCGTCACAAAGATGATGGTGGGTTTGAGTTTTTGCCAGACCGACAGCAAAAGCTCTTGCATCGTTAATCGGGTTTGCGCGTCGAGCGCACCAAAGGGCTCGTCCATCAACAAGACACGAGAGCCCAAAGTGAGAATGCGCGCAATACCGACACGTTGGCGCATACCGCCTGAGAGCTGCACGGGCAGGTGATTTTTGAAGTCTTGCAAACCCACAATGCTGATCATCTCGTTGGCGCGTTCTTCGTATTCGGCTTTGGGCAAGCCTTGTACTTTGGGGCCAAAGACAACGTTTTCCCAAACAGTCAGCCAAGGGAATAAAGCCGCTTCTTGGAAAACCACACCTCGATCTGGCCCCGGCGCCAGAACTGCTTTTTGCTCGACCTGTAAGACACCCGAGGTGGGTGATTCAAAGCCAGCAATCAAATTGAGCAGGGTGGACTTGCCGCAGCCAGATGGGCCCAGTAAGGCCACAAATTCGCCAGGCGGTACTTCGAGGTCAATCCGATCGAGTGCCTTGACCGGAGGCTGGCCTGGATAGGTTTTACAAAGGTCTTTAACAGAGATATTTGACATAAGAATTTCAATGACTTTGCAAAATCCGCCATACCAGCATCTTGCGTTCGATGAAAACAATGATGCGATCGCTGATGTAGCCCATGGCCCCTATCGACACCATGTCTGCCAGCACAATGTCCATGCGGCCCACATAGTAGGCGTCCCATAAAACATAGCCTAAGCCTGATTTGACCGCCACCATTTCAGAGACGATCACCGCTGTCCACGAAATACCTAAACCAATGCGTAAGCCAGTAAAGATGGACGGCATGGCAGCAGGCAACACAACGCGAAGAAGCAGTTGAGTGCGACTGGCGCCCATCATCAACGCAGCGCGCACTAAGTTACGGTCAACATCGCGAGCGCCTTGTGTGGTGTTGACCACGATGGCGTAGAAGCCACCCAGAAAAATTAAGAAAATAGAGCCAATATCGCGAATGCCAAATACGGCAATTGAAAAAGGTAACCACGCGGTGATGGGGATTGGACGCAGGCTTTGAATCATGGGGTCGAACATCTGTGAGATGAACTTACTCCAACCAATCAACAAGCCCAGCGGCACGCCCACGAGCGCAGCGAGTGTAAAGCCTTGGGCGACTCGCATGGAGGAGTACTCCACATTGGCCAACCAAGTGCCCAGGTAGGGGTTGAGCCCCATGCCTGGTTTGGCAAAAATCCAGCTGTGCCAACCTTCGAGAACCTTCAGGGGTGTGGGCAATATGCCGGCCATGCCAGGCATGCTGCCCATCACTT
>CAIMUZ010000204.1 GCA_903844775.1 uncultured Burkholderiales bacterium | reverse complement strand
CACCACCTCCGAGACAGAAGCGGTGTTTTACTTCCCCGGTTGTGGCTCAGAACGCTTGTTCAGCCAAGTGGGCTTGGCCACCCAGGCCATGCTCTGGCATACCGGTGTTCAAACGGTTTTGCCGCCTGGTTATTTGTGCTGCGGCTACCCCCAAAAGGGCAGCGGCCAGTTTGACAAGGCCGAGAAAATCATCACCGACAACCGGGTCTTGTTCCACCGCGTGGCCAACACCCTGAACTACTTGGACATCAAAACGGTGGTGGTGAGTTGCGGCACCTGCTATGACCAGTTGCAGGGCTATGAGTTTGACAAAATTTTCCCAGGCTGCCGCATTATTGACATCCATGAGTACCTTCTTGAAAAAGGGATGACACTCAATAACAACGGCGCCTATCTGTATCACGATCCGTGTCACAGCCCCATGAAGTTGCAAGACCCTATGAAGACCGTGAAGTCTTTGTTGGGCCCGCAAGTCCTGAAATCGGATCGTTGCTGCGGCGAGTCAGGCACATTGGGTGTGTCTCGCCCCGACATTGCCACCCAAGTTCGATTCCGCAAGGAAGAAGAAATTCGCCAGGGCGAAACTCAGATGCGTGCAAGTGGCATGGTGGGTGAAAAAGAAAACATCAAGGTGTTGACCAGCTGCCCAAGCTGCCTCCAAGGTTTGACACGCTTTGGCGATGACTTACAAAACGGCTTGTTAGAAGCTGATTACATTGTGGTGGAAATGGCCAAGCACATTTTGGGCGAGCAATGGATGCCAGAGTATGTGGCCGCTGCCAATGCCGGTGGCATTGAACGCGTGTTGGTTTGATCCCAGTTTCACGAAAGATTGCCTCATGGCCGGATTGACACCAGGCTCACCAACGCCAGAAGCTTTGACGCTGCACGAGAAAAGTCGCGTCCTGGAAATTAGCTTTTCCGACGGTCAAACGTTTCGGATTCCCTTTGAGTTAATGCGTGTTTACTCTCCTTCAGCCGAGGTGCAAGGCCATGGGCCCGGACAAGAGGTTTTGCAAACGGGTAAGCGCCTTGTGAACGTCGTTGACTTGACCCAAGTTGGCAATTACGCAGTCCAACCCGTTTTCTCGGATGGGCACAACACGGGTATTTTTTCTTGGAATTACCTGTACAAATTGGGCGCTGAGCAAGACAGCCTTTGGACCCAATACACCCATCGATTACAGGCTGCAGGCATGCAACGAGATGATGACATGTCGGTTGCCGCAGGTGCGTCTTGCGGCCATTCACATTGAGGACATTCGAAGCATGAGTTCAACGCATTTCGGTTTTAAAACCGTTGATGAGCAAGAAAAAGCCAAGCATGTTCGCGGCGTTTTTGACTCCGTGGCGTCCAAATACGACATCATGAATGACCTCATGTCGGTTGGCCTGCACAGGGTTTGGAAGTCATACACCGTGCAAGTGGCCAACTTGAAAGAAGGCGATCAGGTGTTGGACATTGCCGGTGGAACGGGCGATTTAGCCCTGGCCTTTTCTAAAAAAGTGGGGTCCAGTGGCCGCGTGGTTCACACCGACATCAATGAGGCCATGCTCCGAACAGGGCGCGACAGGCTGGTGAACGAAGGCGTGGTGTTGCCCACAATGGTCTGTGATGCCGAAAAATTACCTTTTCCCGACCATCATTTCAATGTCGTCAGCGTGGCGTTTGGCCTGCGCAACATGACGCACAAAGACTTGGCTTTGAAAGAAATGTGCCGTGTGCTCCAACCTGGCGGCAAGTTGCTGATCTTGGAATTTTCAAAAGTCGCCAAGCCCTTGGAAAAAGCATACGACTGGTATTCCTTCAATATCCTGCCCAAATTGGGCCAGTGGGTGGCCGGTGATGATTCGAGCTACAGGTATTTGGCCGAATCAATTCGGATGCATCCCGGGCAAGAGGAATTGAAAGCCCTTATGAAAAATGCCGGATTTGGACATGCCGAATTTCACAATTTGAGTGCAGGGGTGGTAGCCTTGCATCTGGGTATCAAATGTTGATTTATTTTTTCTGAACTTCTCGGAGACAAAGTGACTAAATTTTTCGGCTTCATCTTTACATTGGTTTTGGTTTTCAGCACCTTGAACGCTGAGGCGGCTCGACGCATGGGCGGCGGAAAATCTGTGGGACAACAGTCTGGCAATGTGACGCAACGTGAGGCCGTTAAGCCCGGCGCACCTGGCCAAGCAGCTGCACCCGCAAAACCCGCTCCTGCCGCAGCCCCTGCACCCGCTAAACGCCCATGGGGCGCCATGTTGGGTGGTTTGGCCGCTGGCCTGGGTTTGGCCTGGTTGGCGAGCAGCTTGGGCATGGGTGAAGCCTTTGGCAATATGTTGATGTTTGCATTGTTGGCCATGGTTGCTGTGGGTGTGATTGGCTACTTCTTGCGTTCACGCAAATCCGCAGCGGCGAATCAAGATGGATTGGCCTACCAAGGTGCGGGTCAATCTGCTGAGGCGCCTGCGACCTTGCGCCAATACAACCCTGAAAAAGTGGGTAATGATGCTTCTGCGCGTCCCTGGGAGTCGCAAGAGACCCGTTTTGACGCAAGTCCAGCAGCCAACCCTCAGGCGGGTGGTTCCATGATCGGATCCGCCATTGGAGGTTCGGCCGCCCACACCGGGTTTCAAGGTTCGCAGAGCTGGGGTGTTCCAGAAGGTTTCGACAGTGTCAGCTTCGTAGAGGCCGCCAAGCGAAACTTCATCACCCTGCAAGAATCTTGGGATCGCGCCGACATGGGCTCGCTCAAGGCCATGATGACCGATGGCATGTTCTCTGAAATCAACAGCCAATTGGCCGAGCGTGAAGCTAATTTCCCCGGACAGCCCAATAAAACCGAAGTGGTTGAGTTGGACGCTCAGTTGCTGGGCATTGAAGAGTTGCCCGAGGTTTACATGGCCAGTGTTGAATTCAATGGCGTCATTCGTGAAGAGCCTGATTCTGCGCCAAGCCCTTTCCGTGAAGTTTGGAACATGACCAAACTCAGAAATGGCAACAGCGGCTGGCTGGTTGCAGGCGTACAAGCCCTGCAATAATTTAAAGACATTCTGAGAGAAGGGCTGGCACGGGTCAGTCTTTCGGGAATAATTGGGGACTATGGCAACACAGTCCCCTTTTTCTTTCGTGGGCGAAGCGCTCGAGCAATTCGTCACACACACGCAGCCGCCCGTTTGGGTGATGGACGAGTCCATCAATCGTTTGGTTTTGTTTTTGAACCATGTCATTGCCTCTGAACCAGAAGCGCAAAGCAGGCTCAAGCGTCAAAAGGGCCGGTGTATTCAATTGCAATGGCAAGACAAAGTCATTCAGTTCTCACCCACACCCGCAGGCCTGTTAGAGCGTGTGAACCAGCCAAAATTTGACCTCAAATTAAGCCTCACAGAGACCTCCCCCCTGGCCATGGCTTCGGGGGTTTTGAAAGGCGAAAAGCCAGGCGTTCACATCGAAGGTGATGTTCAGTTGGCGGCCGAAGTCAACTGGTTAATTGACCATGTTCGATGGGATTTTGAAGAAGACTTGTCGAAATTAATGGGTGATGCAGCGGCCCATACCTTGGTGTCAATGGGTCGGCAAGCCTTTCAGGCCATGCAGCAATTTATTCGCAAACCTGCACCAGGTGCCGATCTTCACAGGACTGCCCTATGAACCGAATTTTTCGGGGCGTTTTCATTGTGTGGACTGTCTGGCGGTTTGGTCTGCATGAGTTAATGCTGTCGAACTTCAAGCAGCCGCTGTTGAGAATTCTTTCTCAGGCGCTGACCTTGGGTCGTGTTTACAAACTCTCGCGCGGCGAGCGTTTGCGCTTGTCACTTGAGCAACTCGGCCCCATTTTTGTGAAGTTTGGACAAGTCATGTCGACGCGCAGAGACTTATTGCCTGACGACATTGCCGTTGAGTTGGCCAAGCTCCAAGACAGGGTGCCGCCCTTCAGTTCAGACATCGCCGTGGCCACCATCGAGCGAGCTTTTGGTCGGCCAGTGTCTGAGATCTTTGAGTCCTTTGATCATGTGCCTGTGGCCAGCGCCTCCATTGCGCAGGTTCATTTTGCGATGTGGAAAAACAAAGACGGTGTGGTCCAAGAGGTGGCGGTCAAAGTACTGCGCCCTAACATGTTGCATGCCATTGAAAAAGATTTGAACCTGATGCGCATGATGGCCGGCTGGCTTGAAAAAATCAGTGCAGATGGCAAGCGGCTCAAACCGCGCGAGGTGGTGGCGGAATTTGACAAACATTTACACGATGAATTGGATTTGGTTCGAGAGGCCGCCAACGGTGCGCAGCTTCGCCGGAACATGCAGAGTTTGAATTTGGTACTCATTCCAGAGATGTATTGGGATTACTGTCACCCCGAAGTCATCGTCATGGAGCGGATGAAGGGCTTGCCCATCAGTCAAGTGGATGCATTGCGCGCAGCGGGTGTGGACATTCCGCAGTTGGCCAAAGACGGTGTGACGCTTTTTTTCACCCAGGTATTTCGCGATGGTTTTTTCCATGCTGACATGCACCCTGGCAATATTCAAGTCAGTATTGAGCCGGCCACTTTAGGGCGCTACATCTCCCTCGACTTTGGCATTGTGGGCACCCTCACTGAATATGACAAAGAGTATTTGGCGCAAAACTTCAGTGCTTTTTTCAGGCGCGACTACAAGCGTGTGGCCGAGTTGCACATCGAGTCGGGCTGGGTGCCCAGCCATACCCGTGTGGACGAATTGGAGTCGGCCATTCGCTCCGTGTGCGAGCCTTATTTTGACCGACCGCTGAAGGAAATTTCCTTGGGCATGGTGCTCTTGCGTTTGTTCCAAACATCACGCCGTTTCAACGTGGAAGTGCAACCACAGTTGGTCTTGTTGCAAAAAACCTTGCTCAATATCGAGGGGCTGGGCCGTCAGCTAGACCCTGAGCTCGATTTGTGGAACACAGCCAAGCCCTTTTTAGAGCAGTGGATGATTGATCAGGTCGGACCGAAAAGATTTTTCCAGCAATTGCGAGAGCAAGCCCCTCAATACGCCAAGATATTGCCTCAGTTGCCACGCTTGATGCATGACTTTTTAAAGCATTCATCAAACAGTTCAAGAGATCGAAATCAACTCAATGCGTTGTTGGCAGAGCAACAACGAACCAATAGATTGTTGCAGGCCATTGTCTATGTGGTCATCGGGTTTGTATCGACCCTCATCTTGCTTCAAGCATTCGAAAGGTTTTCGTTAATTTAAGGAGTGTTGTCGTGTTATTGACATTGGTCATTGCTTATCTACTCGTCACCATTGCCATTGGTTTGGTGGCTGCTAAACGCGTTAAAACTTCAGCAGACTTTGCCATTGCAGGGAGGCATTTGCCACTCGCCATGATTGTGACCACCACCTTTGCCACGTGGTTTGGCTCTGAAACAGTCTTGGGCATTCCTGCTAAATTTGTGAACAGTGGTTTGAACGGCGTCGTAGAAGATCCGTTTGGTGCGGGCAGTTGTTTGATTTTGGTGGGCTTGTTTTTTGCGGGCAAGTTGTACCGCATGAATTTGCTCACCATCAGCGACTATTACCGGGAGCGTTATGGCCGTTCAGTAGAAGTCATTTGCTCCATCATCATCATGGTGAGCTATTTAGGCTGGGTCTCAGCTCAGGTCACAGCCCTGGGCTTGGTGTTTAATTTGTTATCAGGTGGCGTCATCAGCATGCCATTGGGAATGACCATCGGTGTGGTTTCCGTGCTGGCCTACACTTTGTTTGGTGGCATGTGGTCCGTGGCCATCACAGACTTCATGCAAATGATTATTTTGGTGGTCGGCTTGGCAACGCTGGCGGTGTATGCGGGCGATCAAGCAGGTGGTGCCGACAAAGTGATCGCCTTGGCCGTCAGCCAAGACCTTTTCAAGTTTTTGCCTGAGCCCAACATGAAGGACATTTTATTTTTTGTGGCAGCTGCCATCACCATCATGTTTGGTTCCATCCCGCAGCAAGACGTTTTTCAGCGCGTGATGTCTGCCAACAGTTTGAGTGCCGCCACCAAGGGCCCCATCATCGGCGGCATTTGCTATATTTTGTTTGCGTTTGTGCCCATGTTTTTGGTGGTCAGCGCTTTGATCATCATGCCTGAGCAGGCCGCTCAACTCATTCAAGAAGATCCTCAAAAGGTTTTGCCGACTTTGGTCATGACCCAAATGCCATTTGTCATGCAGGTGCTGTTCTTTGGCGCTTTGTTATCGGCCATCAAGTCGTGCGCGTCTGCCACTTTGCTGGCACCCAGCGTCACCTTCACTGAAAACATATGGCGACAGTTTTTCCCGCATCAGGGTGACAAACAGTCCTTGTTGGCCATGCGGGTGACAGTTTTGGTGTTCAGCGCCTTGGTCTTGCTGTATGCCATTCAAATGCAAGGCAGTTCCATTTATGAAATGGTTTCAGGGGCTTATCAAGTGACCT
>CAIMUZ010000203.1 GCA_903844775.1 uncultured Burkholderiales bacterium | reverse complement strand
CAGCGTGAAAAATCGTCACGCTTGTGCCACTGCCCGCTCCACTCAACCCCCATAAAAAGTAGCACACCGAAAGGTTAGCTACAAATGCACCACCCACAATGGCAGTCGAATGGCATGATCAATGTCCAACTCATGGCCATCACAATGGAGTTGTCACAGTGTTTTAATGGCTTGGCTTGAACACAATCTAACCACTGTGAATGAGGCTACTACGGACGGTGTTTGGCACCCTCTTTAGTGTTAGAAAACACAGTAAATTACTATTAAAGTACGCTTTTTAAACTGGAGCAGCTATTACGCCATGGCGGTGATTGAATTGGGCCAGGCGGTGGCGCGG
The DNA here is from genome assembly GCA_903844775.1 of uncultured Burkholderiales bacterium. Taxonomy (GTDB): domain Bacteria; phylum Pseudomonadota; class Gammaproteobacteria; order Burkholderiales; family Burkholderiaceae_C; genus Limnohabitans_A. Next base: position 14,841 of record CAIMUZ010000203.1, on the reverse strand, counting down.
GAAGTGCAAAGCAGGCCTTAATTGGACTTAAGCGTGAACACCATCAATCCCAAAAAATTGCTTCTGAGCAAATAGACCCCCGCCAATCTCGGGTCCTGGTTCGATTGACAGCCAATCAGGCTTTGAAGCATTTTTTAATTAAACTTTATTTATTTAGGGAAAACCCTAGGATTGAATTGTTATATTAATAATATTTAGACTGTAAAGTAGGAATACGAATTTCAAGTAATTTTCTTCACGCAAAGGCCTAATATGTTCAAAAAAATAATGAAGTGAATGCTGCTACCTGCCGTAACTGCAGTGGTAGTGGCTTGCGGCGGCGGCGGGGGTGCAAGCACCACATCACTTTCAGGACTGGTAGCTCTTGGTTCTGCGATGCCCTACACCACAGTCAAAGTGGTGGACGCTAACGGAACAGTAACAATTGTAGAAACCGATGCTACTGGGGCTTACAGCATCAATACAACAGGTTTGAAAGCGCCCTTCGTCATCACTGTGACGAAACTACTTGGAGATAAACAAATCGAATTGCATTCTGTTGCAACATCGCCAAATGGCACTGCAAACGTGACCCAATTGACCACAGCAGTGAGTGCCTTGCTCAGTTCGAATGGTTCGTATGACCCCAAAACTCTGACTGCCACCTCCATCACTGAAGACAGCATCAGGGCGGCCATTGACAAGATTGCCGCTACGTTGGCAAATTTAATGGCACAAGCAAACGTCTCTGCAAGCTCATTCAATCCCATTGGAGGAGTATTTGCGGCAGACGGAACAGGCATTGATTCAGTACTTGATCGTGTCTCTATTGATTACAATTCCAACGGTGTGCAAGTTACCAATAAGTTTGTACCCTTGACGGACAGCAACTCATCTGTTGCATCAGTAGGCATCACAGCCAGTGCAACGCCAACCGCATTGGCTGTGGGCATCGCGCCACCAACACCCAGCACTGTTCAAACGATTACAAGCGGGTTAATGAAATGTTTTCGATTACCCGTTGCTCAGCGCTTGAGCTACACAACAACAGCAGCAGGGCGAAAAATTTATACGCCTAACACCCTACATGCCAATTGCTCTGAAAACTTGGCAACCGACTATTTGTCGAACGGTACTACCTATGGCCAACGATGGGTTGATATCTTTTCCAATCCCGACTTCGATGAGAAAACCGAATTGATGCTGGTGCCGTCATATGTCATCGACACAACCAACAATACTGTTCCCTGGCCAGGCGACAAACATGTGTACGTCTACAACATCCATTTGTTTGATAAAAATAAAGTCACTTACACGCGACCAGAAGTTTTCGCAAAAATTGACAATAATTTGATGTTCAGAGGTACTCAAAGACGATTTGATATCACTGTTCAGCCGCAGTTCACTAAAGTTCTGGACAGCAATGGCAACAGTAATTTTGTAGAGGGCCGTTTGCGCATAGGCATTGATCCAACGTTCGTGCCTAGCTCACCCACTGGGCGTTACGCTGAGTTTAATTTCACCGGCGATTCACAAACAGGACAACCTTTACCAAAGCTTCTTTGCGCTTGGGTCACGGGTCCTCTTTTGCAAAACGGCGTTCAGCACGACATCAACAACCCCAAAGGTGGCGTGTTAATGGTTCCACCACACAGTGCCTTAACAGCCCGCCGAGATTACAGTGCGGTTCGTATTAAATATCCAACCGATTTTGACCCCAAGAATAATCCAGCTGATCGACTGCAATTGCTGAAAGATTGCAAATTTACTCACACAGCAGGCAGTTCCGAAGTAGCTTCTGCAAGTACGAACAACGCCATGACCATTGATGGTGCAAAATTAGGCGCAGACAGCACGTATTTGCCCAAAGCCTATGCAAACCTTACGGATCAGTACCCGACTTCGCTGACACGCACTTCGTGCCCTGCAGCCAATACCACTATTAATAATGTCAGTGGTTGGTGCAGCCCAGATAAGCGAAGTAATTTCGTCTCTTCTACCGAGCGTGCTGACTTCCTGGCGGCCTACAAGGATCCAAAAGAAATCCGATACACTTTTTATATGTTTGTAGATACCGCCTACAGCGAAGCAACTGCGAGTTCTGCTTACACCAGTTTTTCAACGACAGTTAATTCGGCTACAAATGCAACAAACTTTTTTGCTACAGCACAAATTGAACACACTCGAATTTTGGGTGCAATGACTTTCGTTTCTAAAAGCGCTAAGGCTCTTGATGCGCAATACACGGGCAACGAGCTGTTTCGTGGCATCGACGCTTCGATGGCAACAGCATATTTGACAGAAGGTAAAGCAACGATTACCAAAGGCACTGCAGTCCAGGCCAAGTGGTCCATTCCAGCTGATGCAGAAGGAATTGACCGCATTGGATTCGGGGGGGTGGTTCAATTCAACCAATGGTCGCATTGGTACCGCCACGTTCTCTGACAGTTTTGCTGTGTCGCGTGGCACTACTGAAGGCTCTTTCACGCTTTCTGAAGATTGGTACGGGTACGATTACGCGACCTACGATAATGGACGTTATGACGCCACCAAACCAGCCGGCACGAAAGCATTGAGTGCTTATCGTGAAATTTGGATCAGATCGTATGATCGCAATAATCGACAAATTCAGACGGTCCAGAGAGCAACAAGGTGAACTTGAGTCTCTAGGAAACAGCCCGTTTTTACGGGCTGTTTTTTTTGAAGTTCCACCAAAAGACGAAAGTCATTGGCCATAAATTTCTACCGCCTGAAACACCGTACTTGCCAATAACTTCTGTCATCGGATAGCAAAATTCTCAACTTGCTTGACAGGCTATGGCCCAATCGCCGCCCATGTCTCTTTTCACACCAAAAGCAGTTAACTCGCAATAGCGGTCATTGAACTTGGTGAGTCCTTTGCATCTAAGCGCAATTCAGAGTAGTGCGCTTCCATTAGTTCAGTGACAGAGCAATCACAGAGCCCCAGTCAAGTCTCGCGTTAGCTTCGTAATCGGCTACCAACCAGGCACGCGAAGGATCATCGGCCATGTCGTTTAAAAAGTCACAAAGCACTGTGATCGAAGCTTGATCCAACGCCACAAAAGGCTGATCTAGGCAGATGAATTGAGAACCACTGGCCAGCAAGGCAATCAGGGCAACTTTGCGCCGACTTCCAGTCGAGAGCATGAACAACTGCTTGCCCAAGTGATCATGGAGGTCAAGCGCCAAGCTCAATTGTTTGCACAAGCCATCATTCCACTGAGTGTGCTCGCTTTTGAGCAGCGTCCAGAATTCTTCAGGGGTGGTTTGATCGTGCTCTGGTAACCGAGTATCTAGCCATAAGGCATCAGGGCGTTCTTCACACAACTGACGCAGAAAACGCGTTTTGCCACTGCCTTCGTCGCCAATGACAGCGTTCAGTCCAGAAACAATTTGCTGGCCATTCAATTCGGCTAAGACTTGATTCAATGACCTTACCTGTGATTCAAAATTTCAAACTAATTCTACAACCCTGCACATTGACAAGCTCTGTTATGAGGCGCCAACCCTGAGCAGTTCAACAATCAATGTTTGAGTTGCCAGCGCATCACGGCCATTCACTTTGGGTTCACGATTCTCTACGATGGCATCCATGAATTCGGTCAACAGCGCTCGGTGGGGCTCATGAGAAAAATCCATGAGATTGACGCCACTTCCTGTGCCGCCCTCGCTGCTGATATTCAGAGGCGCACCTTCTAGGAAGGTCACCTGAAGGCTTGCCCCCGTCAATCTGGCACTGCCCAGCGTGCCAATGATGTCAATCGTTTCTGGAAAGCCAGGATACATGGCGGTGGTGGCCATCAAGTCGCCAGGCGCGCCATTGCCTAACACCAGAAGTGCGCTTACATGGTCTTCTGTTTCCATTTGGTGCAATCGTGTTTGACGAACCACGGCCGATTTGACAGACTGAATCCCGACAAGTGATCGAAATAAATCCAAGGTATGAATGGCCTGCGTTAGCAACACACCCCCACCATCTCGGGCAAGCGTGCCTCTTCCTGGCTCGTTGTAATACGCTTGTGAACGCCACCATGGCACGCGAACGGATGCAGCCTGAATTTCACCCAAGCGGCCATCGACCAATAACTTTTGCAAAACTTGCGAAGCTTCACGGAAACGGTGTTGCAGAACCACCCCCAGTTGAAGACGTGCTTGAGCCGCCAATTCAACCAAACGCGCAGATCTCTCCAAATTGAGTTCAAGTGGCTTTTCAAGCAAGACGTGCTTTCCAGCAGCAAAGCAACGCTGACAAATATCGAGATGTGTGGACGGTGGCGTAGCGACGATGACCGCGTGAACCTCAGGATCTTGCAAAATAAGTTCAAGGGAGTCCGTCAAACGGACAGGGCCTGAGTATGGGTGAATTCGGTCAGCACGAGGCTGACGCGCATACGCATATCGCAATTCAATGCGGTCCATCAAGTCTTGCAAACTGCGCAGATGCGGAAGCGCTGCCGGACCCAAACCTACCAACGCAAAAACCATTTGAGGTGCCATGTCAGCTAGCCTTGTTAATTTTGACTGGATTCATCTGCGCTTGCGATGGCATCTTCACACTTTCGGTGAGATGAACGTAGTACCGCAAATCTTTTGAGGCGTTATAAAGCCCAAAATTCAAACCTGATGCGCCAATAAATCCGATGTGCTTCATGATTCGCTTTCTTGTAATCAATCTAAATGCCACCTAAATCACTTGCCAATGGTAGGCTGAACAAGTGCCTCTGTTAATTTTGGGCCTCCTTAAAAGGTATCACTTCAGCGAATTTGACGACCAGCGCCTCAGGACACTTTGGTGACACTTTTTTTTCGACCCATGGTTTACCCCAAGAGTATTTGAAAGACTTTAACCTAAAGTTTAGGAAGCAACTTTTAGACGTTGTTATGATCAAAACTTATCAGGAGACATGAACATGAACTTTTTGAAGCCTCTTCTTGGCATTGTTTTTTCTTCAGTCATGGCCTTAAGCGCACATGCACAGCAAGCTCCTATTACGCTCCATGGTGCCTCCCAGTTTGGCGATGACCACGCGTTCACCAAAGCCATGGTCCGATTTGAAGAATTGGTCAAAAAATATTATGGCAAGCCCATCAATTTTGTCTTGCACAAAAACAGCGAGCTGGGCCTTGAAAAGGATTACTTCGCCTACATGAACCAAGGCAAAGCGGTTGATTACGCCATTGTTTCCCCTGCTCACATGTCTACATTCTCAAAAGCAGCGCCTTTCATTGATGCGCCCTTTTTGTTCAGTGACTTGAATCACTGGAACAAAGTGCTAGACCAAGACTTACTCAAGCCGATTGCCGATGAAGTCGAGCAAAAAGCCGAAGTCCGTTTGATTGGCTATGCGGGCGGCGGTGTTCGCAATATTTTCTCCAACAAGCCAGCGGGCAACTTGGCTGATCTCAAAAATCTGAAAGTACGCGTTCAAGGCGCGCCCATCTGGAGCCGCACCTTCGCCGCTGTGGGCATGGCGCCTACTGTGATTGCTTACAACGAGGTCTATAACGCCATCCAGAACGGTGTGATCAATGCTGGTGAAAACGAAGCGGCTGGCGTAGAAGCCATGAAGTTTTTCGAAGTAGCCCCTAGCATCTTGATGACACGCCACGCCATCACCATTCGCCCCTTGTGCTTCTCTGTCAAAACCTTGAAAAAATTACCTGCAGATTTACAAGATGCCATCATCAAGGCGGGTAAAGAGGCCGGCGCTTATGGTCGACAAATTGAGTCCTCTGAAGATCAGGCCAAGCTCGACAAATACGCCAAAGAAGGTAAATTAAAGCAGGTGCCCTTTACACAGCGTGCTGAAATGCAAAAACTGGTTGACCCTGTCATGGCGGCCTACGCCAAAGAAGTGGGCGCCGATGCAATTTTCGCCAAAATCAACAGTTTGAAATAAAACTGAATTAGGTCAATCGGGCAACCTCGGGTTGCCCGTTGTTTTTTCATCTCTGGATCGCCAATGCAAAAAATCCTTTCTTTCATAGATCGAGTGCTTCATTTTTTGCTCATCACGACAGTGTTACTTTTGATCATTCCTGTCAGTCTTCAAATTTTTTCCCGCTTCACCGAATTGATTCCTCGTTACATGTGGACCGAGGAAATGAGTCGTTTCTTTTTTGTCTGGCTCATCATGCTTGGTGCCACGCTGGGGGTGCGCGAGCGTCTTCACTTTGATGTTGATTTTTTGCCTGAGCTTTCACCCCGTGCCACCCATGTGTTGCTGCGCATGAGCCAAACAGCCATGTTGATTTTTTCTGCAGTCATTCTCTACTGGGGTATAGAGTTCACAAAGTTTGGCTGGAATCAAACTTCTGAGTTGGCCGACATGCCCATGTGGTGGATCTTCATTGCATGGCCCATCGCCGGTTTTTTATGGATTGTTTTTATGCTAGATCACATTTTCAATGCGAGCGACATCAGCGAAAGTTCTAACCAGGGGTCCGTGATTTGAGCTCTTCACTTTTATCGCCCTCAATGGCGGCGCTGGTTTTATTTGGCAGCTTCTTTTTGCTGCTGGCAATTCGTGTCCCTGTCGCCTTTGCGCTGGGGCTCGCTTCTTTGCCTGTGCTCATTTTGGAACCCCGTTTATCACCCATGGTCTTGTTCAATGAAATGTTCAAGTCCTATAACTCCTTCATTTTGTTGGCGGTACCGTTCTTTCTGCTCACCGCCAATTTGATGAACAGTGGCGGGATCACAGACCGATTGATGCGCTTATCGCGCGCTTTGGTGGGCCATTTTCCGGGTGGACTTGCACAGATCAACGTGATCTTGTCGGTTTTCTTTGCTGGCATTTCAGGCTCTTCCACCGCAGATGCGGCCAGCCAGGGCAAGCTCTTCATTGAAGCTCAGGTCAAGGAAGGCTATGACTTGTCTTTCTCCATTGCCATCACCGCAGTTTCTGCCGTGCTTGCCGTAATCATTCCACCATCGATTCTGATGGTGGTTTGGGGTGGGGTTATTTCAACGTCCATCGGTGCGATGTACTTGGCTGGCATTGTGCCGGGCTTGTTGATCGGACTGGCCCAAATGGCCACGGTCCACGCCTATGCCAAAAAACGCAATTACCCAGTCTATCCTCGCGCCAATTTAACGGAAATATACAAGGCCGCCATCGTGTCTATACCCGCCATGCTGACACCCGTCATCATTGTGGGCGGTATATTGGTTGGCCTTTTCACAGCGACGGAGTCTGCAGCGGTCGCGGTTTTGTATGCGGCAGTGCTGTCAATGCTTTTCTACCGGGAAATGAACTGGAAAAGTTTCATGGCAGCCATTGTGGACACAGGCAAACTCAGCTCCGTCGCATTATTTTGTGTCGGCACCGCATCGGTCTTTGGCTGGTTGCTGGCCTACTATCAGATACCCAAAGCACTTCTGGCCAATGTGACAGACTGGGGGCTGGGTGTCATTGGTGTTGGTCTCTTAATCGCTGGCGCCTTTTTGGTGGTGGGCTGCTTCTTAGACGCCATTCCTGCCATCATTATTGTGGGCACTACCTTGCAGCCTTTGGCTGAATCAGTGGGCATGCATCCTGTGCACTTTGCCATTGTGGGCATTGTTTCTTTGGCTTTTGGACTCATCACGCCGCCCTATGGCATGTGCCTGATGATCTCGTGTGCTGTTGCCAAAGTACCCATCAGCTTTGCGATCAAAGACACCATGATCATGTTGATTCCCATGTTGGTCGTACTGTTAGCCATCATTGTGTTTCCCGACATCGTGCTGTTTTTACCGCGATTTTTCGCCCCCGAAATGATCAAATAATTTTGACGGCATAAATGGCCTTAAGGTCATTTGTGATGCCAATACCGACGTCGCAGTTCGCGCTCGCAAGTCAATTCCTTAGGTGCGGTGCTTTTCCAATAGGCGGCGCCGCAAGCAGCCGACTGTATCACCGGCACGCCTTGCGCTGCATAGCGTGCCACAACGTGTGGCGCAGGATGTCCGTATCTGTTTCGATATCCCGACTGCACCATGGCCCAACTCGGCTTCAAGGTCTGAACAAATATCACTGTCGATGATGTTTGGCTGCCATGGTGGGGCACCAAAAGAAAATCAACCTGTTGAAGTGCATTGGCTTGGAGCAATTCAAACTCTTGTGACGCCTCAATGTCCCCCGTCAACAAGGCACTGCCCTCGTGCGCATCATGCGCATCATGAGTCGGGTCTAACAATGCAACTTGTTTCGCATCAACTCGCAAGACACAACTCAATGAGTTTGTTGAAGCCATCCTTTCGTAATCCGATGGTTGGGGATGCAAAATTTCAAATCGAACCCCATCCCACTCCCACTTCTGTCCAGCCTCGCACCTCTGTGCATTCCGAAACTGGGTGAGAGAGTGGTCAGCTTCCAATGATGTCAATAAATCGGCGCTCTTTTGAGCGCTCAAAACAGAGGCGGCACCCCCCGTATGGTCGAGGTCGCGGTGGCTCAAGATAAGCTTGTCCAAGTGCACGCCCATTCGCGTCATCAATGGCACCAAGACGCGTTGACCTGCGTCAGATTCTTCGGAATATTGCGGGCCAGCGTCATAAAGCAAGGTGTGATGACGGGTCTTGAGCAACACGGCACTGCCCTGTCCTACATCCGCTGCCCACAGATCAAATTGACCCCAAGCAGGTTGATGCATCTGCCATATCAACGCTGGGAACATGAATGGCAAACCCCAAAAACGCAAAGTCCATGGCCACTTTTGCAACAGCAAAAGTCCACCCAGTATTGACAAAACAATGAGGGCAAGGGGCGGCAAGGGTAGACTCCAAATACCCCAACGCCAAGTGGCCATGAAATTCAAAATGGACAACAAAGGTTGGAGTGCCCATGCCGCAATATGCCACAGGGGCGACCAGACCACCCCTGCCATGGCCAATGGCGTAACAACCCAAGTCACCCAGGGAATAGCGACTAAATTGGCCAGCAAGCCAACCCCAGAAATTTGACCAAAGAAAAAAATCGACAACGGCGTCAATGCCAACGTCACCACCCACTGCTCTCTCAGCAAGCGAAAGATTGCAGCCAAAACAGGTGCAACCCTGTTGAGACCTAATTTCTCAAAGAACGATTGATGTCCGGTTTCAAAGTCAACATCCTTCAAATGAGCGCCGCCCTGAAATCGCCGAGAATCGTTTACCAACAAGACACCCACCGCCACAAAACTCAACCAGAATCCAGCCTGCAATAAAGCCCACGGGTCCCACAATGCGACCCACCACAGTGCCGCCCCCCAGACCCACAACCATGGCCACTGCCCTCCTTTGACACGCAAAAAGTTCACGACGATCAACATGACCACCGTGCGCTGCGCAGGCAACCCCCAGCCACTGAACAAGGCATACAAAGTGGCGCAGATCACACCGCCCCATGCCCCTGCATAGGGTGCTGGCCAGCGCAGACAAAACCAATTCGTTTGTCCTGCAGACCAACGCCAAACAAATCCAATCAAGGCTGAAGCGACCCATGCAAACAGGGTAATGTGCAAGCCAGAAATACTCATCAAATGGGCCACGCCTGTGGCCCTGAAAACGTCCCAATCTGCTTTTGTCAACGCTGCTTGATCGCCCATGACCAAGGCAGCGATGATGCCGGACATGCGGCGTTGATTTGAATCGCCACCCGAAAACGCACGGTCTATTTGCGCCCGAACCCTCTGCCGCGCTTGCGTTACCGGATAGCGCCACGATGCACTGAGTTTTTGAGGCACTGCATCACGCTTGCCAGTGCGAACCATGCCAGTTGCGCCCAAGCCTTGCTCCCAAAGCCACAATTCATAGTCGAAGCCACCTGGATTCAAAGTTCCATGCGGTGCTTTGAGTCTGACATTGAACTGCCATTGATCCCCCGCTTCGAGCACATCCCAAGCTTGACTTTCCAAGGCCATGCCAGATGATTGAGAAGACCTGAGATCGGGGTTGTACCATGCCAAATCAAGGTGCGCGGGCACTTTAACGCTCGCTGAATTGTCTGTCCGATTGGCCGCATTGACTTTGAACTGAAAACGAATTCCCAGCGGCCCTCGTTGAGGCAAAGAAGACACCATTCCCTTGATACTCAGGTCAACGCCTTCCAAAGCTGGTGACAGTGCGTCTTGCGCTTGAATGATGCATCTTGCGTTGACCACTGCAAGGGCCATCGAGCAAGAAGCCATGCTGAGCACAAAAAACGCCAAGACATTCGAACTGTTACCCCGTGTCAAACGGCCATGAAGCTGAAGAAACTGAGTGCCGCACACAAGCAGCACCATGCCTAAAAATCCTACTCCCAAGACCCATTGAACGGGCCAAATAGCTGACTGTTGCAGTTGAATGCCAGTGCCCAACAACCAGCCCCACACCAGCCAAGGCGCCCTTTGCAACATGTTGAGCCTTTCTGCTTGGCCAACCATGGCGCGGCTATGGCCAGTTTAGGTAGCCCAATTGCAGATTCGATGCAGCCGCTGTTGCACTTGCTTGCATTGATGTGCATTCACGTTGCACAGAATCTTGGTAAGATTTCGATTCGTCGCGACCCTTTCAAACTTTGACAACCTGACCTATACGAAACCCTTTATGACCATCTATAAACGCCTCGAAGAACTTCAAATTACCTTACCCCCTGTGGCCACACCTGCCGCAGCGTATGTGCCATTTGTCCAAACAGGCCATCTCGTTTTTATCAGTGGCCATATTTCTAAAAAAGATGGAAAAGTTTGGACGGGCCAATTTGGGAAAAATATGACGACACCCGAAGGTCAAGCTGCTGCGCGTGCAGTGGCCATTGATTTATTGGGAACGCTGCATGCCGCGGTCGGCGACCTGAACAAGGTCAAACGAATTGTCAAAGTGATGAGCTTGGTGAACTCAACCCCGGACTTTACAGAGCAGCATTTGGTGACCAACGGATGCAGTGAGTTATTGGGGCAAGTCTTGGGTGATAAGGGGGTCCATGCCCGCAGCGCTTTTGGCGTGGCTCAATTGCCCATGGGCGCATGCGTTGAAATTGAATTGATCGCTGAAATCGGCTGACCTGTGGCGCATTTCAGAAGCCTTTCAGACGAAGCACGATCTAAATTCATCGAATTTGCCACATTGGCTTAATTTGCAAGTTTTAAGCAAGCGAATGCAAAAAACGCAGTTTACAGAGGGGAAATGTTATTTTTTAATTCATAAAGTGTTCTTATTTGAGGAATTATTAGTTATAAATAACGCATAAGTGTATACAAAACAAGTTAGGATGAATTCTTAAGTTAACAATTACAAAAGGACATCCGCCATGAAACCACTTTGTGTCAGCTTCGTCGAACAAGACCCTTATTTGGCGGAGCAAGTGCTGTCACACCTTCACAGCGCGGGAATGAAAGGCCTGCATTGCGATCATCCAGATGGCTTCATGGCCCAAAAACAACATCAGACCATCGACGTTGTTGTTTTAGATGCCGACACGCTGGGAGAGCAAAGACTGACACTGGCTGGACAGTTGGCCAAGCACCCTGAACTCAGAGTGATCATGATTGCCCCCGCAGCTGAACCTCATGAACGCATTGCCGCCATTGCAGCAGGCGCAGACGTTTGTCTCAGCAAGCCTTTCAATCCAACTGAGCTGATCGCCATTATTCAGCGCTTGGCAGCCAGATTGCCCAGGACGCTTCAGTACGGATGGACGATTGACCCCGTCCGGGCCCTGCTCACCGGACCGGCCAACAATGCCATTGGTTTAACCGCTATGGAAACAGTTCTGTTAACCCAATTGGCCATGGCACCAGAGCAAGCACTGCGAAGCGACGCTCTTGAGATGGCCATTTGGGGGCTCTCAGACTTTTACAACAACAAACGTTTGCAAGTCTGTGTGTCGCGTCTTCGCAAAAAACTAACACACAGACATGGCCCCGAAGAACTGCTCGCCACTTGCTGGCGCTCAACGTATCAATTTGTGCCACGAATGCATTTCGCGCCCAAACGCTAGGCTCTTTACTGGCCCAACAACAAAGCACCTTGAAAGGTGCTTTGTCGAGGTACTTCACTGAGCTTTGTTTTATTCAACTCGAACAATCTGTGTCGGTTTGAAACCTAAATCAGCCGCCTTCCCTTTGCGTGCTCTTGCGTTACGAGCGTTGTTGAGGCTTCTGATTTCCAAAGTTTCTTCCCGGTCTTTGCCGCCGCGACCGATACCCGTAAGCTTCACACTGCGGGTATAAGCAGCCGCACCAGCCAAAGAGTCTTTGGCTTCTAAATCAATCAGCATCAAACCACGACCGCCCTTCTCCATCAGCTTGAGTTCGCTGATTTCAAATGTCAGAATGCGGCCACCACTGGAAGCACAGGCCACATGGGTTGCAGCGGGCATCACTGAAGCGCCAGGTTGCGGCGTGGCATTTGAACCCGACACATGAGAGGGCGCGCAGACCGATTCGCCTTCACCCACAGTGAGGAAAGCTTTACCGCCTTTTTGGCGCGAAAGCATGTTGTCAACCGTGGCCATGAAACCATAGCCACCGGAACTTGAAAGCAAAAGCTTGGCCGTTGCAGGTCCTGCAAAGTAATGCACGATCTGTGTTCCTGCTTCCAATTCGATGAGCGTGGTGACAGGTTGCCCATCACCTCGCGCTCCCGGCAGCGAAGCAACAGGCACCGAATAAACACGGCCACTGCCCTTTTGCGCAGTACCAAAGGCCAATAAAGTATCTACAGTGCGGCATTCAAAAGTGCCATACAGACCGTCACCCGCCTTGAATGCAAAACTACCTGCATCATGGCCATGCCCTTGGCGGGCTCGCACCCACCCTTTTTGCGACACTACCACCGTGACAGGCTCGTCCACCACTTTCACTTCTGCCACAGACTTCTTTTCTTCTTGAATGAGAGTGCGGCGTGGATCCGCAAAAGCTTTGGCATCTTGCTCAATCTCTTTCACCATCAAGCGTTTGAGCGAAGTGGGATTGGCCAAAATTTCTTCGAGTTGTTTTTGCTCGGTGCGCAACTCTTTCAACTCTTGCTCAATCTTGATGCCTTCCAAACGGGCCAATTGACGCAGGCGAATATCGAGAATGTCCTCGGCTTGACGCTCACTCAACTTAAAGCGCGCCATCAAAGCTTGTTTGGGCTCGTCGCTTTGACGAATGATGGCAATCACTTCGTCAATGTTGAGCAAAACCAGTTGACGACCTTCCAAAATGTGGATGCGATCCATCACCTTGCCTAAGCGATGCTCAGAACGTCGCACAATGGTTTGCTGGCGGAAGGTAATCCACTCCAGCATCATTTGGCGCAATGACTTTTGCACTGGCTTGCCATCAATGCCGACCGAGGTCATGTTGATGGGAGAGGATGTTTCCAAACTGGTATGCGCCAGCAAAGCCGTGATCAATTCTTGTTGCTCAATGCGGCTGGTTTTAGGTTCGAACACCAAACGCACTGCGGCATCTTTGCTGGACTCATCGCGCACCACGTCTAGCAAAGACAAGATGCTGGCCTTGAGTTGCATTTGGTCTGCACTCAAAGCCTTCTTTCCCGCCTTCACTTTGGGGTTGGTCAACTCTTCAATTTCTTCCAACACTTTTTGCGAGCTCACACCAATCGGCAATTCAGTGACCACCAATTGCCATTGTCCGCGCGCCATGTCTTCAATTTTCCAGCGTGCACGAACTTTCAGCGAGCCGCGTCCTGTTCGATAGGCATCGGCAATGTCGGCTGCAGGGCTGATGATTTGGCCGCCACCTGGATAGTCAGGGCCGGGGACCAAAGCAAACAATTCTTCGTTGGTCAGCTTGGGCGACTTGATGAGGGCCACGCATGCATCCGCCACTTCACGCAAATTGTGGCTGGGAATCTCAGTGGCCAAACCCACCGCAATGCCGCTGGCGCCATTCATCAGCACAAACGGCAAACGGGCTGGTAACTGGCGCGGCTCTTCTGTGGAGCCGTCGTAATTGGGAATGAAATCGACGGTGCCTTGGTCAATCTCGTCCAACAACAAAGTGGTGATTTTGGAAAGACGTGCTTCGGTATAACGCATGGCCGCGGCGCCATCGCCATCGCGGCTGCCAAAGTTGCCTTGGCCATCAATAAGGGGGTAGCGTTGGCTGAAGTCTTGCGCCATGCGGACCAGTGCATCGTAAGCAGCTTGGTCGCCATGTGGGTGGAAGCGGCCCAACACATCGCCGACCACGCGAGCGCTTTTGACGGGCTTGGCGCCCGTGGCACCCGAGAAGCCCAAGCCCATGCGAGACATGGAATACAAAATACGTCGTTGCACAGGTTTTTGGCCATCGCACACATCGGGCAAAGCACGACCCTTGACCACGCTCAATGCATATTCAAGGTAAGCGCGCTGCGCATACGTGGCCAAATTCAGCGAGTCATCGGACTCGCTTTTTTGAAGGTCTAAGGTCGGTTGATCGTTCATGGTCTGTTCAATTTAAATCTTCATTTCAGATATCGACTTCAATGTCATCACCGTGCAATTCCATCAATTCGCGGCGCGCTGCCGCTTCGCCCTTGCCCATCAATTGAGTGATCAAACTTTCGGTTTGCGCAAAATCCAAAGTACCTAATTGCACAGGCAACAAACGCCGAGTATCGGGGTTGAGTGTGGTCTCCCACAATTGCTCGGCACTCATTTCGCCCAAGCCTTTGAATCGACTGATGCTCCATGCGCCCTCGCGCACACCGTCTTTGCGCAGCTTGTCCAAGATGCTTTGCATCTCAGCTTCGTCCAATGCGTACATCTTGGCCGCTGGTTTTTTGCCACGCGCCGGCGCATCCACACGGAACAAGGGTGGGCGCGCCACAAACACATTGCCGGTTTCAATCAACTTGGGGAAGTGACGGAAGAACAGTGTGAGCAACAAGACTTGAATGTG
>CAIMUZ010000202.1 GCA_903844775.1 uncultured Burkholderiales bacterium | reverse complement strand
CTCAGGCTCAGGAAATGACGAGCCCGAAGTGATGATGGAGATCAACACCACGCCCTTGATTGACGTGATGTTGGTGCTGCTGATCATGTTGATCATCACCATTCCAGCTCAGTTGCACTCGGTGAATTTGGACATGCCCGTCTCCACGCCGCCGACTAAAAAGATAGACCCCGTGGTGATCAAGATTGATGTGGACGCAAAGAGCGTGATCTATTGGAACGGCAAACCTGTTTCAGGTCGCGCCGATTTGGAAACCAAACTACTTGAAGCTGCCGCCATTCAGCCACAGCCCGAGTTGCACATTCGCTCACATGCCAAGGCCAAGTACGAAGCCGTGGTTCTGGTGATGGCCAGCGCGCAACGCTTAGGCCTGAACAAGTTGGGCATTGTGGGTTCGGAGCAGTTCGTCAATTAATTCATGTGAGGTTGAATTTGTGACTGACACTTTCCCCCGTTTATTAGGCGATGTAGGTGGCACCAACGCCCGGTTTGGTTGGCAGGCAAGCCCCCACAGTGGCATCGAGCATGTTCTGGTTTTGCCCTGTACAGCGCACGCATCACTTGAAGCTGCTGTTCGCGCTTATCTCGACCTGAAGCAACTACCCGCACCGACTGCTTGTGCTTTGGGAATTGCGACCCCCATCACCGGTGATCTGGTCCGCATGACCAATCACCATTGGTCGTTTTCTATTTCTGAAATGCAAAGCCGATTGGGATTGGCGCGGTTAAAGGTCATCAATGACTTCACCGCATTGGTCCTGGCACTGCCCTCTATTCCATTGGAGCACTTGGTCCAAGTGGGTGGAAAAAGCGCACCGACTTTTTCGCCCAAGGCACTCATTGGGCCGGGTACTGGCTTGGGCGTTTCTGGCTTATTACCTACAGATCAAAACGATCACTGGGTTGCTATTGCGGGGGAAGGGGGCCACACCACCTTGGCAGCGCAAACCGAAATTGAATACCGCGTGATTGAACTTATTCGACAACGCTACGGGCATGTGTCGGCTGAACGTATTTTGTCTGGCCCCGGTTTGGTCGACTTGTATTTGGCATTGCGTCAATTGCAAAAACAAGCACCCATCGACGTGACGGGCGCGGCAGAAATTACGGCCAGGGCCTTACAAGACAAAGATCCACTGGCCTACCAATGCATTGAAATGTTTGCAGGCTTCTTGGGATCGGTGGCGGGCGACTTGGCACTCACCTTGGGTGCACGCGGCGGCGTTTACTTGGGCGGTGGCATTGTGCCTCGGTGGTTAGGCTGGTTTGAGACCTCTGTCTTCAGAGACCGCTTTGAAGCCAAGGGCCGCTTTAGCACTTACCTCAAAGACATTCCTGTGTGGGTCATCAATGCACCAGAATCGCCAGCACTGCTTGGCGCTGCTCGCTCATTCAACTGAAGATCAGTGCCAAGCCTTTATCAGTCAGCGTACTTACCGCTGGCGTCAACGGCGGTCTTGATTTTCTGAATTTCTGCAGCCACAAACTTTTTGTGTTCTGCTGGCTCGACTCGCTTGTCAGTGACAACCAAAGCACCCAGGTCTACTTGCTTCTTGATGAACTCAGGGTCCTTCAAAGCTTTTTTCAGGGCTTCATTCAAGGCAGTTGTAATGGCAGCGGGTGTACCCTTAGGGGCATAAAGACCGTGCCAAATTGTGAGGTCAAAACCCTTCATGCCCATTTCTTGCAAAGAGGGGTAGTGCTTGAGTAATTTGTGATCGGACAGGGGCTTGGCCGTTGTGACCGCAAAAGCCTTGACACGACCCGACTCAATTTGCGCAGTGGTGTTGGTGGTTTGATCGCACATCACGTCGACCTGACCGCCCAGCAGTGCGTTCATTGCAGGTGCCGTACCGCCAAAAGGAATGGTGGTCATGGCTTCTTTGGTCTGCAACTGCGCTTGCCACAACATGCCACAAATGTGCGAGGCTGAACCTAAGCCCGCATGGGCAATGTTCAACTTACCGCCGTTGGCACGAATGTAGTTTTCAAAATCGCGGTAAGTGTTGGCGGGCAACTGAGGCTTCCCAATCAAAGTCATGGGCACATCGTTGACCATGCCCAAGAACTCAAAGTCTTCGAGCGGCTTGTAAGAAAGTTTGCGATACAGGGCTGGCGTAGCGGCCATGCCGATATGAAACAACAGCAAAGAATGGCCATCGGGGTTGGCGCGTGCCACCTTGCTTGCACCAATCGTGCCGCCAGCACCGGCCACGTTTTCCACCACAAAATTGCTGCCTGGCAAGGTCTTGGTCATGGCAACACCCAGGTCACGAGCTACTTTGTCGGTGGGGCCTCCGGCAGCGAAGGGAACCACAATTGAGATTGGCTTGGTGCCCGGGAAATTTTGAGCATGCGCCACCAGAGTTAAAGCGGCGGCGGCAATCACTAACAAACGTTTCATTTTTTTCTCCTATGAAAGAACAAATGAGTGTAGCCGCATCGCAGTGAAATAGTCGCTCGCGAAAAAACTAAGCACTCAAGAAATAGGGATTATGGGCTGAGTCAATAGGCCCCTTTTGCGCCAAGTCAATGGGCATCGCACTGAAAGGGTGCTTGTGATCCCAGTCTATTGATAACTGCGGGCGTCTTCAATCACTTTGCCATCGTTGGCCAAGGTACCGGGCGCAACCAAATGCACCTCACTGCGCAGCTTGGTGATATCGCGAATGGCCTCTGCAATTTGCGCCTTTAGCTCGGCTTCTGCGCCGCTGCCCGATGTGGTTTCCACATGCAGTGCCATGCTGTCGTTGGCCATCTCGCCTTGAACAATGAGGCGCGCACGCAACGCGGATGGAAAGCGCTTGACCACCTCAGCCACTTGCCCGGGATGCACAAACATGCCACGCACTTTGGTGGTTTGATCTGCGCGCCCCATCCAGCCTTTGATGCGCTGGTTGGTGCGGCCGGTAGGGCAATGGCCAGTCAAAATGGCCGACAAATCTCCGGTCCCAAAGCGAATCAAGGGATAGTCTGGGTTCAAGCTGGTGACGACCAGTTCACCCACCTCGCCTTCGGGCACGGGGTCGCCTGTGCCAGGCCGCACAATTTCAACGATGACGCCTTCGTCCAACACCAGTCCTTGGCGCGCACTGGTTTCGTAAGCAATGAGGCCTAGGTCAGCAGTGGCGTAACACTGATAGGCATTGACGCCGCGCTCGGTCATCCAATCACGCAGGCTGGGCGGAAAAGCTTCGCCCGATACCAAGGCTTTTTTCACGGAGGGCAAAGTCACGCCCATTTCTACGGCTTTTTCAATGATGATTTTCAAAAAACTGGGCGTGCCGATATAACCGGCAGGTGCTAACTCGGCCATGGCTTGAACTTGTTGTTCCGTTTGGCCGGTGCCGCCCGGAAACACAGTGCACCCCAATGCATGAGCGCCCGTCTCCATCATGGAGCCTGCCGGTGTGAAGTGATAACTGAAGCAGTTGTGAATGAGCTCACCGGACTTGAAACCTGCAGCAGCAATCGCGCGTGCCATGCGCCAATAATCGGCGCGTGAGCCTTCGGGCTCATAGAGAGGACCTGGGCTCGAAAACACGCGCGGCATTTGCTTGCCATAGCTCACCGCGTTGAAACCACCAAACACATTGCCTCCCAGCGCACGCGAGGCTTTTTGTTTTTCGAGCAACTCATATTTGCGAACCACTGGCAATGTGGCCAGTGCGGCACGCGACGTGATGTCCGCCGCACAGATATCTTTTAAAATTTCTGCAAAAGCTGGGGCATTTTTTTGTGCGTGTGCAATCTGTGCAGGCAAGGCAGCGAGCAAAGCGGCTTCGCGCTCAGCAGGGTCGCGCTTTTCCAATGCATCCATGTGCGTGTTCATACTCATCCTTTGAATGTGATTGGAAGAAATTAAGCCAACCAACGCTTGCGTCGTTTGTAGCTCTTCACATCTTTAAAACTCTTGCGCTCGCCGCCGCCCATGCCCAGGTAAAACTCTTTCACGTCTTCGTTGGTCCGCAGGTCTTCGGCCGCACCGTCCATCACGATTCGACCTGACTCCATGATGTAACCGTAATCCGAGTACTTGAGCGCCATGTTGGTGTTCTGCTCTGCGATCAAGAACGTGACTTTTTCTTTCTCGTTCAAATCTTTGACAATGTTGAAAACCTCTTCCACGATTTGTGGGGCCAAGCCCATCGAAGGCTCATCCAACAGCATGACGCTTGGGTTGGTCATCAAGGCCCGGCCAATGGCACACATTTGTTGTTCGCCGCCGGAGGTGTAGGCAGCTTGTGAAGTGCGACGTGTTTTAAGACGCGGGAAATAGGTGTACACCTTTTCAAGGTTGGCTTCAATTTCACCTTTGTCCTTGCGCGTGTAACTGCCTGTCATGAGATTTTCTTCAATGGTCAAATGGGCAAAGCAATGGCGGCCTTCCATCACTTGCACAACACCGCGGTTGACCAAATCGGCAGGGGTGAGGTTTTCAATGCGTTCGCCACGAAGTTCAATGCTGCCCTTGGTCACCTCGCCGCGCTCACCTTTAAGCAGGTTGGAAATAGCCCGCAAGGTGGTGGTTTTGCCAGCGCCATTGCCACCCAAAATAGCCACAATGCCTTGCTCGGGAACTTGCAGGGAGACGCCCTTTAACACCAAGATGACGTGGTTGTAAATGACTTCGATGCCACTGACATTCAATACAATTTTTTTATCGCTCATGGACTTTGCCTTTAGGACCAAATGAAAATCTCAAGCGCTGAGACTTTCATTTGGCAACTGCTTACGCAGTTGCCAAACTACCGCACAACCGTGCGGCCTTGCCAGGGTTTAAGACTGGCAATCAGCCGGTGTACGGCGATTGAGTTTCTTTTCTGCCGCGTATTTGTCAGCAGCGGCTTTCACCATCGGCTTGATGATCTGCTCATCAGCCTGGTACCAATCGCTGGTGAACTCCCACTTGCTGCCACTCCATGTGTGAATGCGGGCCCAGTTGGCACCCATGTGATCAGCACATGAAGTTGAAATAGGACGTAACACACCCTTGAAGCCCAAGGCATCCAATTTGGCTTGTGTCAGGTTCAAGTTCTCATAACCCCAGCGCGCTTGCTCGCCGGTCAAGACCTTGCCTTTGCCGTATTTCTCTTGGGCTTGGCGAACACCTTCAACACCAAACATGGCGCTGAACAAACCGCGCATGTAAAGCACTTCGCCCACTTCATCCTTGGGTCCTGTGCCTTGGCCTTTGGCATGCAACTTCTCCAACACCTCTTTCACAACAGCAGAACCTTTTTCGGCACCGTGTTGCATGGTGATGGCGTTGTAGCCCTTAGCGCCCATGCCAAT
>CAIMUZ010000201.1 GCA_903844775.1 uncultured Burkholderiales bacterium | reverse complement strand
CCAGGACTTTGGTCCTTTTGGATTGATTGACACCTACTGTTAAATCAGAAAACACGTTGTGATCTAAAGTGCGCGAATATTCCACACGCAATGCACTCAGATCGTCTTCAACACGTGGTTTTTTGAGCCAGCCGTTGCCCCATTGGCTGCCCAGCTGTAAATTCGTTGCGTTAGCAAAGTCAAAACTGTTAGTGATGACAGGGAATCCGTTGCGAGCATCAAAGCCGAGGACAGTGCTTGAGCCAAGTGCTCTAGCATTTGAATCAATGATGGTCTCTGTGCGTTTGGAAGAAGATTTCGAAAGGTCTACGTTGACCATAGACTTGTTGTCAATCTTGAACTTGTTGTTCCAGCAAATAGCTTCATTTTTGTCGCTAGCGTCTGCACCAACTGACTGAAGAACATGGTCGTTGCCGCGACCAGAGATATTGCCTGCAGTTGAGATCCCACCGGCTGTTACCGAGTTACTCAAGGTGCCGCCGTTCATGTCAGGGAACAGAATTTTGCGAGTGATGGAGCTTCTGTCTGTCTTGGATGAATAAAGATCCAACATCGTAGAGTACTGGCTATTGGGCTTGAGCTCCACGACTGCCATCACGCCTTCGCGTGTGATCTGGTTCTCACCGTTGTTCAATGCCACATTTTTACCAAAAGGCAACTTTTCACCGCTACCGAAGCTCGCTGCGCTATCCCAGAAGTCGGTCGATTTTGTGTAGCTGGTTCCGCTTCTGCGTGTTGCGCCGATGGCAAGGCCTAACATGCCGTTGTTGAACTGGTCGACATAGGTGAAGCGTTGGTTGTTCATGCTGCCAGATGGACCTACACCTGAACTGGGAGTCTGTGTGCCTAAACCGACCGTCAATTGGCGACCCTTGACGCTGAGGGGGCGAATGGTGTTCATGTTCACCGTGCCAGAGATGCCTTGGCCCATCAAGCCTGCATCGGGGCTTTTGCTCAAAGTGACGCCATTGATCAACTCGGATGGGTACGCATCATATTCAACACCACGGCTGTCGTTGGGGTTGGTTTGTTCGCGACCATTCAACAAAGTGGTTGAAAAATCTGGTGGCATGCCGCGAATGCTCAATTGCTGTGAGCGGCCTTCAATGTTACGTTGGCCAGCAACACCCGGCAGGCGGTTGATGGAGTCAGCAATGCTGGCGTCTGGCAACTTGCCCAAGTCTTCTGGCGCAATCGCTTCGATCACACCGACGGCATTCTTTTTCTGGCTGATTGCACTCTCAATCGAGGCCCGAATACCTGTGACGACGACTTCGCTACTGGCTTGCTGGGCATAAGCTGCACCAGCAACGCTGATCAACAAAACGGCGCAACCAGCCGCTACTGGGCTGATTTGGAAACCGCGTTGTCCATCCGCTTTGCGTGATTTTTGGTTTGTTTGTGTCATTCTTTTGACCTTAATTTAAAAAATAAAAGAGGTGTGCCACCCTTGGAAACTTCATGTAAACGATTGCACGGTTAGATTGTGTAGTAAAACTAGATGTGCTTTCACTTAGGTAAAACCCTGCCTGTTGTAAAAATATTACCTCTGGATAGTGAGTTCTAAGGTATTAAATTTGGAGTTGCCGTGTATTTTGATTTGGCTTCAAATTAGGAGAAAATCAGAAACCTTGTACCAAAATTACATTTCCTCATTCTTTATAGTACGCAGTCTTCTAATTGCCTTTACCAATCTCATGAGCTGTATCCAATTTTTCAAATTCAAGCCTTTACTGAAACGCAGCATTGCCAACCATTTGTTGCGGTCTGCGTTGGGTTTGACCATGGTCTTGGCGATTCCTTTGATGGCCGTCACTAGCGCTTCAGTGCACGCACAGACCGCCAACTCACAGGCGCCAGTCCTTCGACCCGAGATGGTCAAGTTGCTTCAAGCGTCGCAGGGCGCTAGCAAAGAAAGCCAATTTGAAAAGGCTTTGTCCTTGGCGCAGCAAGCCATGAGCATGCCCAACATCACCAAAGATGAAAAGCCCTAT
This sequence comes from uncultured Burkholderiales bacterium, assembly GCA_903844775.1. Taxonomy (GTDB): domain Bacteria; phylum Pseudomonadota; class Gammaproteobacteria; order Burkholderiales; family Burkholderiaceae_C; genus Limnohabitans_A. Next base: position 1,238 of record CAIMUZ010000201.1, on the reverse strand, counting down.
GTACTTCGAACTTTGGCGGCCTCGGCCATGCAAACCAAAAATTTCGGATTGGCCGTCAGCACCTTGGAAACACTGATTCAAGAGCTGCCCGACACCACGCCACCCGATCAAAAGTTAGCGCTCCTCGAATCGCTCTTGAGTGCCTCGCAACAAGCTCAGGAACTGGAGCGTTTTGTCAAATGGGCGCGTGTCTATTTAGATTTGGGTGGTCGCAATACCTCAGTTCGCTCGGTTCTGATTCAGACTTTTTCTGTATTAAAGAAACACGAAGAGGTCATCAAGGAAGTCAATGCCAAGATCAAATTCGACGAGGGGCTAAAAGTTAAAACACCTGAAAACGAACTCCGTTTAATGGCGTACGGCTACCGTATGTTGAAAGACGAGGCGGGTTACAACACCGCCCTCAGACTTCTTTTGCAAACTTATCCAAGCAAAGCTTATTGGGCTGAGGTCATTCCGCGTATGGCGCGACAAGCCAATTTCAACACGCGCTTCGATCTAGACTTGTATCGCTTGTTAGAAGTGACAGGCAATCTAGAAGATGTCACTGAATACACCGACATGGCTTCATTGGCCCTCAAAAATGGCCTACCTGCAGAGTCTTTGCGTGTGGTTGAGCTGGCTTACAGCGCTGGCTTATTTGGCAAAGGCAGCGACGCTGCCAATCAACAAAAAATGCGTCAACAGGCCCAACAAAAATTGGCTGAAGACGAAAAGGCTTTGCCCGCTTTGGAAAAGTCCGCCAAAGATGCCAACACCATTTCAAGCTTGGCTGATGTCTACGCCTCTCAACAGAAATGGGAATTGGCATCAACCACTTACAGCAAAGCCATCGAGATGGGAGGGCTGCGCCGTGAAGCTGAAGTCAGATTGCACGCAGGCATCGCTTTGAGCAAACTGGGTAAAAAAGCCGAAGCAGAAAAAATGTGGGACAACGTCCAGGGCGAACCTACTGCTGTGGAATTGGCGCAGCTTTGGAAAATCTGGCAAAAAGCCAACTGAAAAACCGACACGCTGTGAACAAACGCAAAGTCCAAATGTTAGACATCGCCAAATTGGCAGGTGTCTCAACAGCCACCGTCTCGCGTGCTTTGAATGGGAGTGAGTCCATTCGCCCCGAAACGCGTGAACGCATCATGGCTTTGGCACAGGCGCACCAATACACCGTCCATGCTGGTGCCAAAAATTTGCGCAGCGGCGAAAGCCGCACCTTGGGTTTGGTTATCCCTTTCAAGGCT
>CAIMUZ010000200.1 GCA_903844775.1 uncultured Burkholderiales bacterium | reverse complement strand
CCACGCACATGACGAAACTGGACAATACGGCATGGGCGACGTGATTGAAATCACCGAGAGCAAGCCAATTTCCAAAACCAAAAACTGGGTTGCCACCCGTTTGGTTGAAAAGGCAGAAGCGGTTTAAGCCCAATAAGCTGGCTTCCAGCAAACCTTCTAAAAACGACTCACAATAGTGGGTCGTTTTTTTTCGTTCATTCACGCTTATTTTTAAAGGAAACACCATGATCAAAGTTGGAGACACTATTCCCGCAGTCACATTGACTGAGTTCGTCGAAGTAGAAGGCAACGGCTGCAGCATCGGCCCTAACCCTGTCGATGTCGCCAAGGCCTCTGCTGGAAAAACCATTGCGGTGTTCGCATTGCCTGGTGCGTTCACTCCGACATGCTCAGCCAAGCACGTGCCTGGTTATGTGGCGCAATTTGATGCCTTGAAGGCTGCGGGTGTGGATGAAATTTGGTGTGTCAGCGTGAACGATGCATTTGTCATGGGCGCATGGGGCCGCGATCTGCACAGTACGGGCAAAGTTCGCATGATGGGTGACGGCAGTGCTGACTTCACCAAGGCAACGGGCCTGACTTTGGACCTCACAGCGCGCGGCATGGGTTTGCGCAGCAACCGTTATTCGATGCTCGTGAAGGACGGTAAAGTCGCTACACTCAATGTTGAAGGCCCAGGTAAGTTTGAAGTGAGCGACGCAGACACCATGCTGTCGCAAGCCAAAGCCTAATTAACAGACCGTCACGTTACAAAAATCGCAACCCTGACCAAGCACACGTTGACATCAGAGCATGACGCGAAGATAGTGAGCGCCTGGCACAGGGTTGTGATAGTAGGGTGGAATTTCTTCAAAGCCCAAATCTTCGTACAAGGCGCGGGCTGTTTCCATTTCGTCGAGCGTGTCCAAGAAAATGCTGCTGTAGCCATAGCGACGGGCAGCATCTAGGATGGCCTCGGCCAATTGGCGGCCAAGGCCGAGCCTTCTAAAGGCAGGACGAACATACAGGCGTTTCATTTCAGATGAATTGGGGACATCGGCTGAATCCAGGGGCCTCAGTGCGCAACACCCGGCCACCTGATCATTGACCATGGCCAACAACAAAGCACCTCGTGGCGGTGCATATTCACCTGGCAATTCCTGCAACTCAAGTTCAAACCCTTGAAAACGTAAATCAACATTGAGCGTGTTGGCGTACTCTAAAAAAATCTCGCGCACTGAATGAATGTCTTCAGCCGAAGTAGGCTCAAACAGCAAAATGGTGGTGTGGACGTTTTCTGACAAAGCGGTAGAACTGAAAAATTTGGAGTTTAGCGTGATGCGCTTTGAATTTTGAAAATCAAGGAACAAGATTGATCAGTTTGTAGATGGCATAAGCACTGGCAGCCATCAGCAAAATGGCCTTTAACCAATCGACAGGACGGTCTTTTGAAGCGGGTGCATTGTCATGGCTCATTTTGTCCCCAGTCAGCATGGGGCGCAACAGGTTTTCATTCTTCTTGTAAAAGTACCAAGCAATGACCAGCACGTGCAGCGCTACCAGCGAAAGAATGACGACTTTGCCAATCTCTTTATGCCAATAAGTTGCCCATTGAACGATGAATTCAGAGACCCATGGCGTCAGGGGCCCCGCATTGGAAATCTCGTCATCGCTCATCAACCCCGATCCAACTTGCGCCGCTAAAAACAGCAAAATGACAAGCACAGAGAGCGAGCCTGTCGGGCTGTGCCCCAAGTAACTCGAGCTTGATGTCTTGCCACTCAAGAAAGCTTTAAGCGACTGTGGCGAGCAAGAAAATTGACGCCAGCGGGACCAAAACCCGCCCACAAAACCCCAGGTCAATCTGAAAATAATCAAGCTACCCACGCAGTAACCAAAACGAAAGTGCCAGACCATGGCCTCCCCGCCCAACTCGCCGGAGATCACCAACCCAGCCACCAAAATCGCCAAAGCCCAATGGAAAATGCGTGTCGGTAAATCCCAAACTCTCACTTTATTCATTCAGTTGCTTTCATCAAAGCCCAGGGCTCTGCAATTTTTTTTAAAACATGAGAAACTGTAAAGCACTGCAACAAAACTTGGAGCCTTTTATGAGAAAACTTTTTATCGTCCTGACAGGCTTGGCGGCCATGGCATTGACATTGCCTGCCGCAGCACAATTTGCGAAACCTGAAGACGCCATTAAATACAGAAAAGCCAGCTTTACCGTCATGGGTGCCCACTTTAGCCGGGTTGGTGCGATGGCCAATGGCAGAGCACCCTACGATGCAAAAGCGGCCGCTGAAAATGCCGATATTGCGGCTGCCATGTCCAAATTGCATTGGGCTGCTTTTTCGGAAGGCAGTGACAAAGGCGAGACACGCGCCAAGCCTGAAATCTGGAAAGACAGTGCCAAATTCAAAGAAGCGGGCGACAAAATGCAAGCTGAATTAAGCAAGCTTGCCGTTGCTGTCAAGGCCGGCAATGTGGATGCGCTCAAAACAGCCTTTGGCCCCGCAGCGGCCACTTGCAAAGCTTGCCACGATAATTTCCGCAAGGAGTGATGCTCAGTTTGCTTCAGTCATGGGCTTCTTGCAAGTCCACGACTGAACGGCTCAAATTCCTCAAGACATCAGATGATGTCTTTATTTTTGAGTGCTTCAATTTGTGAGTCGCTGTAGCCCAAAACCTCTTTGAGAAGCTGTGTGGTGTGCTGGCCCAATTGTGGCGGCACATGATCTTGACGAACGGGCGTCACGCTGAGCTTTAAAGGGCTGGAAACCAGTTTCAAATCTTTTTGGTGAGGGTGCTGCCACGTGCTCACCATTTGTCGCGCCGTCACTTGAGGGTCTGCAAAAACCTCCGCCAAATTGTTGATGGCGCCACAGGGTACCTTGGCCAATTCAAGCGCTGGCAGCCACTCTGCTTTTGTTCGGGTCAGCATGATTTTTTCAAGCAAAGGTACCAACACGCTGCGGTTTTTAACCCGGTCGGTATTTTTGGCAAACCGTGGATCTGTGGCCAATTCGGGATGACCTGCTACATGACAAAACTTGGCGTATTGACCATCGTTGCCAACGGCCAAGATCAAATGATCTCGTGCGCCAGCGCCATCGCTGGCCAAAGCTTCCGAGCTCGCCTTCACTTCAAAAACTTGGTAGGGCACGATGTTTTGATGGGCATTGCCTGCGCGGCCCGGCGTTTTGCCACTCACCAAATAATTCGCCCCCAAATTGGCCAGCATGGCCACCTGTGTGTCTAACAAAGCCATGTCGACGTATTGGCCTTGACCCGTTTTTTCGACATGTCGCAGTGCCGCCAAAATGCCCACAGCGGCATACATGCCCGTGAACAAATCGGCCACAGCGACGCCCACTTTTTGAGGGCCACCGCCCAGATCGTCCCGTTCGCCGGTCACGCTCATTAAGCCACCAATGCCTTGCACGGCGTAGTCATAACCTGCACGATCACGGTAGGGGCCGGTTTGGCCAAAACCCGTCACACTGCAGTAAATCAACCGGGGATTAAGGGCGCAGAGACTGTCGTAGTCAAGACCGTATCGGGCCATGTCGCCGACCTTGAAATTTTCAATGAAGACGTCGCAATGCAGCACCAACTCACGGATCAGAGCTTGGCCTTCAGGCTTGGAAATATCGCACGTAAGTGAGCGCTTATTTCTGTTGGTTCCCAAATAATAGGCAGCCTCTGGGGTGTCTTTTCCGTCTGCATCTTTCAGGAATGGGGGCCCCCAACTGCGCGTGTCATCCCCTGCGCCCGGCCTCTCTATCTTGATCACATCGGCACCCAAGTCGGCCAAAGTTTGGGTGCACCAAGGGCCCGCGAGGACGCGGGAGAGGTCAAGGATACGGATGCCGTCTAATGAATTCATGTGCACATTGTCGCGAAAAACAAAGCGCGATGCACGCGTTGATAATCAGGGCATGCTGAAATTGTTGTTATCGATTTTACGAGGCGGCGCATTGCTTGGTCTTGTGGCGTGTCAGCCCCATTTAAATTGGCGCGCGACCCAGCTAGAGGGAAGCTCTTTGCGCTTTGAGTTGCCTTGTAAACCAGACCGAACCGTCAGGCAGGTCACGATGGCGGGTGAAGCCTTAGACCTTGCCGTAGCGGGTTGTGAAGCAGATGACGCCGTATGGGCCGTGATGACCACAAGTGTTCAGGCCTCGGTGGACCGTGCCGAATTAATGAAAGGTTGGCGTCAAGCCACATTGCAAAACATGCGTGCACAAGGTGTTCATGAAACCCCTTGGACGCCAAAGCACCTGCCCCTATTGCCTGGGGCGTTGCGCTTGAAGGCAGAAGGCGCCGGCCCCACGGGTCAAGCCGTGAAGGCACATGCGGTGTGGTTTGCGCACATCGATGGCGATGCGGTGCGCTTGGTCCACGCAGTCGTCTATCAAAATAAAACAAGCCGCGCTCAAAACGATCAGAGCGCCGATCAATTTTTAGAAAGTCTCAAATTGCCATGAACCCAACCCAAAGTCCTCTGCTGGAGAGACGTCAAATGGTGGGGGTCTTTCTGGCCTTTGCGTTTGCCTATTTCTTGTCTACCTTGATGCGGGCCATCACGGCCACCTTGTCACCTGCTTTGACGCAAGAAATGGGGCTGTCTGCCCAAGACCTGGGGCTTTTGGCGGGTGGCTATTTTCTGGGCTTTTCAGTGACCCAATTGCCGTTGGGCAAGTGGCTTGATTTGCATGGCCCCAAAAAAGTGCATTTGTCCTTTTTGGTCATCGCCGTTTTGGGGTGCATTTGTTTCGCCATGGCTGAAAGTTTTATAGGCCTTTGGCTGGCGCGTGTTTTATGTGGCGTGGGGGTCAGTGCCTGCTTGATGTCGCCCTTAACAGGCTACCGTCGGTGGATGGACCCAGGGGCGCAACTCCGCGCCAATTCGTGGATGCTCATGACGGGTTCTCTGGGCATGCTGGCTTCTACCTTGCCAGTGCAATGGCTAATGCCCATGACGGGTTGGCGGGCCATTTTTGCCGGGCTTGCGGTGCTGGTCGTGGTGTCAATGATG
>CAIMUZ010000199.1 GCA_903844775.1 uncultured Burkholderiales bacterium | reverse complement strand
TAGCTGTTTTGGGGATATTTACAGGGCTACAGCCTGTTTTTGCTTCAGGGCTTGGGCACATGCAAATGCGCTGGACCAGGCCCACTGGAAGTTGTAGCCGCCCAGCCAGCCCGTGACATCGACCACTTCTCCAATGAAATACAGGCCGGGCTGCTTGGATTCCATGGTTTGGGAAGACAAATCTCGGGTGTCCACCCCGCCCAGGGTTACTTCTGCCTTTTTGTAGCCTTCGCTGCCATTGGGGGTGAGGGGCCAGTGGCTCAGTTTTTGGGCCAATTGAAGCAAGGCTTTGTCGCTGGCTTCGGCCACGGGGCGCTGCCATTGGGCATCTTGGGCCACCCATGCGTCTGCCAGACGATGCGGCACCCATGCGCCCAGTTCATTGGCAATGAGCTTTTCCGATCTGGCCTTCGCTTGCACAAGCGATCCTTCAATGTCCTCTTGCGGGGCAAGGTTCAAATGAAGCGGCTGACCTTCACGCCAGTAGCTGGAAATTTGCAAGACCGCTGGGCCAGACAAGCCGCGGTGGGTAAAAAGCAGATCTTCGTCGAAGCTCATGCGCGCTTTTTTAACGCCGGTTTCGATTTTCACCGGCAATGACAACCCAGCCAAACTTGCATAGGGCGCCCACTCGGCGCCATCAAAGGTGAGAGGAACCAGTCCTGGTCGTCTGGCAACCAAACGCAAGCCAAATTGTTCCGCAATGCGATAGCCAAAATCGGTAGCGCCAATTTGCGGGATGGACAAGCCGCCCGTGGCAATGACCACCGCGCCGGCTTGAACTTCTCCTTGCTCAGTTTGTAATTTGTAGCCTGAGCCTTCAGTGGCGATGGCTTTCACGCCGCAGCTTTGCCAATGCACGACGCCACCGTTGCCGCACTCCTTCAGAAGCATTTGAATCAGATCTTCAGCAGAGCGATCGCAAAAAAGTTGGCCTTTGTGTTTCTCATGAAAAGGGATGTCATAGGACTTCACCAGGTCAATGAAATCTTGTGCGGTATAGCGCGACAAAGAACTGCGGCAGAAGTGTGGATTTTCGCTCAGAAAATGTTGATGAGGTGCGCTGACATCGATGAGCCGGTTGGTGAAGTTGCTTCGACCACCGCCAGAGATTCGAATTTTTTCAGCCACCTTGTGACTGTGATCGACCAATAAGACGGACAAGCCCAATTGCCCCGCCACGCCCGCACAAAAAAGGCCAGCTGCGCCGGCGCCTACGATGACCACATCACATGTTTGCATGCAGTGGGAGTGTAGGGCTAGATGGCTCCGTTTGGAAAATTTGTGCGCAAGCTTGAAGCACGTCACCCACGATCAAGATGCTGGGGCTTTTCAGTCCTGTCTCTTTCAGAGTAAGAGAGAGCCTGTCAAGGCGCGTCAGGGCTTGTCGCTGTTGCGGCAGGGTGGCATTTTCGATGATGGCAACCGGCGTGTCTGCTGGCAGACCCGTCAGCAGTTCGGTTTGAATGGTCTCTGCGCCACTTACACCCATGTAAATGACCAATGTGAGCTTGGCATCGCGAGCAGTGGCAGCCAACTGGCGCCAATCGGTACCGCCGTCGCCAGTTTTGGCATGGCCGGTGACAAGCACCACACCATGGGCATGTTCGCGGTGCGTGAGCGGCGCACCCAAGCTACTGATGGCGGCTAAGCCTGCCGTGATGCCATTGACGACAGTAACCTCAATGCCCACTTTTCGAAGTTGCGCAACTTCTTCGCCGCCGCGGCCAAAAATAAAGGGGTCACCTCCCTTAAGGCGGACCACGATTTCACCTTCATTGACGGCGTTGATCATGAGCTTTTCAATAAAGGCTTGAGGTGTGCTTTTACAGCCGCCACGTTTGCCCACGTAAACAATGCGAGCAGAGGGCTGTGCATGTTCTAAAACCTCATCGTTGACCAAGTCATCAATCAATAAAACGGTCGCTGCTTGAATGGCTTTGATGGCTTTGAGAGTAAGCAACTCAGGGTCGCCGGGACCTGCGCCGACCAAAGTGCATGTGCCTAATGAGAAAGCAGATGACTTGGAAAAGGGTGAATTGTTGTGACTCATAAAGATTTCAGAGCTTGCAAAATATGTTGAACTTGAAGGGCTAGGGGCGCGGGCACTTCCCGCTTTTGTTTTAAAACGTCTTCAATGTAGGCCGCAGTTTCAGCCGCGTTGGGTTGAGGTAACTCAGGAATGCTTTGAAGCGCACCGGCTTGGGCGGCTTGAACGGTTTGCGTGAGACCACCATGAAAGAAATCCATTTGAGGCGTGCGTCGCGCATCGGCAACCGGTTCGCCTTCAGTGCCTCTGAGCAAGAACGCGGAGGCCTTTGTGAGCTTGAAAGTTTGAGCCATGGCAACAGCATATTCTGGGTGTGTGTAACTGCTGACAATGAGTGCCGGGCCTTGGCAAGGGTTCATGAGCTTGACCAAGCTGTGTGCGGGGTTGCGCAAATTCACGACACGGCGAACATCAAGCAATTTTTTTAAAGCGGGGCTCAGAACCTCGGTGGGGACCAGGTTCAAACCCGTTTGAACTTGGTCGATGTGCGTGAGGCTGTTGTAGCCTAGGGCTTGAAGCACTTCAAAAGAAGTGGTTCGACTGTTTTCTGTTGCGGTGCCATGAATACAGACGCGCACACCTTGTTGGCATAAAAGCAAAGCCAGTAGCGGTGCCAATGCTGGTAATTTTCTAGCGCCGTTGTAGCAAGGGATAACAACCGTAGGTTGAGGGCCCGTCTGGGGTAGGAGGTTTAAACGTGCATGGACAGCATCTAAAAAACCCGCCATTTCTTCGGGTGTTTCGCCTTTGATGCGCATGGCCACGCAGAAGGCGCCTATTTCAAGTTCAGTGACTTGCGCATCCAAAACTTGGCCTAATAAATCAGCGGCTTGCTCGCGCGTGAGCGAACGGGCGCCGTCTTTGCCGCGACCAATTTCTTTAATGTACAGGCCTATTCCCATCGGGTCATTGTCGCAAAGCTTAGATAACCTTTTGTTATATGTTCAATGAAGCCCATCGCATAAACTTAAGGTCTATGCTTTTTCTTGGAATTGAGTCTTCTTGCGACGAAACCGGTGTGGCTTTGGTTGAAACCCAAGCCCATGGCGTACCACGTCTTTTGGCCCATGCCTTGTTCAGCCAAATCGACATGCACCAGGCCTATGGCGGCGTGGTGCCTGAATTGGCCAGCCGTGATCACATCAAACGGGTGATTCCCTTGACCCGCGAAGTTTTGAAAAATGCCAACATCGACTTGAATCAAGTGGATGTGGTGGCCTATACACGCGGCCCTGGTCTTGCTGGGGCGCTGCTGGTCGGTGCCGGTGTGGCTTGTGCTCTCGGTGCAGCTTTGCAAAAACCAGTGCTGGGCGTTCACCATTTGGAAGGCCACTTGCTGTCACCGTTTTTAAGTGAAGACCCACCAGAGTTTCCTTTTGTAGCCCTGCTGGTTTCAGGTGGCCACACCCAACTCATGCGGGTTGAGTCGGTGGGCTCTTATGAAATTTTGGGGGAAACGGTTGATGACGCAGCGGGCGAGGCATTTGACAAGTCCGCCAAGCTCATGGGCTTGGGCTATCCTGGCGGGCCGGCGTTGTCCAAGTGTGCTGAAGGCGGTAATCCGCAAGCCTTTAAACTGCCTCGACCCTTAATGCACAGCGGCAATTTTGATTTTTCATTCGCTGGTTTGAAAACCTCTGTGCTCACGCAGGCCCATAAACTGGGCGCAGCCCTGCACGATACAAGCACCACTCACAAAGCAGATTTGGCGGCATCGACTGAAGCGGCCATTGTGGAGGTGTTGGTGAAAAAATCGATGGCCGCTTTGAAAGCAACAGGCATGCGCCGTCTGGTTGTGGCGGGTGGTGTCGGTGCCAATCGTTCTTTGCGCTTGCAACTGAACCAAGCCTGTGAAAAAGAACGGGTGCGTGTGCACTATCCAGAGCTTCATCTGTGTACTGACAATGGCGCCATGATTGCCATGGCAGCTGCGATGCGGGTTCAGTCTGGCAAGCAGCAAGCTGAATTGAATTATGGATTTGATGTGAAACCTAGGTGGCCGCTGTCCAACATGGATTCGGTTAGCAGCTAATTTCTGAGGATATTGTTTTGTTACTTTTTCTTCGACTTTGGACGCGCCTATGGCCATGTGCCATCTTGTGTTTGAGTTGTTCAGCGCTTGCACAATCGACATCGGTTCCTTCTTCCTTCGCCCAATTGCCCCCCGTTCAATTGGCCCTGATTGAAGGAATGAGTGGGCCCTTTGCAAACACAGGTGAAGCTGTTCTTCGGAATTTGGTTTGGGCTGTGGAGCGGGTGAATGCCAGAGGCGGTGTGAACACTCAGGAGGGCAAACGCAGACTGGTGTTAAACCGTTATGACAGCAAGGGCCAAAGTGAAGAAGCTTTAACTTCTCTGCGTTCGGCCATCGATTCGGGTGCTCAATTTGTTTTGCAGGGAAACTCCTCGGCCAATGCTGCGGTGTTGATGGAGGCCATTCAAAAACACAATGAGCGCGAGCCCTTGCGGCGTGTTCTTTTTTTGAATTACGCCGCAGTGGACCCTGCACTCACACAAGAAAAGTGCAATTTTTGGCACTTTAGATTTGATGCCCATGCTGACATGCGCATGACAGCGCTCATGCAAGTCTTGAAGCAAGATACAAAATTGAAATCAGTGTATTTGATTGGGCAAGATTACAGCTTTGGGCAGTCGGTTTTGCGAGAGGCCAAACTCCAACTTGAAAAATTGAGGCCAGACATTCAGCTTGTGGGTGAGGAGTTGCACCCCATGGGGCGTGTTAAAGATTTCCTCCCATACGCTGCCAAAATCAAGGCATCGGGTGCCCAAGCCGTCATCACTGGCAATTGGGGAAACGACTTGAGCTTGTTGGTAAAGGCTGCCAAAGACATGGGCTTTGAAGGTAAGTTTTACACCTTCTATGGCAATGCATTGGGCGCACCTGCAGCGATGGGAGATGCTGGCGTTGGCAATGTTTTGGCGGTTGCCGAATGGATGCCCAATGTACGTGGCCCTGAAAGTGCCAAGTTCTATCAATCATTCAAACAGCGTTTCCCAAAACCTTCAGAAGATTATTTGCATTTGAGAATGCAACTCATGGTGGAAGCTTTGGCGCAATCCATCGAGAAGGCGGGCCAATCTGAGCCTCTGGCAGTGGCTTTGCAGCTTGAGCATGCTGAAGTCAGTATGGCAGGGCAACGCGGCAAGATGCGCGCGATAGACCACCAGTTCCAACAACCGATGGTGGTGGCCATGATGGCCAAGCAAGGCGGGCCGGATGTGCCTTTTGATGTAGAAGGTTCGGGTTATGGCTTCAAAGTTATCCGGCAATTTAAGGCGCAAGAATTAGAAATGCCGTCTGCTTGCAAAATGAACCGTCCCACCCCATAGTTTTGAAGCCGGCAAATTTAGGCTGGTTTGGCCAAGCCCAATTTTTCAATGATGACTTTTTCTTTTTGATAATTGTCACGCGCAAATTTGGTGTATTCCTCGGAGTTCATGTAAATCACCGATTGGTCAAACTTTTCAAAAGTGGCCAACACCTGCGGGTCTTCCAAAGTTTTCTTGAAGGCATCATGCAGTTTGCGCGTAACGGCGGGGTCCATTCCCTTGGGGCCGCCTATGCCAAACGGTGAATCAGACACAGTGTCATAGCCCAGTTCATTGAGTGTGGGCACATTGGGCCAACGTTTGGTTCGCTTGCTGCCGTAGGTGGCCAACAAGCGGCAAGTGCCTGCATCGACGTGCGGGGCCCAGCCCGTGGCGTCGCTGTGTGACATCACATGCCCACCTAGCAAGGAAGCCATGCCATCTGCGCTACCCTTGAAGGGAATGTGTTGCAGTTGAATACCTGCTTTCATGGCAAATTCTTCTACAGCCAAGTGGGGGGTGGTGCCGTTGCCGGTGGAGCCAAACGTGTATTTACCAGGGTTGGCTTTGGCGTAATCTACCAAGTCTTTGATGGACTTGATGGGAGAGTCAGACCTCACCACAATGCCAAAGGTGTAGCCCGTTAAACAAGCGATAAAGGTAAAGTCTTGCAAAGGATTGAACTGCATTTTTTGCATGTGTGGCAATCGCAAAATACCAATGGTCAACTGGGACAGCGTGTAGCCATCGGGTTTGGCGTTCACCAATTCATTGGGGCCAAGCATGCCGCTGGCGCCAGCCTTGTTTTCAATCACCACCGATTGTCCCAAAATGCGTGTGGCACTTTCAGCCAATGAGCGCATCACGCCATCGGTGGAGCCGCCTGCAGGCCAAGGACAAATCAACTTAATGGGTTTGGACGGAAAGTTGGTTTGTGCCATGGCCGGCATGGCAATGCTGACAGCACCTGCCAAGCTGGCTTGAAGAATGTCGCGCCTGTTTAGATCAATTGTCATTTTAAAAATTCCCAAATACTTATTTGCAGGAGGTGTTGTGTAGGTGGTGCTTATTCTGCTTTGGCGCCAGAGTCTTTGACCACTTTGGCCCACTTTACAATTTCTGCAGCTTGGTATTTGCCGAGCTCTTCAGGGCTCGACAAAATAGGATCGAGACCCAAGGTCTTCAAACGCTCAGCCACTTCGGGCAGCTTGAAAACACGCAACACTTCTGCATTCAATCTGTCAATCACCGGCTTGGGTGTATTTGCTGGCGCAAACATGGCAAACCAAGTGGTGGCTTCAAAGCCGGGCAATGACTCGGCAACCGTTGGCACATCGGGTGCAGCAGGTGAACGCTTTGCAGTGGTTTGAGCGATAGCCCGAATCTTGCCTTCTTTGGCCAAGGGCAAGGCAGAGGGCATGTTGTCAAACACCAATTGAATGCTGCCGCCTAAAAGATCGGGTATAAAAAATTGGCGGCCTTTGTACGGCTCGTGTGTCATGCTGGTGCCTGTCATTGACTTGAATAATTCACTCGACATG
>CAIMUZ010000198.1 GCA_903844775.1 uncultured Burkholderiales bacterium | reverse complement strand
GGGATTGCCAAGAAAAAGGAAAAGTCAGTTGCCGCTTTGCGTGACAAGCCCAGCAACATACCGCCGATGATGGTGGCACCGCTTCTGCTGGTACCCGGCACCATGGCCAAGCATTGAACCAGGCCCACCATGAGTGCGTCTCTTCCGCGCATGTCTTCCACCGTCCGAATGCGGACCGTAGAGGGAGGCCTTCTCTCCGCCCACAAAATAATGAAGCCGCCCAAGATGAAGGTGCTTGCAACGACCCACGGCGTAAATAAATGCATTTTAATGAATTTACCAAAAAGCAATCCCAGAATGACAGCGGGTAAAAAGCCAATGAAAACATTCATCACAAAACGCTGCGCCTCCACTTGATAGGGCAAGGCTTTAACGGTACTGTGAATTTTTTCCCAATAAACCAAGATGACCGCAAAGATGGCGCCCGTTTGAATGGCAATGTCAAAAACCTTCGCCTTCTCATCATCAAAGCCGAGCAGCGCACCTGCCAATATGAGGTGACCCGTTGACGAAATGGGTAAAAATTCGGTTAGACCTTCTACCACCCCCATCACAGCAGCTTTGGCCAGTAACATTAAATCCACCGAGACTCCTTAGGTATCAGCCGATTATCGCTCTTGATTGGCCCTAAAATCGACCCATGAGCACAGTCAACGACAAAGTCAAATCTGGCGGCGCCCCTGAGGACACCCCCAAAGTCAGCAATTTCTTACGTCAAATCATTGAGTCAGATTTGGCGCTGGGCACCTACGCTCAGCGAAACTGGGCTGGATCGCCTGGGGATGCTGCGCACCAAGCAAAGGGCACATTCGACCCTGCCAAAATTCGAACTCGCTTCCCACCTGAACCGAATGGCTATTTGCACGTCGGACATGCCAAAAGTATTTGCCTTAACTTTGGTTTAGCGCGTGACTATGGCGGCGTCTGTCACATGCGTTTTGACGACACCAACCCTGAAAAAGAAGACACCGAATACGTCAATTCCATTTTGGATGCTGTGAAGTGGTTGGGCTTCAACTGGGAGGCCCATGGCACCTCGCACTTGTACCAAGCGAGTGACTACTTTGACTTTATGTATCGCGCGGCTGAGTTTCTCATTCAAGCGGGTCTGGCCTATGTCGATGAACAATCTGCAGATGACATGCGCTCTAACCGAGGCGACTTCAATACACCCGGCAAAGACAGTCCTTTCCGTAGCCGCACATCTGCAGAAAATTTAAACCGATTCCGGGAGATGCGAGACGGTAAGCTGGCCGATGGCGCTGCTGTGCTCCGGGCCAAAATTGACATGGCCTCGCCCAACATCAATATGCGCGATCCGGCCATCTACCGAATTCGACGGGCCACGCATCACAACACAGGCGATACATGGTGCATTTACCCCATGTACACCTTTGCACATCCGATTGAAGATGCGCTCGAGCAGATTACGCACAGCATTTGCACGCTTGAATTTGAAGATCAACGGCCCTTTTACGACTGGCTGATGGCTCGCCTCAGCGAATCACACGCTATGCCAGATGGCCTTCAACTTGCAGCGCTTTTGGCGCATCCCAGCCCAAAGCAATATGAGTTTGCCCGACTGAATCTGACCTACGTGATCACCAGCAAACGCAAGCTCGCGCAACTGGTGACTGAAGGCAAGGTAAAGGGTTGGGATGATCCGCGCATGCCGACCATTGTGGGACTTCGCCGTCGCGGCTACACCCCAGAGAGTCTGCAACTTTTTGCAGAGCGGATTGGCGTCACAAAAAGTGATTCATGGATTGACTACAGCACGCTTGAAGGCTGCTTACGCGACGACCTAGACCCGAAGTCTGCACGCGCCATGGCAGTTCTTGACCCGATTCAACTCACCATCACCAATTGGGATGAGTTGATGGGCGCAGGCTCACTTGACGATTGCCATGCGCCCGTTCACCCCCATCATCCAGAAATGGGTCAGCGACATTTCAAAATTGGAAAATCACTTTGGATCGAGCGTACCGATTACGAAGAAACGCCACCAAAAGGCTTCTTTCGTTTGTATCCCGGCAACAAAGTACGTCTGAAATACGGCCATGTCATTGAATGCACAGGCGCAAAAAAAGATGCCCATGGTAATCTCACCGAAGTTCTGGCACAGCTCATTCCAGACACCAAGAGCGGCACGCCAGGCTCTGACAGTGTGAAAGTCAAAGGTGTGATTACTTGGGTGTCACAAGCAGATGCGTTATTGGCAGAAGTCCGTTTGTACGATCGTTTGTTCACTGAAGCTCATCCAGACGCAGGTGGCAAAGATTTTCTAAGCAGCCTCAATCCAGACAGCCTCAAACTGATTCAAGCATATGTTGAGCCTTCTTTGGCCAGCAGCCAACCCGATGCCAAGTTTCAATTTGAACGACACGGCTACTTTGTGGCAGACCGCATAGATTACACAGGTAACAAGCCAGTCTTTAATCGATGCACAGGCTTGAAAGACACTTGGAGCAAGTGAATACCTTGCCCACCAAAAATTAACTGCCTAAACTGGCAACGTACAAGCCAACCGTGCAGCCCACGCCAACCACCCAAGCCAAGGAACGCAACTTGTCTTGGTCACTGATGTACAAAGCGATGTAGGCCACTCGCGCAGCCACAAAAACGCCAGCATACAAATCAATTTCTTCTTGTGGCACTTCGGTGTACAAGGCCAATAAAACACCCACTGCATAAATCGGAAAAGCTTCAAAGCAATTTGCTTGTGCCGCATTAGCGCGAGCCCGGTAGCCCGTTTGCATGGCCAACCATTCGCGCGGGTTATGGTTATCGTAATTTTTCAGACCAGCTTTGGCAATGATGGCGCAAATCCAAGGCATAGCGCCAGTCATCAACAGAGATGCAATGATCCAATCCATATATTTCTTTCAGAGGTTAAACAATTTTCGCACTTAAATGAGAGGGGTGATCGATGTGCATTTCAATCACATCAACCCAAGCCACAGATTCTCGGTCTTCAGGTATTCCAGCATAAAGCGCCGCACAGCCTTCCAACGTGAGCGTTGACGCTCGTGCAGGGCTTTGGAAGCAATGGCAACAACTCATGATTTTGACAGATGGATTTATTTAAAAAGAGTATGTCCTAAGCCCTAAACTATGGGATTGGCAATATCCCCCTCAACTCACTTAGAATTTGAGGGTTTATTCCGTTCCAGACAGGAAAATTTCATGCCATTGCATACGATTCGTGTTTCATTGCTCGCCTTGGCTACTGCCTTGATTTTGGCTGCTTGTGGGGGCGGGGGTGATTCTACCAAACCCGAACCGCCAGTCGGTGGCATCACCATCGTTGAGGGGGACAGCCAAGCTACCCTGACTTGGGTAGAAACACCTGGCGTGGAATATTGGATTTTCGCGGCACCCAACAGTCCCAATTTGACTCTGAGCAATTGGCTTGCGACAAGTGGTTCGACTTATCGACTCAAAGTCACCTCACCCTATGTCGTCACTGGCTTAACCAATGGGACCCCTTACTCATTCTTCCTGACTGGCCGCATCAACAAAGGCCCTGGAAGCGATGCAACACCGACCAAAACGGCAACACCTCGATTAGCAGGTGTTACATGGGAAACTGTCGCGAGTTTAAGCACAGCTTCCAAAACAAATTTGGCTTCTGTTGCTTACCTTGACACCAGTACTAACATCTATGGATACAAATATGTTGGCGCTAGCACAGGGGGCCGCTTGCTAACGACTTCTCAGATTGGTGGCACCTGGACAGCTGCAGTTTCAAACATCACAACCGACATCAATGCGGTGGAATATTTAATTTCCAAATTTGTTGCGCTGGGTGCTGCCGGCAAAATTATCAGCAGCGCTGATTCGACCAGCTGGACTCTGTCCACCAATACCAATACAGAAAATTTAAATGCCCTGACCTCCAACGGCACCTTGATGGTGGCGGTGGGTGACAACGGCACCATTTTGACAAGCACAGATGCCTCCAAATGGACAGCCGCCACCAGCGTACCAGCGGGTACTCCTCACTTGTACAGCGTGTCCTACTCGAACAAGTGGATCGCAGTTGGCGCAAATGGCACTTTGCTCAAAAGTGATGACGGTCAGACTTGGACAACGGCTGTCCAAACTCCTGCAACCTCAAACCATCTGAGGGCCATCGCCACCACCTCCACTAATTTAAATGGCGTCACGACCTACACCTATTTGGCAGTGGGAGACAATGGCACCATTGTCAGAAGCATTAACGGTACTGACTGGACAGTGCAAAGTCCTTCGCCGACCTCAGCCAACCTCAATGCAGTCGCCGGCGTGAATCAATTCTTGGCGGTAGGCAACAGCGGCGTCATTCTGACCAGCACTGATGGTCTGATTTGGACAAGCCAAACGCTGAATCCCGCAGTCAACTTAAAAACACTGCTCCGCGCAGACAATCAATACATTGCAGTGACCGACACGGGCGTCATTTACACCTCGAAATAACCGAGCGAGTGCCATCGAAACGATTGATGGGATGCTTGCAAAAAAGGCCTTCTAGTGAAGGCCTTTTTGTTGTGGTCCAGACATTAGCCCTCAATGTGAAGTTCTTGGATTTTGCGCGTTATGGTATTTCGCCCAATTCCCAATTTGACAGCCGCTTCTATTCGGCGACCGCGAGTCGTCGCCAATGCAGCTTGGATTAACAACGATTCAAAACGCCTTGTCAGAACATCCCAAACATCCTGTCGATCCGTCCCCAGGAGCTGAAGAGCCTCTACTTCAAGCGCACTTTCCCAGCCAGCGTGCGCGCCCAAATTAATCAATGAGTTTGGCGGCGAAACTGAAGCAGAACTTGCACTAAATTCCCGCTGAGAGGCGATGTCTAATGCTGCAGATTTATCAACGATTGTCGCATTTTCTAAGCTGGGCGATAAAACCTCAGGTGGTAAATCTTTGGCTTCAATCATCTGCGCTGGGGCCATGACCGTCAGCCAGTGACAAATGTTTTCCAACTGTCGAACGTTACCTGGAAAATTAAAGTGACTCAGAATTTCAAGGGCTTGATCTGAAATTCGCTTAGGCTCTACGCCCAATTGTTGCCCGCTTTGTACCAAAAAATGCTTGGTCAACACGAGCACATCCTCTTTGCGTTCGCGCAATGCAGGCAATCGCAAACGAATGACATTCAACCGGTGGAACAAGTCCTCGCGGAAGATTCCCTCTTTGACGCGTTGCTCTAAATCTTGGTGTGTGGCAGCAATCACACGCACATTGGCCTTTACAGCAGTGTGCCCACCCACTCGATAGAAATGCCCATCCGACAAAACGCGCAACAAGCGAGTTTGAAGGTCAAAGGGCATGTCTCCAATTTCATCTAGAAAAAGAGTTCCGCCTTCGGCCTGCTCAAACCGACCGCGTCTTGAAGTCTGAGCGCCTGTAAAAGCACCCCGCTCATGGCCAAAGAGTTCGCTCTCTAGCAAGTCTTTAGGAATGGCCGCTGTATTGATGGCAACGAAAGGGCCATTCAATCGAGGTGAGTGCTTGTGCAACGCACGCGCGACCAATTCTTTGCCTGAACCAGACTCGCCCGTAATCATGACCGTCACGTTGCTCTGTGACAACCGTCCAATGGCCCTGAACACATCCTGCATGGCCGGTGCTTGGCCCAGCATTTCCGGGGTGCTGGCCATCAACTCTTCAGCGACCTCTTCACGTTGACTCTCATCCAAAGCACGTCGAATCAATTCAATCGCTTTGGGCAAGTCAAAGGGTTTGGGTAAATACTCAAAAGCGCCATTCTGGAAAGCAGAAACGGCACTGTCCAAGTCAGAAAAGGCGGTCATGATAATGACGGGTAGCGCCGGCAGCTTCTGCTTAACCTCTGTCAACAAATCCAAGCCAGAACCACCTGGCATGCGAATGTCGCTCACCAAGACTTGGGGCCCTTCACGGCCTTCAACAGAATTAAGTGCCGCCAATACTTCGCGAGGATTGGTGAAACTCCGCGTAGTCAATCCTTCACGCAGAAGCGCTTTCTCTAAGACGAATCGAATGGATTGGTCATCGTCTACGATCCAGATAGGCTTCATTTGTCTCAACTTTCTCAAAAAAAGATGCCAAGGTCTGAAATCAGATCAGGGCAACGGAATCAAAATTTTGAAATCTGTGCGGCCAGCCACACTCTCACACTCGATCGATCCGTGGTGCTGCTGAACAAAGGTCTGCGCCAAAGTAAGACCTAAGCCAGAGCCCCCTTCTCTTCCAGAAATGAGTGGGAAGAAAATTCGGTCTTTGATCGAGTCTGGAACACCAGGCCCGTTGTCGATGACATGCAATTCCAATGCCAGACGATATCGTTGCTTGCCAAAAGTAGTTTGTCGGGCAATTCTGGTCTTGAAAGTTAGCTCTGCACTCCCTTCATGGATTCTCTCCATCAAAGCCAATGAGGCGTTGTGAGCAATATTGAGCACTGCCTGAATCAGTTGTTCTCGATCGCCTCTGAATTCTGGAATCGAGGTGTCGTAGTCACGAATGACCTTCATGCCTCTTGGGAACTCAGAAACGATAAGAGATCGAACGCGTTCGCACACTTCATGAATGTTGACATCGCCCACCACATGGGGACGACGGTGTGGGGCCAATAAACGATCGACCAGGGTTTGCAGTCGATCAGCTTCCCGAATAATGACTTGGGTGTACTCCTTGAGTTCCTTGGAGTCCATCTCCATTTCTAAAAGCTGTGCTGCGCCTCGAATACCCCCTAATGGGTTCTTAATTTCATGTGCCAAATTTCGAATCAACTCTTTGTTGGCTTGGGCCTGATCGAGGAGGCGCTCTTCACGGTCTTGTTTGGTTTGCTGCTGAATAGGAAGGAGTTCAATGATGATTTCATCGGCAAGATCTGACTGCGCCACAATCACATGGACCGGTAAACTTTCTTCCGGTTTGAACCGCAAGAACTCTGCGTCATAGCGCAAGGCAGAGAATTCATTGGCCTTCGCGCCAGCCAAGGCATGTCGAAGTGGTTTGTCATCAGAGAAAAAGTTAAAGAATGAAAGGCCGTCCAGACTTCTGCGTGATTGGCCGATGACGTCCTCTAGTTCTGCATTGACAAAAACAATCACGCCCTCACTGGTCAAAACAGCGATGGGGGTTGGCAACCAGTCAAAGGCCTGAAATCTTTGATGATGGGGTTCATGCAACTTGGCTTTTGGATGAGTTTGAGCCATCAGCTTTAATCTTTTCTTGAATTCAATGACTTCACTGCGAGTGAATTTTTGGGGTACCGGCTCAGCTCTCTGACCAATGCCTGAATGTCTCTCTCCATTCTTTGCACATTGCTTTTGAGCGCTGCGACTCTTTCAATGTATTGAGATTGCAGAGGAGTTTCGCCTGGCATCAAAACTGGACGCCCTTGGTTGTAAGTTCGCACCAATTCGGCGTGTTTGGCATTCAACTTCAGCAATTCATCATCCAAGATGGTGCGCGCTTGGGCGTTGCGCTGTTGCATGTCTTGAGGATCTAATTTCGGCACTGAAGCACGAATTAAGGGAGGCTCAGATGCCCCCAAAGAGGCTGATTCTTTGGGAGCTTGTTGGACCCGGGTCCCTTCAATTTGAGTGCGCCCTGAAATCTCGAGCTTCTGACACTTTGTCAAATCAGAAGGATGGTTGGTTATTTCTTGACCGCATCGGTAAACTGCCTGCTCTGCATGGGTCAATGAGGCTGACATTGCGCAAAGCATGGCCAAGGTCCAATAAACAAAGACCTGGCCAAGTCGCAAAAGATCAGCACGCATCGAATCTCCTCTTCAAATCAAAAAGGACGGCCTGAGCCGTCCTTTTAGAGGTTCGGGCTCAGATGCCCCAACTGGCTGCAAATTACAGTGAGTAGTACATCTCGTATTCAATGGGGTGCACGGCTTGACGGAAGCGTGTGACTTCGCCCATTTTCAATTCAATGTAAGCGTCGAGCATCGAGTCTGTGAACACGCCACCTTTTGTGAGGAAGGCACGGTCTTTGTCCAAATACTCCAGAGCCTGGTCCAAGCTGTGGCAAACGGTTGGCACCAATGCGTCTTCTTCTGGCGGCAAATGGTACAAAT
>CAIMUZ010000197.1 GCA_903844775.1 uncultured Burkholderiales bacterium | reverse complement strand
TTAAAAGAGATAAACTGGAATTGAAACTGGAACGATCATGAAATTTGTTGACGAAGCCTACATTGACATCGCTGCGGGCGATGGCGGGAACGGTTGCGTCTCGTTCCGTCATGAGAAGTACAAAGAGTTTGGCGGCCCCAACGGCGGCGACGGGGGCCGCGGGGGTCACGTCTTTGCCGTGGCCGATCCCAGCCTCAATACGCTGGTTGATTTTCGGTTTTCGCGTCGCCATGAGGCCAAGCGCGGACAGCACGGCATGGGCTCTGACATGTTCGGCGCCATGGGCGACGATGTCACCTTGAAAATGCCGGTGGGCACCATCATCACCGACGCCGAAACGGGCGAAGTTTTGTATGAGTTGCTGCAGCCCGGCGAGGTTCTCATGATCGCCAAAGGCGGTGATGGCGGCTTTGGCAACATGCGTTTTAAGAGTGCCATCAATCGTGCGCCTCGTCAAAAAACACCTGGTTGGCCTGGCGAGAAAAAAGAACTCAAGCTCGAGTTGAAGGTTTTAGCCGATGTCGGTTTGCTGGGCATGCCCAATGCGGGCAAGTCCACCCTCATTGCCGCCATTTCCAACGCGCGTCCCAAAATTGCCGATTACCCGTTCACCACCTTGCATCCCAACTTGGGTGTGGTGCGGGTGGGCCCCGAGCAAAGCTTTGTGGTGGCCGATGTGCCAGGCCTCATTGAGGGCGCCTCAGATGGCGCTGGCTTGGGCCACTTGTTCTTACGCCATTTGCAGCGCACGCGCTTGTTGTTGCACATGATTGACTTTGCACCCTTCGATGAATCGGTCGATCCTGTGGCACAAGCCAAAGCCATTGTGGGGGAGCTCAAAAAATACGACAAAGCTTTGTATGACAAGCCGCGTTGGCTGGTGCTGAATAAGCTCGACATGGTGCCTGCTGAAGAGCGCGAAGCCCGCGTCAAAGATTTCATCAAACGTTTTAAATACAAAGGCCCGGTATTTGAAATTTCTGCGCTCACCCGCGAAGGTTGTGAGACGCTGATCAAGACGATTTTTCAGCACATCAAAGCCCAACAAATTCAGGAACAAGAGCCTGTCTATGTGGACCCACGGTTTGTCGAAGAACCCTTGGAATAACGGGTGCCACTTTTGAAGTAACCCAACCCTTTCTGACATTGAGCAACATGAGCCAGCCCTTCACGTCCACTGTATTGCGCGATGCGCGCCGCATCGTGGTCAAGGTTGGCTCCAGTTTGGTGACCAACGAAGGACGCGGCCTGGATGAAACTGCGATAGGCGAATGGTGCCGTCAGATGGCGCTCATGGCAAAAGACGGACGCGAGGTCATCATGGTGTCCAGCGGCGCCATTGCCGAAGGCATGAAGCGTTTGGGTTGGGCCACACGCCCCCAAGAAATTCATGCATTGCAAGCCGCTGCAGCGGTAGGGCAAATGGGTTTGGCGCACATGTATGAAACCAAATTGCGTGAAAACGGTTTGGGCAGCGCACAGGTGCTTCTCACACATGCTGACTTGGCCGATCGTGAACGTTATTTGAACGCACGCTCCACCTTGCTCACTTTGCTACAACACAAAGTTCTGCCCGTCATCAACGAAAACGACACGGTGGTGAATGACGAAATCAAATTTGGAGACAACGACACTTTGGGTGCGTTGGTGGCCAACTTGGTGGAAGCAGATGCTTTGGTCATCTTGACCGATCAAAAAGGTTTGTACACCGAAGACCCCCGCAAAAATCCAGCTGCTGAATTTGTGCACGAGGCGCGTGCCGGAGATCCTGCCTTAGAAGCCATGGCCGGCGGCGTGGGCTCCAGCATTGGCAGAGGCGGCATGATCACCAAAATCTTGGCAGCCAAGCGTGCCGCAGGTTCGGGCGCTTCCACCGTCATTGCTTGGGGTCGCGAGCCCGATGCGCTCGTTCGCTTGTGCAAGGGCGAGCCAATTGGCACTTTGCTGGTGGCGCAAACGCAAAAACAGCAAGCACGCAAACAATGGATGGCCGATCATTTGCAACTGCGCGGTGCGGTCACGGTGGATCCAGGCGCAGCCTCCAAATTGCAGGCGGAAGGCAAAAGTTTGTTGGCCATCGGCATGATCCAAGTCGAGGGTGACTTTTCTAGGGGTGACGTGATTGCGATACGCGATGTGAATGGGCTCGAAATTGCGCGAGGCTTGGCAAACTATGCCAGTACCGAAGCCCGACTTATTTGTCGCAAACCCTCCTCAGAGTTTGAGGGCTTGTTGGGCTATGTCGCAGAGGCAGAGTTTGTTCATCGCGATAACCTGATCTTGACGCGATAAGCGAGGCGATCACTGATCCAAGAAAAAAGGGGCATCAACGGCCCCTTCTTTATTGCCCCTCTGCTTTGGGCTTGTCCAAACTATTTTGTGGGTCGGGATCAAAGCTGCCACCTGGAGGCAATTCCATGCGGATTTGAGTTTGCATGAAACCAAACTGTACCGTCATTGAAATTTCAGAGCCTTGCGATGGCGATGTTTCGCCTTCGTTGTGGTGATGGCGTGGCCGAGGTGCACTTCGGTAACCCTGCCCTCGGTTGTCATAGCGAGGCAAGAAACGAGACAGTTCTGTCAGTGCCATTTCATAAACGCCTCGTTTGAACTCAACCACAAGGTCAAGTGGCACCCAAAAATCGTTCCACCGCCAAGCGTCAAACTCAGGATGGCTGGTGGCGCGCAGGTTGATATTCCAGTCAGGCTCGACCATCTGGAGTAAATACCAAATTTGCTTTTGGCCCTTGTAATGGCCCCTGGCATCGCGCCTGATGAAACGATCAGGCACTTCATAACGCAACCAATCACGGGTACGGGCCACGATGCGCACATGCTCCGGAAGGAGCCCCACTTCTTCGTGCAGTTCTCGGAACATGGCCTGTTCAGGGCTCTCGCCCCGGTCAATGCCGCCCTGCGGAAACTGCCAACTGTGGGTTCGGATGCGCTTGCCCCAGAACACCTGATTTTTCTGGTTGAGCAGAATGATGCCGACGTTAGGCCGAAAGCCTTCGCGGTCAAGCATAATCAAATCCCAAATTTTTAAACTGTGTCCATTATGCACGGAC
>CAIMUZ010000196.1 GCA_903844775.1 uncultured Burkholderiales bacterium | reverse complement strand
CGCTTCACACCGGCCACCAAGTCCATGGCGCCGCCCATGCCCTTGACCATCTTGCCTGGAATCATCCAGTTGGCCAAATCGCCCTTCTCGCTCACTTGCATGGCACCCAAGATGGACAGATTGATTTTGCCGCCCCGAATCATGGCGAAGCTGTCGTGACTGCCAAAAATGGACGTCCCTTTGATGGTGGTCACAGTTTGCTTGCCTGCATTGATCAGGTCGGCATCGACTTCATCTTCAGTCGGAAAAGGGCCAATGCCCAACATGCCGTTTTCAGATTGCAGCCACACTTCAATGTTGCTGGGCACGTGGTTGGCCACCAAGGTGGGAATACCAATGCCCAGATTGACATAGAAGCCGTCTTGCAATTCGTGTGCGGCACGGGCCGCCATTTGGTCTTGACTCCAGCTCATGCTTAGACTCCTGCTTTCTCAGTGATGGTGCGTTTCTCAATGCGCTTTTCAGGGTGCTTGTTGAGAACCAATCGGTGAACATAAATACCGGGCAAGTGAATATGGTCAGGAATCATGTCACCTGTTTCCACAATCTCTTCCACTTCCACGATGCACAACTTGCCTGCCATGGCCACCGCAGGATTGAAGTTGCGAGCGGTCAAACGGAATTGAAGGTTGCCAGACTTGTCTGCACGCCAGGCCTTCACCAATGACACATCAGGCACAAGGGAGCGCTCCATGACATAGGTCTCACCATCGAACTCACGCAATTCTTTGCCATCGGCCACCACGGTGCCCACGCCCGTTTTGGTAAAGAAGGCTGGGATGCCCGCACCGCCAGCGCGCAGCTTTTCGGCCAAGGTACCTTGAGGCGTGAACTCCAACTCAAGCTCGCCCGCCAAGAACTGGCGTTCGAACTCTTTGTTTTCTCCGACATAGGAGGAGATCATTTTTTTGATCTGGCGAGTTTCAAGCAACTTGCCCAAACCGAAACCATCAACGCCCGCATTGTTAGAAATAGCGGTGAGATTTTTCACGCCAGAGTCGCGCAAGGCTTCGATCAAGGCTTCGGGAATACCGCAGAGGCCAAAGCCCCCCACGGCCAGCAGTTGGCCATCTGCCACGACGCCTTTCAGCGCCTCGGCTGCAGAAGGGAAAATCTTATTCACAGGGCTCTCCTAAGAGGGAAATTCTTAAAAGTAAGTAGTGTAATAGGTGATTAGAATTAGGCAAAGACAAGGATTGCCATGAACACGCCCGCTACAGCAAGCGCCAAAACCCCGCGCTACCCCTCGCCAGAGCTGAAAGATGTCCCTGAAGACATCCGCACCAAAATTTTGGAAGTCCAAGAAAAGGCAGGGTTTGTACCACAAGTGTTCTTGGCTTTTGCACGTCGCCCTGCTGAGTGGCGCGCTTTTTTTGCTTATCACGATGCGCTCATGTTGCCCGAGTCTGTGGGGCGGAAAAGTAACCTGACCAAAGGCGATCGGGAAATGATTGTCACCACCACCAGTGCCGCCAACAACTGTTTGTATTGTGTCGTGGCCCACGGCGCAATTTTGCGAATCTATGAAAAGAAACCCATGGTCGCCGATCAAGTGGCTGTGAACTATCGCAAGGCTGACATTTCACCGCGCCAACGCGCCATGCTCGATTTCGCCATGAAAGTTTGTTTGCACAGTGACCAAGTAGAGGACGTCGACTTTGCACCACTGCATGCGCATGGCTTTGATGACGAAGATATTTGGGACATTGCAGCCATCACAGCATTCTTTGGACTGTCCAACCGCATGGCCAGCTTCAGCAACATGATGCCCAACCCAGAGTTTTATTTAATGGGCCGAGTACCCAAGCAAAAGTAAACTCTCCGTTTGTCTCTAACAATTCAGGGCGTGGCCAACGCTCTAATGTGATCGGGTAACGTGACTGCTTTTTGAAGCGGGAAATCGACCCAGATGGTAGTCGCACCTCCTGCCGCATAAATCACACCTGGCTGATTCCCAAGCTCTAAGGTGCACCAACTTTCAAAAGTGGTGCGTGCGGGATCGCTGACATACATTTTGGCCAGCACATTGCCTGGATATTCCAGTTGTTTGTAGAAATTACAAAACGCATTCACGATCACCGGCCCTTGGCCTTGCGGGTTCGGTGAACAGCCAATCGATTGAAAAAAATCGATGCGCACTGTTTCTAGATAGCGAAAGTAAACAGCGTTGTTCACATGCTTCATCGCATCCATGTCACCCCAACGAATGGGGATGTACATTTCGTGAACTTTTTTCTTGATTTCAGGTATTTCAAATTTCATGTGGCTTTGTCTCTGATTTGAGGCACAGAAGGGACTTCAATTCACCATCTGCTTGTACGTAGATTCTGCCAGTTACAAGCTTAAAATGAGTCACCGGTCCGATAATTGGCCATCAGACCCTTAACTTAATGTGAGTCGCCCCATGACACCCGAAGAGATTTTGAACACACACGGTCCCCGCGAATCGATGGAATACGACGTGGTCGTGGTGGGCGGCGGCCCTGCAGGCTTGTCCGCAGCCATTCGCTTGAAGCAGTTGGCCCAGGAAAAAGGCGGTGATGTTTCTGTGGTGGTTTTGGAAAAAGGATCAGAGCCTGGTGCGCATATTTTGTCCGGCGCCATCATGGACCCCATTGCTATGACAGAGCTTTTTCCTCAATGGAAAGAAATGGGCGCCCCCCTCAATCAACCCGTCACAGAAGACATCTTCTTGATGACCACCGAGACGGGCGCCACACGCGTTCCCAATTTCACATTGCCTCCGTGCTTTCACAATGATGGCAACTACATCATCAGCTTAGGCAACCTCACGCGTTGGTTAGGTGAGCAAGCTGAAGCTTTGGGCGTTGAGATTTTCCCGGGCTTTACAGCAGCAGAAGTTTTGTACAACGACAATGGCGCCGTTAAAGGCGTGGCCACTGGCAACATGGGCATCGGCAAAGATGGCGAGCCCACCGAGAATTTCCAGTTGGGCATGGAACTGCACGCCAAGTACACCGTGTTTGCAGAAGGTGCGCGTGGCCATCTGGGCAAGCAAGTCATTTCGCGCTTCAAGCTCGACGAGGGCAAAGATCCTCAAAGCTACGGCATTGGCATCAAAGAATTGTGGGAAATCGACCCTGCCCGTCACAAAGCTGGCTTGGCTTTGCACAGCGCAGGCTGGCCGTTGGATGAAAAAACCTACGGCGGATCTTTTCTGTATCACATGGAAGACAACAAAGTGGTGGTTGGTTTTGTGGTGGGCTTGGACTACACGAATCCTTGGCTCAGCCCCTTCGAAGAGTTTCAACGCTTCAAAACGCACCCTAACATCCGTTGGTATTTTGAAGGCGACGAAGCCAAAGACATTGCAGCTGCCAAGCGCATTTCTTACGGTGCACGTGCCATTACGGCGGGGGGTCTTTTGTCACTGCCCAAAACCGTATTTCCGGGTGGCGCCCTCATTGGATGCGAAGCTGGCTACCTCAATGCCAGCCGGATCAAAGGCAGCCATGCGGCCATTAAAACGGGCATGTTGGCGGCTGAAGCGGCTTATGACGCCTTGCAAGCGGGTCGCCAACACGACGAGCTCAGCGCCTACCCTGAAGCCTTCAAAAACAGCTGGCTTTATACCGAACTCAACAAGGCTCGCAACTTCAAGCAGTGGTTCAAAAAAGGCCGCACTGTGGGCACCCTGATGACGGGTATTGAGCAATTTTTGTTACGCGGCCACGTACCCTGGACCATCCGCCGTACAGCGGCCGACCACACCTATTTAAAGCCCGCGGCTGAGTGCCCGCCCATCCAGTATCCAAAGCCCGACGGCAAGCTCACGTTTGACAGGCTTTCTAGCGTGTTCATTAGCAACACCAACCATGAAGAGAACCAGCCGGCTCACCTCACCTTGAAGGATGCCAGCGTACCCGTCAACCTGAACTTGTCCAAATTTGCAGGACCCGAGGCGCGTTACTGCCCTGCTGGCGTGTACGAATATGTGAAAAACGAAGACCAGTCAGATCGCCTGCAAATCAATGCCCAAAACTGTGTGCATTGCAAAACCTGTGACATCAAAGACCCCACGCAAAATATCGTCTGGGTCACACCTGAGGGCGGCGGGGGGCCAAACTACTCGGGTATGTAAAAAGTCCTCGTGGAAGCTTAAGACCTGTTTATAATTTGAATCGTCAGGAGAGCGTGGTCTGTTTTTAAACAGGCCGCCGCCGAAGGCGCAGGAAACCAAATTGTTTCTGAACGCTCAGGTACAAAGGACTGACAAACGTTAAATGCTTCGGGCTTAGCTTGACATTTAACGCTTCCTCACTGGAGAGAGAGGGTGGACCATCTGGTCGAACCCTCCACCGAAGGCGCAACCCGCAGAGGGTCTTTCTTTTTGAAGGGCTCACCCGGCGAATCGCTCAGGTAAAGCGGACAGCGAGGGCAACCCATGATTTCGGTCATGGTTCTACATTGCCCTTGGAGAACTGATTTGTCCGCTGACACCACTGCTTTGCTCAATACCCCTCTCAATGCGCTGCAT
>CAIMUZ010000195.1 GCA_903844775.1 uncultured Burkholderiales bacterium | reverse complement strand
CGCCCTGGGCGTGTCCTTCCGCTCGATCTCCGGCGGCGGCGCGCCCGTCTACGCGAATCGCCAGACCATCGGCCAGGCCTGGCTGGCCTCCCCGCCGTCGTTCCCCAACACCCTCACCGCCGACAACTACTACAACGCCGCCTTCGCCGACAAAAAACGCTTCCTCGAAGTGATCCCCTCCGCCTACCTCCTCGGCAACGTGCGGGTCGCCGCCTGGCAGTTCCAGGGCGGCCTCCGCTGGGAACGGACCGAGACCAGTTCCGCGGAATTCGATCCGCTCACCCCCACCCAGGTGGCCGCCGCCCGCTTCCCCGTCAGCGCCACCACCGGCCGCGCCACCACGATCCCGGGTCTCGATTACCAATATCTCAGCCGCCCGAAGACCACCCGCCGCGGCTCCTACGACAATCTGTTTCCGAGCCTCACCGCGAAGTATCTTTGTTCTGCCGGGCCAAATCCTTTGAAAGTTCCCATTTTTTAACTCACCCGCCTATGAGTAAAGCATTTACCCGCGAGACAGATGCCGATGATGACGGCGAGGACCCCAGTCTTCCGCCAATCCCTGCAGGCGGGCGCAATTACATCACGCCCAAGGGCTATGCCGATTTGCGGGCCGAGCTGTTCACACTCATGGACGACGAACGCCCCAAGGTGGTTGAAATTGTTCACTGGGCTGCCAGCAATGGCGATCGATCTGAAAACGGTGACTACATCTACGGTAAAAAACGCTTGCGCGAAATCGACCGGCGCATTCGTTTTTTAACCAAGCGTCTAGAAATTGCCGAGGTCACAGACCCCAGTGCGCATCATGGCAAAGACCAAATCTATTTCGGTGCTACCGTGAAATATGTCGAGGAGAGTGGGGAAGAACGCACAGTCACCATTCGCGGGATTGATGAAGCCGACAGTTTAAAGGGCGAGGTCACATGGGTGTCGCCCATTGCACGCACTCTGCTCAAGTCAAGCACGGGCGATGTGTTGAAGTTGGTCACGCCACAGGGGTGGCGAGAAATTGAAGTTCTAGAGGTCACTTACCCTCAACCCGCTGAAAAATAGCGCGTCGGTCTTTATGCTTCGGTGGTCATCTGCCCACGGCCTCTGTGGGTAATGCGTTCAGCATTCAACACAGCGGGCGTGCGCTTCAAATTCTTCAGCACAGTGTCTAAGTGACTGAGGTCGCGCACGGAAATGATGAAAGTGTTTTCAGCGGCGTCCTGTGCACTGGCTTGGCCCATTTCAACGTGAACAATATCGACCTCTGAATCAGCCAAGGTACCGGCCACTCTGGCCAGCACACCTTTTGTGTTGACCACCGTGACGCGGATGCTGGTTTCAAAATGCCGCAGAGGCTCGTCCGACCACTCGACGCCAATAAAGCGCTCGCTGTCTTTTTGTTGGAGTTTTAAACCCACGCTGCAATCGTTGGTGTGCACCGCCAAGCCTTCGCCGCGTCCCAAGTAGCCAATGATTTTGTCACCCGGTAGGGGATGGCAGCAGGTTGAATAAACCACCGACGCGTTTTCAGTGCCATCCAACAAGATGGCGCCTTGAGACACCGTGTCGTTGGTCATGAAACGCTCGCGAGTCATGAGCAGAGGATCGGGCTTCTCACCCATTTCAGACATCAACGCTGAAATGCGTTTGGCCACAATACTGGCAATGCGTTTGCCAAGGCCGACATCGACCAACAAGTCACTGCGATTTTTATTGCCCGTGAAGCGAAATACTTTTTCCCACAGGGCTTGGTGGCGTGTTGGATCTTCGGGGAGTTTCTCGAAACCTTCTGCGCGCAAGGCTTGCGTGAGGAGTTTTAAACCCAAATCCATGGATTCACTGTGCGCCATTGTTTTCAGGTGATGCCGGATTCTGGAACGAGCGCGTCCTGTTCTGACAAAGCCAAGCCAAGACGGATTGGGCGATGAAACAGGCGCCGTCATGACTTCGACAATGTCGCCGTTTTTCAACTCTGTGCGCAAGGGAACTTGTTGATTGTTGATCTTGGCAGTCACCAGATGATCGCCCAAATTGCTGTGAATCATGTAGGCAAAGTCAACCACAGTGGCGCCTCTTGGCATCGACATGATTTGACTTTTTGGTGTGAATACATACACAGCATCTGGGAACAAATCAACCTTGACATGATCCCAAAACTCAGAGGCATCGCGTGTTTCTTTTTGAATGTCTAGGAGAGACTGCAACCATTGAGTGCCTAAGCGCTCAGAATCCTTGCTGCCGGTTTCATTGTCCTTGTAAAGCCAGTGCGCCGCCACGCCAGATTCGGCCACCACATTCATGGCTTCAGTACGCATTTGAAATTCAACGTTGACACCGTAGGGGCCCACCAGGGTGGTGTGCAAGGACTGGTAACCATTGACTTTGCCAATCGCAATGTGATCTTTAAATCGGCCGGGCACAGGCTTGTACATTTGGTGCAAGATACCCAATGCCGTGTAGCAATCAATGACCGAAGGCACGATGAGCCTGAAGCCATAAATGTCGGTGACTTGGGCAAAGCTCAGGTGTTTGCCATCCATTTTTTTATAAATGGAAAAAAGAGTTTTTTCACGACCCGTTATTTGCGCCTGAATGCCAGCTTGCGAAAAGGTTGCTTCTAATTCACCCTGCACTTTTTGAATTAAATCGCGCCGACGATTGCGAGCCTTTGCCACAGCTTTCGACAAAATGGCATAACGCCAAGGCTTCAAATGTCGAAAGGCCAAATCTTGCAACTCACGATAAGTTTGATTCAAACCTAAGCGGTGAGCAATGGGTGCATAGATCTCTAATGTTTCTGAGGAAATGCGGGCCCACTTTTCTCGTGGCATTTCTGCCATGGTGCGCATGTTGTGAGTGCGATCGGCCAATTTAATCAGGATGACACGGACATCGCGCGCCATGGCCAGTAACATCTTGCGAAATGATTCAGCTTGGTTTTCTTCGCGCGTGTTGAACTCAAGTTTGTCCAACTTGGTCAGGCCATCGACCAAATCGGCCACTGATGAGCCAAACTTTTGAATCAGATCTGCTTTGGTAACGCCGCAGTCTTCAATGACGTCGTGCATCAAGGCCGCCATCAGGGCGGGCGCGTCGAGCTTCCACTCGGTGCATTGTGAGGCGACAGAAATGGGGTGGGTAATGTAGGGCTCGCCATTTTTGCGCAGCTGACCTAGGTGAGCCTCGTCTGCAAAACGATAGGCTTTGCGCACCAACTCAATATCAGTTGTTGACAGGTAGTCGAGTTGAGCTACCAAGGCGGCGAAGCTGGCGGCAGCGGCATTGGCAGCGCTTGCGGTGGGGATGCCGACTTGAATGTTGTGAGCGTTGTCGCGCTTTCCGGGTATTGAAGTACTACCGGGCTTGTGAAAAATAGATGAAAAGGCGGCGCGCATGCCTCAAATGTAACGCGAGTCGCTCAGACGTGAAAAAGCCCCAGGTCTTGAAACTTTGGGGCCTCAGGGGCCAAACCACAGAGGGTTGGCCGTATGTAGAAATTAGTTTACTTTTTTGAGCATTTCCAAACCAACTTTGCCGGCTGCAATTTCACGCAGTGCTGTAACGCCTGGCTTGTTTTTGCTTTCGACGCGAGGCGTGTGACCTTGGCTCAGCATGCGGGCGCGGTACGTAGCGGCCAATACCAATTGGAAACGGTTAGGGATCTGTTCCAAGCAATCTTCAACAGTGATGCGGGCCATGACGG
>CAIMUZ010000194.1 GCA_903844775.1 uncultured Burkholderiales bacterium | reverse complement strand
TCCGGTATGGTTCGGGTACGCCCCAGCACGCGCAAGATTCACCCTAGAAGGCTCTCTTTTTGGCTGCTTTTGAAGGGAAATGGCTTGTTGTGAGCGGGTGCGTACAGGTTGATGCGGGAAAGCCTCTCATTATAGCCGTGACTCTTCGCTTGACCGAGGCCACTGCGCCTGATTTTTTCAAAGAATGGTGGGACAGGCGCCGCACTTCAAGCCCATCACTTTGAAGTGGCACTGGCATGCAGACAGATGGCCGCGGCCGTGGCCACATTCAGAGATTCCTCACCGCCTGGCTGGGCAATGCGCACTTTTTGATCGACCTTGGCCATCAATTCTGGCGAGACGCCCTGCCCTTCGTGACCCATGACCCAGGCACATTTTGGAGGCAACTTACCCTGTTGAACCAGCTCATGCAAAAACGGCCCCTCGTGCACATCGGTTCCCAACAAGGGAACCTGAAGCAATTGCAGGTCTTCCAGACTGACCGACTCCATCAGGTTCAAACCAAAATGCGCACCCATGCCCGCACGCAACACCTTGGGAGACCACAGGCCCGCGGTGCCTTTGATGGCCACAATTTGCTTGAAGCCAAAGGCTGAAGCACTGCGCAAAATTGCGCCCACATTGCCGGCGTCTTGTAAACGGTCTAAAACCACGGTGGCAGCTGTCGGGTCTAAGGCAGGCGGCTCAGGCAGCGTCAACAAAAAGCCCATTTTGGCAGGCGACTCCAGCGCACTCAACCCTGCGAACAGCTCATCAGGCACCACCCAAACTTCGTTGGCACAATCCGTCCATTCAAACTCGGAGGCTTGCCAAATGGACGCCGCAAAAATGGCCAAGTCAGGTTTCACACCTCTTGCCAAAGCCGCTCTGCACAAATGATCGCCTTCCATCCACACCAGGCCCAGCTTCCGATAGGCCTGCGAGTCTTGGGCCAAGCGTCGGATGGTTTTCAGCCGAGGATTGTCTTTGGAAGTGATCGATTTCATGATTTCAGAGCGGCCAAGATGGCCTGGGTCACGGGTGCAAAGGATTTGCGGTGAAGCGGCGTGGCACCCAAAGTCTGAAGAGCCTTCAGGTGCACTGCCGTGCCATAACCTTTGTGAGCATCAAAGCCGTACTCCGGAAATTGCCGATGCATTTCGTCACACATTCGATCGCGATGCACCTTGGCCAAAATGGAAGCCGCTGAAATTTCTTGAACTTTTTCATCACCCTTCACAATGGCTTCTGCACGCACCTCCAAGATGGGCAGGCGGTTGCCATCGACATACACCAGCGTGGGCTTCAAACGCAAAGCTTCTACCGCTCTTTGCATGGCCAACATGGTGGCTTGCAAAATATTCAATCGATCAATTTCTTCCACGCTGGCTTCTGCAATGGCAAAGCACAAAGCCTTGGCACGAATTTCGTCGAACAAACGGTCACGGGTTTTGGCGCTTAGCTTTTTGGAATCTGCCAAACCTTTGATGGGCTTGAGTTCATCCAAGATCACGGCAGCGGCCACAACGGGGCCCGCGAGTGGACCGCGTCCAGCCTCATCCACACCGGCCAATAAACCCGGTGTGTCCCAGGCAAGACTGACCTGTTCAGCCGTTAACAAGCGTTTGGATCGCATGGGCAGCCAGTCTAGGGGTGTCACGCAACAAAGATTGGTGCAGGACTTCAAATCGGCCGACCAAGGCTTGCGCCTTTTCAGGCGAACGCAGCCAGTCTAAAACAGCATGCGACATATTTTCGGGTGTGGCTTGATCTTGTAAGAGTTCTGGCACGCAAAACTCTTGCGACAAAATATTGGGCAAGCCAACCCATGGTTGAAGTTTTTTGCGCTTCATCATTTGCCAGCTGATCCAGTTCATGTTGTAGGCAATGACCATGGGCTTTTTATACAGCGCCGCTTCCAGCGTGGCAGTCCCGCTGGCAATCAGTGTGACATCGCAAGCCGCCAATGCCGCATGCGATTGCCCTTTCAAAACTTCAACTTTCGTGGCGCCGACTTGGTCGCGAAGCTGCTCAATGCGCGATTTCATGGCGGGTATGGCAGGCAACACAAATTGCAAATTCGGCTGCTTCTGACTGAGCAAGATGGCAGCTTGAAAGAATCGTTCGGCCAAATAGGTAATTTCAGATTCACGGCTACCGGGCAATAAAGCCACCACCGGACGATCTGGGTCCAACTTCAATTCGTGTCGCGCTTTCAGGGTGTCCACGTGCATCGGGATCGCTTGCGCCAAAGGATGCCCTACATACGTTGCAGGAATGCCGTGTGCTTTCAACAAGTCTGTCTCAAAGGGGAAAATGCACAACACATGATCGACACTTTGTTTGATTTTTTGAATGCGATCTGCGCGCCAAGCCCAAATAGAGGGGCACACAAAATGCACAGTGGGAATACCCGCCTGCTTCAAATCACGTTCTAAGTCGAGGTTGAAATCTGGCGCGTCTACGCCTACAAAAATCTGCGGCGGTTTGGCGAGCAATTGCGCCTTCAATTGATTGCGAATTCCCACAATTTCGCGGTAATGACGCAGCACTTCGACATAGCCGCGCACGGCCAATTTGTCTGACGGCCATAGCGCGTTAAAGCCTTGCGCTTGCATTCGGGGCCCACCAATGCCATACAAATTGGCCTCTGGCCACTGGGCACGAATACCCTGCATCATCAAGCCCGCCAACAAATCACCCGAAGTTTCGCCAGCCACCATGGCCATGGAAAAAGCCCCATCAGGGGCTTTTGAGGGCAAAGACATGTTGGCGGCCAGCACCACTTACCTCACAATGCCGCGCTCAGGCGATGCGCCTTGCAAGAAGCCAAGCATCATGTCGACATCGGCTTTTGCTTCTGGGAACTTTTCTGTGAGCAACTCAATTTCTGATTGGGCTTGCGCAAGCGTGAGTTCTTGCCGATACAAGCTTTTGTGCATCGCCTTCACAGCAGAAATTCGCTCAGGTGAAAAGCCGCGACGGCGCAAGCCTTCAAAGTTCATAGAGCGCGCCTGAGCAGGCTGCCCCTGAGCCATGACGAAGGGAGGCAAGTCGGCAAACAACAAAGAATTCATGGCGGTAAAACTGTGAGCACCCAGTCTGCAGAACTGATGAACCACTGTGAATCCACCCAAAATAACCCAGTCACCGACATGCACGTGACCCGCCAGTTGAGTGCTGTTGGCAAAAATGGTGTGGTTGCCAACGTGACAGTCATGCGCCAAATGCACATAAGCCATGATCCAGTTGTCGTTGCCTAACTGGGTGACGCCGGTGTCACCGGGTGAGCCAATGTTGAAGGTGCAGAACTCTCGAATGGTGTTGCGCTCACCAATGACCAACTTGCAAGGCTCGCCTGCGTATTTCTTGTCTTGAGGCACTGCACCCAATGAATTGAACTGAAAAATCTGATTGTCTTTACCAATGGTGGTGTGGCCTTCAATCACGCAATGACTGGCCACTGTGGTGCCCGCACCAATTTGAACATGCGGGCCAATGACGGAATAGGGCCCTACCCTGACACTGCTGTCAAGCTGCGCTGCTGAATCGACAATGGCGGTTGGGTGAATAAGGGTCATAGACTTACAGTGTCAACGGATTAGGGAATCCTGCGCATAGTGCACATGAGTTCTGCTTCTACGGCAATTTCCTCACCCACTTTGGCGCGTGCTTTGAATTTGAAAATACCCGACTTCATTCGATCTAATTCGACTTCCAAAATCAGTTGATCGCCCGGCTCTACAGGTCGCTTGAAGCGCGCACCATCAATACCTGCGAAGTAATAAACGGTTTTTTCATCCGGCGTTTCGCCCAAGGTGTCAAAGGCTAACAAAGCCGCAGCCTGCGCCAATGCTTCCAACATCAACACGCCGGGCATGACTGGGCGAGAAGGAAAATGTCCCGTGAAATAAGGTTCATTCACCGATACATTCTTCAAAGCTTTAATGCGAACACCTTTTTCAATTTCCAAAACACGGTCCACCAGCAAAATGGGGAATCGGTGCGGAAGTTGTTTCAGAATTTGATATATGTCCATCATGATTTTTTTTCCTGTAATGGGGGCAGCGGAAGTTGGCCCTCCACTGATTTAAGACGGTCGCGAAGTTTGTGAAGCTGCTTCAAAGTGGCCGCATTTTTTTCCCAAGACAAATTGTCATCGATGGGGAAGAGCCCGGTGTAATGACCCGGCTTGGTAATTGAGCGGGTGACGACCGACGCGGCGGATATGTGAACACCATCAGCAAGGCTGAGATGGCCCAGAACAATAGCGCCGCCGCCCACAGTGCAATTTGCCCCAATTCGGGCACTGCCTGCAATGCCCACACACCCCGCCATGGCCGTGTGTTTGCCGATATGAACGTTATGACCAATTTGAATCAAGTTGTCGAGTTTGACGCCATCTTCAATGATGGTGTCTTGCAAGGCACCCCGATCGATACAGGTGTTGGCACCAATTTCAACATCATTTCCAATTTTGACCGCACCGAGTTGTTCAATTTTTTCCCATGCACCCTGATGCAATGCAAAACCAAAACCATCGGCACCAATCACCACGCCTGAATGAAGAATACAACGCGAGCCCACTTCACATCGCTCACCAAGAGTGACTCGAGACTTCAACTCAGTCAGGGCCCCCACCTTCGCCCCACGCTCAACCACACACAAGGGCCCAATGATGGCGGAATCTGAAATCAGTGCCTCAGGGTCAATCACTGCACTTGGATGAATTCGAGCTCGAGTGGGCTGGGCATTTTGCTTTTTCCAAAACTGCGTCAATCTCGCAAAGTAATGGTAGGGATCATCAGTCTCGATACAAGCACCCCGGGAAATAGCAAGGGATGTAAATTGCGGCGTCACAATCACGCAAGCGGCCTGAGACTTGGCCAGAAGAGATTGGTATTGAGGGTGGCTGAGGAAACTCAGGTCTTGTGGTCCCGCACTTTCGAGCGGGGCAAGTCTTTTAATGCTTATTTGTGGACTGCCATGCAGACTACCGCCTAAAGACTTAACAATGTCGCCAAGTTGAAGCACAAAAGAGGTCCATTTCTCTCAGCAATTACTTGCCAGTAGTTGCATTGAGGGACTTGATGACTTTGTCGGTGATGTCGTGCTTGGGGTTGATGTAGACAGCTTCTTGAAAAATGACATCGTATTTTTCAGTTTCAGCAACCTTTTTCACGGCCAAATTGGCACGCTCAATGACCACTTGTTGTTCTTCGTTTTTACGCGTGTTCAGATCCTCTTGAAATTCACGACGCTTGCGCTGGAACTCACGGTCTTGTTCCATCAACT
Organism: uncultured Burkholderiales bacterium; assembly: GCA_903844775.1. Taxonomy (GTDB): domain Bacteria; phylum Pseudomonadota; class Gammaproteobacteria; order Burkholderiales; family Burkholderiaceae_C; genus Limnohabitans_A. Next base: position 7,778 of record CAIMUZ010000194.1, on the reverse strand, counting down.
GCTTTTGACGCGTGTTGCGCTGGGATTCAGAAAGTGTGGGCGCCTCTCGCTCAAATTTATCAGAGGCTGTCTTCAGCGTGTTGCCCAATTCAACCAAGTCTTTTTCACGCTTTGAAAACTCTTGCTCAAGTTTCACTTGCGCTGATTTGGCTGTACTGGCTTCGCGGAAGATGCGATCGGTATTGACGAAACCGATTTTGAATTCCTGCGCACTGACTGCTGAAGCGAAAAGCGCTGCCAAAGACAACAAACCAACTTGTGAGAAGTGACAAAGTTTTTTCATTAGAAAGACGTCCCAATTTGGAATTGCAATTTCTGAATTTTATCCGTATCCGTGCGCTTCATCGGCAATGCGTAAGAAAAACGCAAAGGCCCCATCGGCGAAATCCAGCTTAACCCAATACCGATAGAGGAACGGAGCTCCTTCAAACTGACTTTTTCGTTCTCGCCAAAGGCTCGGCCCACGTCTGTGAACCCAAAAAGTCGCAAAGTACGGTCGTTACCAGCCCCCGGAAACGGCGCCAGAACCTCGGCGTTCATGACAATTTTCTTTGCGCCACCCAAAAACAGGGTGTTGGTGCTGTCGGTGGGGCCCAAAGTAGATTGCTGGAAGCCACGAACGCTGCCCAATCCGCCCACAAAGTAGTTCTTGAACAAGGGGTACGGGCGATTACTGAGGCCTTGCCCCCAACCCAAATCGGCGTTCAGCGCTAAAGTAAACTTTTTGGAAAGCGGCGTGTATTGTTGAACCTGGTAATTGGTTCGTATGTATCTGGCATCGCCTGTCGCGCTTAAATCGGAATTGAAGCGCTGAAGCATGCCGCGGTTAGGCACCAAAGCACTGTCTCGGCCATCTCGTGACCATCCCACAGTCAAGGGCAAAGCTGTGCTGGTGTAGCCAAACTGCTGAACGTACTGCACGTAGGCATTGGGCAGATTGTTGCCAGGGTTAATGGTTGTCTGCTCGAAGTTGATACCGAAATAAACGGTATCAATTTCGCTGAAAGGAACACCAAAACGGAGACCGGCACCCGAATTGACGAGGCTGTATGCATTGATGTCACCCAAATAGGGGCGAGAGGTCCTTTGGAACACATCAATGGTTCTAGAAATACCATCGGGCGTGAAATAAGGATCGGTGGTACTTACCACAAAGGCTCGGTTGTAGCGACTGGTGTTAATTTCAGTGGCCAAGTAGTTTCCAGAACCAAAGGCATTTTCTTGACGGACGCCAAAAGACAAAGTGACGTTTTCGGCGGATGAAAAACCGGCACCTAGGGAGATACTGCCCGTTGGCTTCTCAACAACGGTCATGGTGAGATCGACCTGATCATTGGTGGCGGGCACCTCTTGGGTTTCGATGTTCACCTCGGTAAAGAAACCCAATCGATCGACGCGATCGCGAGATAATTTGATTTTTTCACTGTCGTACCAAGCGGATTCAAATTGACGGAATTCTCGGCGGATGACCTCATCTCGTGTGCGGTTGTTGCCCGCCACATTGATGCGCCGCACATAAGCACGTCGAGCAGGATCTCCTTGCAAAACAAAATTAACGCGATTGTTAACACGGTCTATTTCAGGGCGTGCATCAACCCGTGCAAAAGCAAATCCAAACTTACCAAAGTAATCTGTAAATGCCTTGGTGGTTATCGCGATTGTCTCTGCGTTGTAGGGTTGACCTAAGCCAATTTTGACCAAGGCCTTGAATTCATCATCTTTGCCCAAGTAGTTACCTTCTAGCTTCACGCCCGACACCACAAAGCGTTCGCCTTCGGTCACATTGATGGCAATGGAGATATCTTGTTTGTCTGCTGAGATGGCCACTTGGGTCGAGTCAACTCGAAATTCCAAGAAACCGCGCGCAAGATAGTAAGACCTGAGAGATTCAAGGTCAGCGTTGAGTTTGGTGCGCGAGTAACGATCGGATTTGGTGAACCAACTCATCCATCCGCCTACATCCAGAATGAGCTGATCTTTGAGGGTGCCTTCAGAAAAGGATTGGTTCCCTGTGATTCGAATTTCTTTGATTTTCGAAGGACCGCCCTCTGTGATTGTGAAAGTCAGCTTGACGCGATTGCGGTCAACAGGAGTGACGGTTGTCAAAACCTCAGCACCATAAAGGCTGCGGGTGATGTATTGGCGCTTCAATTCTTGTTCTGCTTTGTCTGCCAGTGCTTTGTCGAACGGGCGGCCCTCCGAAATACCGATTTCCTTTAAAGCTTTGACCAGAACTTCTTTGTCAAACTCTTTCAGACCGACCCACTCCACTTCAGAAACGGAAGGGCGCTCCTCAACAATCACCACCAAAACGTCACCCTGCGCATCCAGTCGAACGTCTTTGAACAAACCCAGCGCAAACAAAGCGCGAATGGCAGCGGCACCGGAATCATCGTTGTAAAGGTCCCCAATGCGGAACGGCAAAGAGGCAAACACCGTGCCAGACTCCACCCTTTGCAGGCCTTCAATGCGAATGTCTTTCAATTTAAACGGCTCAAGCGCCAAGGCAGTCATGCTGGCCAGGGCCGCAGCCGCCATGACACACACTTGATGCAAGCGAAATCGATGAGAGAGAAAGTTCATGCGTTTGAATTAATTAAAGAGCCGGCTCAGATCATTGAAAAACGCCAAGGACATGATGAATATCAACAAAGCCAGACCGACTTTTTGCAAACCCCGCTGCCAAGCAACGGAAACCGGTTTGCCGGTCAAAGACTCCCAAAGATAATACATCAGGTGACCCCCATCTAACATGGGCAAGGGCAGGAGATTTAAAAGGCCCAAACTGACGCTGATCAAGGCCAAAAAAGACAGATACGCCGCCAAACCCATGTGCGCCGACTGCCCCGCCTGCTCGGCAATGGTCAAAGGGCCACTCAGATGCTTTGAGGAGGCACTGCCGGTGATCATTTTGCCAATGAGGTTGACCGTCAATTGACCGATCTGGAGAACTCGCCCAAAGCCTTCCGTGATGCCTTCCAAGAAGCCAAGCTTGATCCATTGTGTCTCTGGCGGTGCACCAACCACAGCCCCAATTCGCTTGACAGGTGCAGCCGTGGGCTGGCCAGCAGGCGCTGACAATTTGGGCTGAACGGTCAAGGTCAAAACCCGACCTTCTCTTTCTATTTCCCAGATTTGAGGTGTTTCAGGGTTGGCAGATTCAGCCCTGATCCAATCTCTGAGTTGCTGCGAATCGGCCACCATCCGGCCATCGACCTTGAGAACGCGATCTCCGGACATCAAGCCAGCTTGAAGGGCCGCGCCGCCTTCTTCCAATCGACCGATGACAGCTGGCGATGATGGGCCGCGCAAACCCAAGGCTGACCAACGTACGAGCTCAGATGGGCCGTCCTTGGTCATTTCTAAGTGCAACGCCTTGGGAGCTGGAATGGTCAAATCAAAAGTTTTTAGGCCATCAGAACGCTGAAGGGTCCAGACCATGGCGGCATCGGCCATCTCAGCTTCGGTTGTGGCCATGAGCAAAGTCTGAAAGCGCTGAACCTCTTGGGCGGGCTCATTTTCAATTTGAACAGCAATGACACGCTCGCCGCCATTGAGACCCGCCTGTGCGGCCCAACTGCCAGGCGTGGGGCTGGCCAAAATAGGCAAAGCCTGGGGCTGACCCCACCACGCCAGAACGGAAAACAAAAGCGCGGCCAAAACCAAATTGGCCAGTGGGCCCGCAGCCACAATAGCGGCTCTGACCTTGAGGCTACGCCGATCGAACGCCAAGTCCAATTGCCCTGCCGGCACTTGGGCTTCACGACTGTCCAGCATTTGAATGAATCCACCCAGCGGCAACATGCCAATCACAAACTCAGTGTTCTGCCCTGCTCTTGGATTCTTGGGACGCCATCGAAAAAGTGTTCGACCAAATCCAATCGAGAAAACCAAAACAGGTACCTTGCAAGCGACTGCCATCCGGTAGTGGCCATACTCGTGGACTGCAATGAGCAGTGTGAGAGCAAAGAGAAAAGCAAGAAGGGTTAGCACAGCAGTGACCGTCAGCCCGCGTGGCAGGCGCGAACCGCATCGGCAGCTTGTTTGCGACTGATTGAATCTAAGTGAAGTAAGTCATCCAAATTTTGAGGTGACTGAGGGATCACTTTTTCAAGTGTCGCCATGTTCACTTGGTGAATCTGATCAAACCTGATCTGGCGATTGAGAAATGCCTCAACGGCAATTTCGTTGGCCGCATTCAAAACCGCACAAGTGCCAGAAGTCGCCTTCAGGGCTTGCCAGGCCAACTTCAAACCAGGGAAACGCTCTGGGTGGCCATGATCATCAATGGCTTCAAAAGTCATGGGCTTGAGCGTGTGAAAATCCAAGGACTGCGCGCCCGAAGTGATGCGCTCTGGCCAACTCAAACCGTAGGCAATGGGCACACGCATATCGGGTGTGCCCAACTGAGCCACCACGGAAGTGTCTTTGTACTTCACCATGGAGTGAATGATGCTCTGCGGATGAATGACAACATTCAATTGATCTGGAGAGACACCAAACAAATAACGCGCCTCAATGACTTCTAGCGCCTTGTTCATCATGGTGGCAGAGTCGACGGAGATTTTTCGGCCCATGACCCAGTTGGGATGTGCACAGGCTTCCTCTGGCGTCACATTTTTTAAAGTGGCTGAATCACGGGTCCTGAAGGGTCCCCCTGAAGCCGTCAGAATAATTTGATCAATGCGATCGGGCCATGTCGCGGGATCTTCTGGCAAGGATTGGAAGACCGCCGAATGTTCGCTGTCAATGGGCAGCAATCTGGCGCCGCCTTTTTTGACGGCACTTAGAAATACATCGCCCCCCACCACCAAAGCTTCTTTGTTGGCCAGCAACAAGCGCTTCCCGGCATGGGCTGCAGCCAAGCACGGTGAAAGGCCTGCAGCGCCCACGATGGCCGCCATGACGGCATCAACTTGTTCATGCGAAGACACAAAGTCAAGTGCATCTGCACCCCATAAAACTTCCACGGCTAAGTTTTCTGCTTTGACGCGATCCGCCAAGACTCGGCCGGCCGCCTCCTGCGCCATGACTGCAAATTTAGGTTTGAACTGCGCACATTGAGACAACATCAATTCAACTTGCTGAGAAGCTGTGAGCGCAAAGACCTGATAGCGATCCAAGTGTCTCGCCAACACATCGAGTGTGTTGGTGCCAACGGATCCTGTCGAACCCAGAATGGTGATATTTTGTTTCATAGCTTATGCCTTAGGCCATTGAAGCAACATGAGGGCAATGGGCAATGACGGCAGAAGTGCGTCGAGTCGATCAAGCACCCCACCATGCCCCGGCAGTAAATTAGAACTGTCTTTGAGACCCGCACTTCGCTTCACCAACGATTCAACCAAGTCGCCGACCACGCTCATGCTGGTTAAAAAGACCAAGCTGAGCGCCCATAAAAATAGACCATGCGTCCACATGCGCGTAAATAAACTAGACCCGGGCCACTGGTAGGCCTGCTCCATTTGCATCCAGACCAGCGCCAGCACAAAGACGCCGCACAGACCGCCGAGGGCGCCTTCCCAACTTTTACCGGGACTGACGTTAGGCGCCAGTTTTTGCGCGATGATTTTGCCGCCCAATGCACGGCCGAAAAAATAGGCGAAGACATCAGCCGCCCACACCACACAAAAGATAGACAGCAGCAATTGAATGCCATCGGTGCGAGCTTGCGCCATGGCCAACCAAGCCAGCCACAACAAGATCAAACCCAGCGACCAACGCAAGCTGCGATGCCACTGAGCCCAACCCTCAACGCCCCTTAAGAGCATCCAAGAAGTGAGTCCCACCCAGCTTGAACCTGCCATCCACCAAACCCAAGCATCGGTGTGCGTGGTCCATCCAGCCCACCAGGCAACAGCGCAGAGATCAATGCAAATCAAGCCCGAAAGAATAGACTGAGAGCGAGTGAGTCCATTGAGCTTGCCCCACTCCCAAGCGCCCGCGCCAATCATGAGAATGGACAATACAAGAAATGGCTGAGGGGAATCGGCAAACAGCGCCGGCAATAAGACTGCCAACAAAATCAAAGCGGTGATGATGCGTTGTTTGAGCATCGAATCAACCAGTGACTTTTGAAGTGCTTTTGATTCGATGCACAAAGCCAAAAAGCATGGCCATCAAACGGCCATGATCTCTTGCTCTTTGCCAGCCACCAACTGGTCAATTTCTGCAATGTGTTTGTCGGTCACTTTTTGAACTTCTGCCTCTGAGCGTTTTTGCTCATCTTCAGATGCCAGTTTGTCCTTGACCAATTTCTTCACAGATTCGTTGGCATCACGGCGCAAATTGCGGACGGCAATTTTGGCGTTTTCGCCTTCTGTGCGAACCAGCTTGGTCATTTCCTTGCGGCGCTCTTCGCTCATGGGGGGCATGGGTACGCGAATCAAATCGCCCATGGAAGCGGGGTTCAAACCGAGATCGCTTTCGCGAATGGCTTTTTCAATCTTGGCGGCCATGCTTTTTTCCCAGGGCTGAACACTGATGGTGCGCGAGTCAATGAGAGACACATTGGCCACTTGCGACAAGGGGACTGTCGAGCCGTAATAGTCAACCTGAACCGTGTCCAAAATGGCAGGATTGGCGCGACCTGTGCGGATTTTGGTGAGGTTATTTTTGAAAGCCGCAATGGACTGGTCCATTTTGGTTTGCGATGTTTTCTTGATGTCTTCTAAGCTCATGAATTACTCCGGGGCCTCAGGGGGTGGGTTCAAGAATTAAGCGGAATGGAGGTCTGGTTTAGGCATACACCAAAGTGCCCTCGTCTTCTCCCATGACCACACGTTTGAACGCGCCATGTTTGAAAATAGAGAACACCTTGACAGGCAATTTTTGATCGCGGCACAGCGCGAATGCGGTGGCGTCCATGATGCCGAGATTTTTGGAAATCGCCTCATCAAATGAAAGCTTGCTGTACCTAGTTGCGGCGGGATCTAATTTGGGATCCGCCGAGTAAACACCATCTACTTTGGTGGCTTTTAAAACCAATTCAGCACCAATTTCAGCGCCGCGCAATGCTGCGGCTGTGTCTGTAGTGAAGAAGGGGTTGCCAGTGCCGGCTGCAAAGATCACCACTTTGCCTTCTTCAAGATACTGAAGGGCTTTAGGCCGAACATAGGGCTCAACCACCTGCTCAATGGCAATGGCGGACATGACGCGAGCTGTGAGACCCGCTTTTTCCATGGTGTCGGCCAGGGCCAAGGAGTTCATAACGGTGGCCAACATGCCCATGTAATCAGCAGTGGCACGGTCCATACCAACTGCGCCGCCAGCCACACCTCGAAAGATGTTGCCGCCGCCAATGACCACGGCCACTTGAACTCCCAAGCGGGTGACTTCGGCGATTTCTTCGACCATGCGAACAATGGTGGCTCGGTTGATACCGAACTGATCGTCACCCATCAAAGCCTCACCTGACAGCTTGAGCAAAATTCGCTTGTGGGCTGGTTTGGCGATGGTCATGACGGGCTCCTCATAAAGACAGATTCAAGTTTAGCGTTGAATCGCCCAGTTGGGCGACCCTTTTTACCCGGGTTTTAACCCTGATAGCGGCAGGTTTAGCCTGCGTTTTGAGCGGCTGCAACTTGTGCGGCCACTTCGGCGGCAAAGTCGTCAACCTTCTTTTCAATGCCTTCGCCCACCACGAACAAAGTGAATGCTTTGACTTGGGTGGCTTCGGCTTTGAGCATTTGCTCAACAGTTTGCTCGTCGTTTTTCACGAAAGTTTGGTTGTTCAAAGACACTTCTTTGAGGTACTTCTGAACAGAACCTTCGATCAT
>CAIMUZ010000193.1 GCA_903844775.1 uncultured Burkholderiales bacterium | reverse complement strand
CTTTGTAGCGCAGCATGAGGTTGTTTTGCATGTAAGGACGACGCAGGTCGAGCACGCGGTGTGTGAGGCGTGTGGTTTCAGACAGGTTATCGTCGTCGAGCAAAAACGGCGGCGTAACCGATGGGTTGAGCACCGTCAATTCGTGGCACAAGATTTCAATCATGCCGCTTTTGAGGCCGTCGTTGGTGGTGCCTTCAGGACGGGCACGAACCAAACCTTTGATCTGAATGCAAAACTCGTTGCGCAAGCCTTCTGCGGTTTTGAACATCTCAGCACGATCGGGGTCGCACACCACTTGCACATAGCCTTCGCGATCGCGCACGTCGACAAAGATCACGCCGCCATGGTCACGTCGGCGATTGACCCAGCCACACAAAGAGACGGTTTGGCCCATCAGGGCTTCGGTGACAAGACCGCAGTAGTGTGAACGCATAGACATGGGGGAAGTTCTTTCAATTGAAGATATTCAGTTGGCACTCAGCCAATTCAAACTGATGGGGAGGTTTCTGCTTTGACAGGCAAGGCATCGGGACCACCTGGCACGACAACGCCCATGGAGATGATGTATTTGAGGGCATCGTCTACCGTCATGTCCAGTTCCACCACGTTGGCTTTGGGCATGATGAGAAAGAAACCAGACGTCGGATTGGGCGTGGTGGGCACATACACACTGACGCAATCTTCAGGCAAGTGGCGAGCCACTTGGCCGCCTGGCGCACCGGTTAAAAATGCAATGGTCCAAGAACCTTGGTGCGGATATTGAACCAGAAGGGCCTTTGAAAAAGCATTGCCACTGCCTGAAAACAAGGTGTCGGCCACTTGCTTCACGCTGGAGTAGATGCTGTTCACCACTGGAATTCGGGTAATGACTTTGGACCATTGGCGAAGCCACCATTGACCAAAAATATTGGTCACAAATAAACCTGTGAAGTAGATGACCACGGCAACCAAAATCACACCCAGACCAGGCATGTGTCGCAAAGACTCAGCCAAATTGTGCATGCCGGGAATCACCGCATCGAGGGCCCCTAAAACGGCTAAGAAAATACCGTCCATGGTGCCGACCAACCAAGTCAGCAGCCACACAGTCACGCCCATGGGCAACCAAACCAGCAAGCCAGTCAACAAGTAATGGCGAATTTTCAAATTCATTTTGGCAACCTCAATGGCATGCGCATGAAGCGGCACAGGCAGTTGATGCGGATGGGGTGCTTGACTCTGCCGCCGGTTTCACACCGCCAGTGTCCGAAGAGGGGGAAGCGACTGCGTCTGCAGGACCTGTGGCGGCAGCGCCCTCGACAGCTGCAGGTGCGGGCGTACCGGACGCGCCACCTTTGAAATCAGTGGCATACCAACCCGAGCCCTTGAGCTGGAAACCAGCGGCGGTGAGCTGTTTGCTGAAAGTGGGCGCGTCACAGGAAGGGCATTTTGTCAGGGGATCGTCTGACATCTTTTGCAAAACATCCTTGGCATGGCCACAGGAATCACACTTGTAGGCGTAGATGGGCATGTTGAAGGTTCTCGCTTGGCAATCACAAAACCTTCAATTATAGGTGGGTCCCTTGTAAAACATGGTGGGCGCCGTGCTTGTTTTTCAGGACTTGCGGGGCCAAGGAGCCTATGAGCATGCCCGCCAAGCTGGCCAAAACACCCGCCAACTGGGCTGGAAATTCTTCACCTGCGGGGGTCATGAGCAAGAAAAGCCATGTCAACAGACCCAATGCGATCGACAAAATAGCACCTTGGGTGGTGGCTTTTGCCCAATAAAGCCCAAAGATCAAGGGAATGAAGGCACCCACCAAGGTCACTTGATAAGCCCCTGAAACCATTTCATAAATGGAACTGCCTTGCATTTGAATGGCATACAACAAGACCAAGGCGCTGAACACCAAAACGGTCACACGCATGGCCAACAAGGACT
>CAIMUZ010000192.1 GCA_903844775.1 uncultured Burkholderiales bacterium | reverse complement strand
TGGTAAACAGCACGCATGTACTGCTCCACCTTTTGCCAAACCGTCCAGCCCTTGGGGTGCCAAAAAACCAAACCCGGTGCGTGCTCATCAATGTGGAACAAATCGAGTTCGCGACCCAACTTGCGGTGATCGCGTTTTTCAGCCTCTTCCAATTGGGTGAGATGATTTTGTAAATCTTCTTTGTTGGTCCAAGCTGTGCCGTAAATGCGTTGCAACATTTCGTTTTTGCTGTCACCACGCCAGTAAGCCCCTGCCACCTTCATGAGTTTGAAATGTTTGAGCTTGCCGGTGCTAGGCACGTGAGGGCCGCGGCACAAATCTTCAAACGCACCTTCTTTGTACAAGCTCACATCTTCATTGGATGGAATACTGCCAATGATTTCAGCTTTGTAGTGCTCGCCCATGCCTTTGAAATAAGCAACGGCTTCATCACGCGGCAAAACGCGTCGAACCACGGGTTCGTCTTTGTTGGCCAATTCGGTCATGCGCTTTTCGATGGCCGCTAGATCATCCAGTGTGAAAGGACGGCTGTAAGAGAAGTCGTAGAAAAAACCATTTTCAATGACAGGGCCAATTGTGACTTGTGCTTCAGGGAACAAATCCTTGACGGCATAAGCGAGCAAGTGTGCCGTTGAGTGACGAACCACTTCTAAACCATCTGCATCTTTGGCGGTGATGATGGCCAGTTGCGAATTGCCAGCAATGCTGAAACTTGTGTCCACCACTTTGCCATCCACTTTGCCGGCCAAGGCGGCTTTGGCCAAGCCTGCGCCAATGGAGGCCGCAACCTCTGCCACGGTGACGGGACCGGGGAATTCACGCAATGAACCGTCTGGAAGTGTGATCTGAACCATGTTCAATTAGAAAAAAAGAAGGCGCCATGGTGGCGCCAGAAATGAAAAACGCGGCATTTGCCGCGCTTTCAAACGCTCAGGCCAGATTTTACGCTTTGCCTGAGGTATTTTTCGATCAGTGGAATTGTTCTTCTTCAGTGGAGCCCGTCAAAGCCGTCACGCTGGAACGTCCGCCTTGGATCACCGTGGTCAATTCGTCAAAGTAGCCGGTTCCCACCTCTTGCTGGTGAGATACGAAAGAGTAGCCACGGTCGCGGGCTGCAAATTCGGGTTCTTGCACCTTTTCAACGTAGGCCGACATGCCGCGCTCAACGTAGGCTTGCGCCAAGTCAAACATGTTGTACCACATGGAGTGAATGCCAGCCAATGTGATGAACTGGTACTTGTAACCCATGGCACCCAGTTCTTTTTGGAATTTGGCGATGGTGGCATCGTCCAAGTTTTTCTTCCAGTTGAAGGACGGCGAGCAGTTGTAGGCCAACATTTTGCCGGGGTGCTTCTGGTGAACTGCCTCGGCAAACTTGCGCGCAAATTCCAAGTCAGGCGTGCCTGTTTCACACCACACCAAGTCGGCATATTCAGCATACGCCACCGCACGGCTAATGGCCTGCGCCATGCCCTTCTTGGTTTTGTAGAAGCCTTCAGCGGTGCGTTCACCAGTCAGGAAAGGCTTGTCGTTCTCGTCGTAGTCGCTGGTGAGCAAGTCTGCTGCTTCAGCATCTGTCCTTGCAATCACCAAAGTAGGCACACCGCAAACGTCAGCCGCCATGCGGGCTGCGATCAATTTCTGACAAGCCTCGATGGTGGGCACCAACACTTTGCCGCCCATGTGACCGCACTTTTTAACAGAAGCCAGTTGATCTTCAAAGTGAACACCACCGGCGCCAGCAGCAATCATCGCCTTCATCAATTCGAAGGCGTTCAATACCCCGCCAAAACCAGCCTCAGCGTCTGCCACGATCGGTGCGAAATAGTCTGTGTAATCTTTGTCGCCAGGATTGGTGCCTTTGGACCATTGAATTTCATCCGCACGGCGAAAGCTGTTGTTAATGCGCTCAACGACCTTGGGCACTGAGTCCACTGGGTAAAGTGATTGGTCAGGGTACATCGATGCGTAAGAGTTATTGTCAGCAGCGACTTGCCAGCCAGACAAGTAGATGGCTTTGATGCCCGCCTTCACTTGTTGCATCGCTTGACCCCCCGTTAATGCGCCCAAGCAATTGACGTAGGGTTCGTTGTTGACCAAATCCCAGAGCTTTTCAGCACCGCGGCGGGCCAATGTGTGCTCGATGGGGAACGATCCTCGCAAACGAACGACATCAGCAGCTGTATAGCCGCGCTTGATCCCCTTCCAACGGGGATTGGTGGCCCAATCTTTTTCCAAAGCTGCAATTTGTTGTTCGCGGCTCATTTGCTCAACAATATTTTGTGGCATGACGTTTTCCTTCAGAGTGGTTGATGTTCAGGCCAATTCAACTTGTTAAGCCTTGGCACTGGGATAAATTCTAAGTCTTATACAAGACTAAGAAAATATCTTATGTCTTATATAAGATAAATATTTTTCATATATAAATCAACATCTTATTTATACAATATCGAATTGTGAAATAATGTTTCTCATATTGAGAAATTTTGATGCGATGCAACATGGTCAATTTTC
>CAIMUZ010000191.1 GCA_903844775.1 uncultured Burkholderiales bacterium | reverse complement strand
TGGCCATTGCCAGTTTGGGCGGCTCCAATGCCATGAAAGAAGCCACCCAAGAAAACATCTTGGCAGCCAATGCCTATGCGTTCTACCAGGCCAAAAACATTCGCCAAACGTCTTTCAAACTGGCCGCTGCCGACTTGGAGTTGCAGTTGGCGCGCGAGCCCAACATGAACCCCACCGCCAAGGCGATGTTTGAAAAGAAGATCGAAGATTACAAAAAAACTGCAGATCGCTATGAGTCCGAGCCAGAAAACAAAGAAGGCAAAAAAGAATTGATGGCCCGCGCCAAAGCCCACGAAGCCACACGCGATCACGCCATGCAACAAGACCCTTGGTTTGATTACGCAGAAGGCGCTTTGCAAATTGCGATTGTCTTGCTCTCAGTTTCAATCGTTGCCTCCATGCCGGTGTTGTACTGGGCAGGCACGGTGTTAGGGGCACTGGGTTTTGTGAGCACAATCAACGGCTACTTCTTATTTTTCTAATCAGCCCATGACAAGCACAGCCAGCATGGCGCCCGCACTTCAAGAGGCCGTCCAATTCATTGAAAAATGCGAGACGCCATGGTCGCGTGACACCTCGCCGCCTTGGGGCATTCATGAGGCAGACCCTGCGCCTTACAACCGCTTGTATGGCCCCGTGCATGGCCGTGGGCCGGTGTCTGGGGTTCTTTTTCACAAGCATCATTTATTGGCTGAATGGGGAGCGCCGCGCAAAGCCGATCTGACATTCAGTGTTGCCAAAACCTATTTGGCATTGCTGGCGGGACTTGCCTTTGATCAAGGCTTGATCAAAGACGTTCACGCCCCTGTCGGCCAACAATGTCCTGCCATTGGTTTTGAGGGTGAACGTTTGTCACGCATTAGCTGGCACCACTTACTGCAACAAACCAGTGAGTGGGAAGGCACTTGTTTAGGCATCCCAGAACAAGTTGATCGTTACCGTTGGCTCACCTATCAAACAGGGGAAGCTGGCGGCGTAAAGGGCGACCCCAGACCCTTGGGCGAACCCGGCTCGAGGTATGAATACAACGACGTTCGGATCAACCAACTCTCTTTGGCTTTGTTGCATTTGTTCAAGCGTCCGTTGCCTGAAGTGTTTGAAGAGTTTTTCCGGAAACCTCTAGGGTGCTCGGATGAGTTTCAGTGGGTGGGCTATGAACAAGGCTGGACCCAGGTCAATGGCCAACGCATGATGTCGGTGCCGGGTGGCAGCCACTGGGGCGGCGGCGTTTCTATTTCCGCCATGGACCAAGCCCTCATCGGTTTGATGCTCATGGGCAACGGCAATTACAAAGGCCAACAAATTTTGTCAGCCCAATGGCTTCAAATGATGCAGCAACCGTGCGATGTCGCGCCCTACTACGGCTACCTCATTTGGCTGAACAACGATGGCGCACTTTTCAAAGACGCACCGCGCAGCTCCTGGTTTGCGATTGGTGCTGGCTCCTCCATCACATGGGTCGACCCCAAGCTCGAACTGGTTTGCATCATGCGATGGATCGATGCGGCCAAAACCAATGACTGCATCGCCCACATCATGCGAGGCTTATAAAGACCGACACTGGCCTTTAACGCTGGATGCCATTGACATAAAACGAGGCGAGCTCGTCTTGGCAGATCAATTGAATTGCGTTGGCTTTGGCAAATTCAAGCGCTGCACCTGTAGGCAAACTCAGACTGATGCAGACCGCGTATGCAGCATCTTGCGAGACTTGCAGGGCTTTCAAGTCACGCAAAACCTCAACTCCCAAGGTAGCAGCCTTCCAGCGCTTGCAACTCACCAAGGTGATCTTGCCTGATTTTTCCAAGTGCAAGTCTGCGGGCCCCGCACTCAATCGAGTCACTTGGAAGCCTTGCTGCAGAAAGGCTTTCTCAATGGTCGGCAGAAATTCCTTCCAAGACATGTCGGACAGGCTGCTCAGGGCCTGATCAACGCTTTCAGAAGACAGCTTGTTGCGCTGCCGCCAAGCGGCCATGAAGCCCAGCACGAGAAATGGCAGCGTGCTGATCATGCCCACAGCACGAAAGGCCTCCGGCAAAAAAACCCTTGCCAGCAGCATCAAAAGTGCAGCGATCAAAAAGCTCGCCCACCAAGGCGAACGCAACAAAATCGCAAACAGCGATTTTTCTGACATCTTGAATTTCATTGAATGATCCTCATGTCAGAGTTGAATTGACATGATTTAAATCGTTTGTCGGCTATGGCCTATTTGGCAAACAAACTGGCGGGGTTCGCAAAAGCCTTGAACTCCACCGCATTGCCACAGGGGTCCAAGAAAAACATGGTGGCTTGCTCACCGACTTGGCCCTTGAATCGAATGTGGGGCTCAATCACAAACTGGGTTCCCGCATTTTTTAGCTTGTCTGCCATTGCTTCCCATTGGCCCATTTCCATGACCAAACCAAAATGCCGGACTGGCACGTTGTCGCCATCGACAGCGCTGGTGTTGTGATGACCGGCTTCCGAAGGACTCAGGTGCGCCACAATTTGATGACCATAGAAATTGAAGTCGATCCAATCTTCGCTGGAGCGGCCTTCAGAACACCCCAATAAATCGCCGTAAAAAGCCCGTGCTTTGGCCAAGGAAGTAACCGGAAATGCCAAGTGAAATGGTTGCATGTGAAACTCAAGAAGTTGATTGAAGCAATACTAAGCTTTTAAAGTTCGATTGAACAACTCAAGCGTGCGGCTCCAAGATAAATCTGCAGGGGCTTGATTGAACCTTGGTGTCGAATTGTTGTGAAAACCATGTTGCGTGCCTGCATAGAAATGGGCTTGGGCCTTGACGCCACTGGCCCTCAGACTGGCCTCATAATTTGGCCACGTATTGTTGATGCGCGGATCAGTCTCGGCAAAGTGGAGAACCAATTCAGCCTTGATTTTCCCCACTTTGTCCGAAGAAACAGACAAACCATAGTAAGGGGCACCCGCCTGCACAACATTGCCCAACTCGGCCGCCAACTCATTGGTAATGCCACCTCCCCAACAAAAGCCCGTGACGCCCAACTTACCGGCAGAAAGCGCATGATTCTTCACAAACAATGCGCTGTTCAACATGTCGGTTTTGAGCTTGACCGGGTCAAGGCCATCTTGAAGTTTTTTGCCATCGTCGTCATTGCCCGGATAACCTCCCACAGGATAAAGTCCATCGGGCGCCAGGGCTAGAAACCCAACCGTCGCCAAGCGTCTGGCCACGTCTTCAATGTAGGGGTTCAGACCTCGGTTTTCATGAATGACCAATACGGCAGGAAATTTGGCAGAGGGGGTGGTCACAGGCTGTGCCAAATAGCCCCGCATTTCGCCAGAACTACCGCCGGGAGAGGCATATTTCACATAATTGGCTTTGATGCGCGGATCTGTGAAGGAGATGGTTTGCGCATTGGCATATCTGGGAAATAAAGCTTGCGCCATGGCCATGCCGCCTACCAACAGGGCACCCGCTTTGGCCATAAATTCGCGACGGTCCATGGCACCATGACAATATTCATCGTAAAGGCTATAGACACGGGGATCGATGTCTTGTGGCAATATATCTTCCTTCATGAGTCACTCCTTTTCAAAGCATATTAATGGAATCTGAATTCCCCTGCAGGCAGCATTCATGTCAAGCCCACCCAATCACCTGAACCAAGTCAATTGCTGGAAGTGCGTTCACTTTGCAACCAGTTGGGATCCGAAAATGCCCTACTCTTGCAAGCTTTTGGGGTTCAAGTCACAAATCCTGCCAAGCATTCAAGTGATGAATTCGGATGGGCGGCCTTGCCTTGGGTTCTCCCCCAAACCAAACGCGCCAAACGCTCAGTAGCCAGCGCCCTGTCCAGAACTTAGACGGGCAAGGATGGATCAAGCCGGCAAGATTCTGCTCGAGTCAGTGAAATTGGGGTAAGCACCCCCCACAACGGATGATCTTCTCTTTAAAATTTACGGATGACTGAAAGACTTTCCCAAATCTCCTACGCCGACCTGCCCAATGCGGTGAAACCCCTTGCTGACGACATTCTCAAAGTGTCCAGTGCTGCACTGGGCGGCCCCTACAACGCGCTTCTGAGAAGCCCCGAAATGGCACGTCGCTGTTTCGATTTTTTAGACTACTTGCGTTTTCGCACCTCGGTCAACAAACGCCTGAATGAGTTTGCGATTTTGATTCAAGCCAGAATTTCAAATGCGCAATACGAATGGTGGGCCCACGAAATCATTGCACGCAAAGCTGGCTTGTCCGACGCCGTCATGAATGATTTGCGCGAATGCAAGCGCCCTACCACCATGCAAGAAGATGAGCGCTTGGTATACGACTATTGCATTCAGCTGAGTTTGAACCATCGTGTGCCCGATGCGTTGTGGCAAGAAGCTGTCGACAAAATGGGGGAACAAGCTGTGATTGACCTCACAGTTTTATCGGGCACCTACGTCATGGTCTCAATGCTCCTAAACGCCACACAAGTTGGCATACCAAACGGTGGCGACTTGCCTCTTGAAGTGCTTTCACCGATGGACATTCGTTCACGACTCTTAGCTTGAGTGGTTTGGATCGATTGACGCGATAGTCTTTGCCACTCATTTCAATCCCCTTCAATGAAAGACAACATGCGAACTCAATATTTCGCCCCACATTGGATTCGCATTTCTGCGCTGACCCTGCTGTGCGCTTTCTCGCCACTGACGCAAGCACAGGACTACCCCAATAAACCCATCACCATGGTCATGCCCTACGCTGCCGGCGGCCCTGGCGACACCATTACCCGCTTGTTTGCAGGGTCGATGCAAAAAATATTGGGTCAACAAATATTGGTCGATAACACGGCCGGCGCCTCAGGCGCTATTGGCACCGCCAAAGTGGCTCGCGCCAAGCCCGATGGCTACAACTTGCTCATGATTCATGTGAGTCATGCGACCAATTTGGCGATGTATAAAAACCTAGCCTATCACCCTGTGGACGACTTTGACCCCATTGGCTCTGCCACCAGTGGCCCCATGGTGATCGTGGCCAGAAATGAATTTCCAGCCAAAGATCTCAACGAATTTGTCAGCTACCTTAAAGCCAATCAAAAGAAAGTCAGCCTGGCACACGCGGGCGTAGGATCGGCATCCCACTTGTGCGGTCTCATGATGATGAACGTCTTAGGGGTGCAACTCAATGAGATTCCCTACAAAGGCACCGGCCCTGCACTGACCGATTTGATGGGCGGGCAAGTCGATGTTTTGTGTGACCAAACATCGGGCACCGTACCCTCTGTCAAGAACGGAAAAATCAAGGCCTATGCATCGGCTGGCAAAAATAGATTGCCTTCTTTGCCAGACACCCCCGCCATTGCGGAGGCTGGCGTCAAAGGATTTGAAATCAACATTTCATTTGGGCTCTATGCGCCAAAGGGAACACCCAAACCTGTTCTAGACAAACTCACTGCCGCATTGCAAAAATCTGTGAGCGATCCTGAAGTTATCAAACGTTTGGAAGGCATGGGCGTCGCTGCAGTGAGCGTAGAGCAAGCCACCCCCAACGCGCTTAGAGCCCACTTGAAAAATGAAATCGAAACATTGGGAAGCTTGCTGATCAAGGCAGGCGTGCAGCCTAATTAAGCTGGTGATTTAAAGTACGGGTCATCAACAGAATTACAGCACCCTAGAGGATATTTGCGTTCACAGCTGCCTACCATGCGCTCTCTTTTTTGTGCTTACTAAGATGAACCTACTCTCATTCAAACGCCAATTGGCTCTAGCAGTCTTCAGTTTCTGCTGCATTTTTTCTGCCTTCGCCCGCGAGGTCATCAGCGCCGAATTAGACCGGTCCAATGAAGGCAAACCCATTGTGATTTCGGCATTGGTTGAGATGGCACCCCAACCCAATGGCAAAGCTTTGTTTATTTTTCCTGGTTGGCCGGGTATTCCACGCATTGAGTTAAAAGATGGTGCGCCAGCTTTCCTTTATCTACAGGAACATGTTCAGTTCATGCGAGCTGCACTTCACGCGCAAGGTATCTCAACAGTAACCGTTGACTGCCCTACTGACCAATGGGGAAACCGAGGATTCAATCCGACAGCTTGCGATGACAACTATCGGTCCAGTGAACAACATGCGAAAGATGTTAGCGCGCTCATTAAGAAAATCAAAGCCGTTAAAGAAATCAATCACATTGTGATCATGGGTCACAGTTATGGCGCCGTCAGCAGCCACTGGCTTTCAGCCCGACTTGGCCCTCAAGAAATTCAAGGCGCCATCCACTCTGCATCGCAGACCGTTGCGGGCGGTGGTCCTTACACACAATATGCGTCGTCCATGGACCGATTCAAACATACAGAGGCAAAAGTTCCCTATGTGTATCTGCATCACCGCAATGACTTGTGTCGATTTACACCTTATAGCTATGCAAGCAAGCATGCACCCAAAGGTCAACTCATCACGGTGGTGGGCGGAAACCGGTGGTCAGATCCTTGTGGCAAAGCCAGCTATCACAGCTTTTCTGAACGTACAACACAGCTGGCGGACGCATTGGCAGCCTATGTCAACCGAGGGGAAGTGGTGGAATTTGTCAAAGGTGATGGGGACTGACAGATTTTTCTAATTCAACAAAAATTCGGACACTCTCCCTCCTCAATGAAAAATTTTTACGGTTGGCGCATGGTGGGTGCCGCCTGTGGCATTCAGTTTTTGCTGGCTGCCTTTCTCACACAATCTCTGGGTCTTTACATCGCCGTACTTTCAGACGAAATGGGCTGGAGTAAAACCACCTTGTCGGGCGCTGCAGCCTTGCAATCGGTCGAAGCTGCCATCATGGGCCCCGCTTTGGGCTGGATCATGGACCGTGTAGGCCCGCAAGCGATGATCCGTTTAGGCATCGTGCTTTTCAGTGCTGGTTTGCTCTTGCTCAGTCAAGTGAATGCTGTCGCTACCTTTTACACCAGCGCCATTTTGATGGCCGTTGGTGCCAGCCTCAGTGGCTACTTTCCGCTTTCAGTGGCCTTGGTTCAATGGTTTGAAAAATTCAGAGCACGCGCGCTGTCTATTATGAGTTTGGGACTGGCCATGGGCGGCCTGGTGGTGCCCCTCATGGCATGGTCTATTGATAGCTGGGGTTGGCGCTACACCGCAGGCGGTACAGGCTTGCTGGTCTTGGTTTTTGGCCTGCCTTTGGCGGGCCTGATTCTCAGGCGGCCTGAGGACCACGGCCAACATGTAGATGGCATTGATCCTTCGCTGAAAGTCGCAGAACCAGGCGACGCGCCGCTTTCAGTTCAAGTTGAATTCACAGCCAAAGAAGCCGTTCAAACGCAGGCCTTTTGGATGTTGGCCATTGGGCATGGCCTGGCACTTTTGATCGTCTCTGCCGTCAATGTGCATGCCATTACGCACATGAAAGAGGGCTTAGGCTATTCGGTGGCCACTGCCAGCTGGGTCATCTTGTTCATGACCTTTGCGCAGTTGGGAGGCGTTTTAATGGGGGCCACTTTGGGGGATATGTTTGAGAAAAGAAAAGTGGCTGCGCTGTGCATGTTGGCGCATGCGCTCGGCATGCTTTGCCTCACCTTTGCCCATGACATGGCCATGCTCATTGCGTTTGGGGTTTTTCATGGTGTCGCTTGGGGCTTGCGAGGCCCCTTCATGCAAGCCATTCGCGCTGATTCTTTTGGCCGCAATGCCATTGGACTCATCATGGGCTTGTCTGCCGCCATCATTTCATTGGGTCAAATCATCGGGCCCATGTTGTCTGGCGTGCTGGCCGACCTGACTGGCGATTACCACTTGGGCTTCAGCCTGCTT
>CAIMUZ010000190.1 GCA_903844775.1 uncultured Burkholderiales bacterium | reverse complement strand
GGTTTTCATTGGCGAAATCAAGGCGGATGGCCAATTCAATGTGGTTTGGAAAACGCCTGGCCCCGTGAAAGCCAAGCCATGGAGCCCCTACATTCCTGGCAATGACAAAAAGCCTGACGAACCCGCTAAGAAGTAATTATTGAAGCTCGTCCCAGAGGAAGGGCGGCTTCGTCCTTCCTCTTTTTTTTGTAATCCCCAAAGACGAAACATGATTCGATTGAGAACTTGGCCGGTGATTTTTTTGCTGGTGTCATTCATGGCACTGGCTTTATTGTCCAGCCCTGCTCAGGCCATGAGCCTGGCCGAAATGAAGGGGTTGGTCGAAGGCGATACTGATCAAAGAATTGAAACCCTGAACCGTGTGGTGGCGCAGGGCGATGAAAACACCTTGGTTTTTCTGCAGGCTTTGGCTGACGATGCCGTCAAAGTTGCAGGTGACAAAATTTGGATTGTCCGCGATAGTTTTGGCGCAGGCAAAGCCTTGGATCCGCTAACGGGACAAAAGGCGGATTTACCAGCCGATGCGCAAGATGTTGTGAGCAACAACCGTTTTCGAAGTGAAATTGAAACTGCTTTGGCGGCTTTGAAGCTATTTAGCAGCGACACAAAGATGCGTCAACAAGCTGCCAAAGCTTTGCTCAAAGAACCAGACGCTAGCAAGCTCTCAATTTTGAACAAGGCGCTGGCACAAGAGCAAGATGCCAAAATTCAAAATCTTTTGCAACTGGCCAAGGCGGCCGCTCAATTGGGCGATGCCGATGTGGCTGTTCGCTTAGAAGCCGCGCAACGATTGGCTGAAAGCCAAACACCTGATACGCAATTGCTTTTGAACCAGCGCTTGGCTGATGAGACCGATGTGCAAGTGAAGGCGCAACTTAAAAAATCGGTCACAGCCATTGAAGGTGCTCTGAAAACGGGCGAACGTTTGGGGGCATTGTTCACAGGCATCAGCTTGGGTTCAATTTTGTTGTTGGTGGCACTGGGCTTGGCCATCACCTACGGCCTCATGGGTGTGATCAACATGGCTCACGGCGAACTCATGATGATTGGCGCTTATGCCACCTATGTGGTTCAGTTATTGTTTCGTCAATATCTGCCTGATTATTTTGATGCCTATTTATTGTTGGCTGTACCCCTGTCATTTTTGGCGTCTGCCTTAGTCGGTGCATTTTTAGAGCGCACTGTCTTGCGCTTTTTGTATGGCCGCCCTCTGGAGTCCTTGTTGGCTACTTGGGGCATTAGCTTGATATTGATGCAAGCGGTTCGCTCCTTATTTGGCGCGCAAAACGTAGGGGTTGAAAACCCGGCTTGGATGAGTGGTGGTCTTCAAGTTCTGTCTAATTTAAGCTTGCCCTACAACCGTTTGGTCATCATTGGATTTGCGGTGGCTGTGCTGCTTGCCATGATCCTGGTCATTGGCAAAACACGCTTGGGCTTGTTCGTGCGCGGAGTGACGCAAAACAGGCCCATGGCGTCGTGCATGGGTGTGAATACCGCGCGCATTGATACCTATGCATTTGCGCTGGGCTCTGGCATTGCAGGCTTGGCTGGCTGCGCTCTTAGTCAAGTTGGCAATGTCGGTCCAGATTTAGGTCAAAGCTACATCGTGGATGCCTTCATGGTGGTTGTTTTGGGCGGCGTCGGTCAGTTGGCCGGTACCGTTTATGCGGCGCTTGGACTGGGCTTGGTTAACAAGTTGTTAGAGGGCGTGACTGGTGCTGTGCTTGCCAAAATTTGTGTTCTCGTGTTCATCATCATCTTCATTCAAAAACGACCACAAGGTATTTTTGCCATGAAGGGTCGGAGCGCCGAGGCTTGAGATGAACACTTTGAATCATTCCAAAATTGAATTGCCTGGACGAGAGCCCTTGTTTTCACGCAAGGGGTGGACCGCCTTCTGGGTGGCACTTTTGTTTGTGGGTCTGTGTGTCCCACTCATGAATTTGATGGTGCCCGAAGGCCATTGGTTGCACTTCAGCGATTACGCAGTCAGCCTGGTTGGAAAAATCATGTGCTACGCCATTTGCGCATTGGCCATGGATTTGATTTGGGGTTACACCGGTATTCTTTCTTTGGGGCATGGTTTGTTTTTTGCCATCGGCGGCTATGTCATGGGCATGTACCTGATGCGTCAGATTGGCACCGACGGCAATTACAAAAGTAACTTGCCTGACTTCATGGTGTTTCTTGACTGGAAAGAACTGCCATGGCATTGGGCCTTGTCGGACAGCTTTGTCGCCACCCTGTTTTTAATTGTGCTGGTGCCTGCTGTTGTGTCGGGTGTGTTTGGCTACTTTGCGTTCAGATCGCGCATCAAGGGTGTCTACTTTTCAATCATCACGCAGGCCATGACTTTTGCCGCGATGTTGTTGTTCTTTAGAAATGAAACTGGCTTTGGCGGCAACAACGGCTTCACAGACTTCAAGCGCATTTTGGATTTGCCATTGGCCACCCCCAACATGCGCATGATTCTGTTTGTCTTGACCGGACTGACATTGCTCGGATTCTTTCTCATGGCCCGTTGGCTCATTCGCAGTAAATTTGGCAGAGTGCTTCAAGCCATTCGAGATGCAGAATCGCGTGCTATGTTCTCTGGTTATTCGCCCTTGCCCTACAAGCTCAGCATTTGGGTCATCTCTGCCGTCATGTGTGGCGTGGCGGGTGCGTTGTATGTGCCGCAAGTCGGCATCATCAACCCTGGAGAGATGAGCCCTGCTAATTCGATTGAAATAGCTGTTTGGGCTGCTGTGGGTGGGCGAGGTAGTTTGATTGGACCCGTTGTGGGCGCATTCTTGGTCAATGGTGCCAAGAGCTGGTTGACTGTCACTGCGCCCGAATTTTGGTTGTATTTTTTGGGTGCACTGTTCATTGCTGTGACCTTGTTTTTGCCCAAAGGTGTTGTTGGTTTAGTGCAGCGATTGAAGGTGGGGCGCTCATGACTCCCGATCTGTTGAAGCAAGGCGCTCAGCGTGTGGCCCAGCGCATTGAAAAAGTCAGCACCCAAACGGAGTCAGGTGGGCGTGATGCCAGTTACGGCCGCGTGCACACGTCAGGCGAAGTGGATGTGTCGCATGGTCGTATTTTGTATTTGGAAGACGTGAGCGTGAGCTTTGATGGCTTCAAGGCCATCAACAAACTTTCACTTGATATTGCGCCAGGAGAGTTGCGCTGCATCATTGGCCCCAACGGGGCAGGCAAGACCACCATGATGGACATCATCACTGGAAAAACGCGCCCTGATGATGGCCAAGTGTTCTTTGGCAGCACCATTGATTTGCTGCGTCATAACGAACCCGAAATTGCCCAACTGGGCATTGGCCGGAAGTTTCAAAAGCCCACCGTATTTGAGCAACTCACGGTTTTTGAAAATTTGGAGTTGGCGCTCAAAACACCCAAAGGTGTGAAAGCTTCCATGTTTTTCAAACTTGATTCAGTTCAATCAGACCAATTGGCGGAAGTGCTTCACACCATTCACCTCGCCGACAGCGTGCTCACGCAGGCGGGCAATTTGAGCCATGGTCAGAAGCAATGGTTAGAGATTGGCATGTTGCTGATGCAAGACCCCAAATTGCTGCTGCTTGACGAACCGGTTGCGGGGATGACCGACCACGAAACAGAACGGACGGCAGAGTTGTTCTTAAGTCTGAAGGGCAAGCACTCCTTGATGGTGGTGGAGCACGATATGGGATTTATCAAAACCATCTCTGACATAGTGACGGTGCTGTGCGATGGTTCGGTGTTGGCGCAGGGCACACTTGATGAAGTGCAATCGGATGAGCGCGTCATTGAAGTTTATTTGGGCCGTTGAGAGACATTGACATGAATTTAACGGTAAACAATGTTCAGCAGTATTACGGCGGGTCGCACATCTTGCGCGATGTGAGTTTGGAAGCCAAGCAGGGTGAAGTCACGGTCTTGTTGGGCCGAAATGGCGTGGGCAAAACCACCTTGCTTAAATCGCTGATGGGTGTGGTGCCGATCAAAAGTGGGTCGGTGGTGTTGGGTGACCATGACCTCACGCGCGCAACGCCTTATGAACGAGCCCGCGCAGGGTTTGGTTATGTGCCGCAAGGGCGCGAGATTTTTGCCCGTTTAACCGTGCAAGAAAATTTGCAAATGGGTTTGGCCACTCAGCCCGGCAGTGTTCCCATTCCGGCGGAGTTGTTTGAACTATTTCCCGTGTTAAAGCAAATGTTGCATCGTCGTGGCGGGGATCTCTCAGGCGGTCAGCAGCAGCAATTGGCGATTGCGCGTGCTCTGGCTGCGCGACCTAAGGTGCTCATCTTGGACGAACCCACCGAAGGCATTCAACCCAGCATCATCAAAGACATTGGCCGCGTCATTCGTCGCTTGGCTGATGTGGGAATGCAGGGTCAAAGAATGGCCGTGCTGCTGTGTGAGCAGTACTACGACTTTGCCGAAGAATTGGCAGACGCCTACATGGTGATGGAGCGTGGTGAAGTGATTGCCAAAGGGCCGGGTCACGAAATGCCGGCCAAAGGCATACGCCAATTGGTGGCGATTTAAACACTCCAGATTCTGGGAGGCGTGCTGGGCAGGCTCCAAAGCGTGTGTCGCCAAGCAGCCCAGACTTTTTTGAGGAGGTCCATGGTGGGTTCGACCAAGGGTGACATGACCCTCAGCACAATGATCTGTGGGTGTGCAGACGTAATTCCTGCTTGCAGTCTAAGGGGGTGCGCCTCTATCACTTCGCGTGCGGCCTCGAGAGCTTCTCTGGCCCGCTGAGCATCAAGGGCGCTGCCCGCGGCAAACACCAAACTGGCAACACATTTTTGGCCGGCCAGACCCAACGGGCTGTTGAGCCAGCGTGTGTCATTGCCGCGAATGGTGCCTCGCTCCAGCCAAACCCCTGGAATTTCGATGTGTTGCTGGAAGTAACCTTGTGTGAAGGCCATGTCGGAAGATGGAAGGCCCAATGCCGTCACATCCCAAGTGATTAATTCTGCACCGGGTGCCAAGTGAAAGATGGCGCGGTTGGTGGCTTCGCAATCGTTGTAGGCAATGGCTTCAAGAGGCAGCCATTCGAGGCGGGCGCCCTTGGCTAATGTGGCAACCACTTGTTGCAGGGCAGCTTGACCCCCAGATTTGTAAAAGCGGGTGGCGCCAGGTGTGCTAACCAAACCATGCGCACCTTCGGCCACTGAAACCTGAATGTCAAGCGTATCGCCGCCGACCAGCCCACCCGGTGGATGCACCAGAACGTTGTGACAAATTGGATCGCCTTCTGGGTAAAGGCTCTGCAAAATTCGCAGGGGTCCTTGGTGCAGATATCTGACAACGGTGCGCTGTGACTCGAGTGTGTAATCCAGTTGGAGGTCAGCGCGCCATGCCATGAAGGTTGGTGTTATTTTGGAGAGGATTGTTGAAGACCAATCAAGATCCAAAGCTTCTTGTCTGTTTCTGTCAGTCTCTCAGAGCCGTCTACTGCTGCATGAAACTTTTCTTGATCCGTCAATAAGCTGAGCTGTCTGACTTGACCCAACAGGTGTTTGAAGTGTTCGATGGTGTGGTCTGTGTTGGTTGCGATTTTGTGCAAAGGCAGAATTGCAACGTCGTCCATGAGTTCACGTTCCCGCTTCGCTTTTTCGATTAAGAGTTTAACTTCTTCATCACTCAAGTGCAGGCGCTTGGCTTCTGTTTTGATGTACAGGGCTTCTTCTTCGTCAATATTGCCGTCTGATAACATTTCAAAAAGCTTGTTCACCAAGGCTTCGCGGTCCGATTTAAGTTGGTCACTGAAAGCTGAAGACAAAAGCGCAGCAGGGATCGCAAAAATACCAATGCCGATCAAAGCCAGCACAATGGTCATGGCGCGGCCAGCCGGAGTGACGGGTGAAATATCGCCATAACCCACAGAGGCCAGTGTGATCACCGCCCAGTAAATAGATTG
>CAIMUZ010000189.1 GCA_903844775.1 uncultured Burkholderiales bacterium | reverse complement strand
GCGTCATTGAAAAATACGTGGCACTGGCAAACGCAAGTGCTTTGGGTTTAGGCCTCACAGTTTTTATTTCAATCAGCCTCAAAACCCAAAGTAAAGAAGCCTTGGCAAACTTCGAAGCCCACATTGCCCAACATGATGAAGTGATGGAGTGCTATTTGATGACGGGAGACAGCGACTACTTATTGCGAGTAGCGGTGAAAGACATTCAAGCGCTCGAAAAATTTATATTGGAGCAACTCTCACCCATTCCGGGTGTTGAGAAAATTAGATCCAGCTTTGCGCTCAAGCAAGTGCGCTATAAAACTGCGCTTCCTCTGTTTTTAGGTCAGTGACCCCAAAGAATTGGGCAAGCCCAATTTGAGGAACTCGCCTATTTGAGCTTACCTAAACTGACAATGAAGTTTGCGGCTGAAGTTAGATCGGCAATCAATGCAGTTTTGGCTGCTTTTATGTTTTTTCGCGTCATGGCTTCGAGAATTTTTTGGTGGTGATTTCCCGCTGATTCTGCATCTGTCAGCCTTTTTGATCCCGATCGCATGTCTAGATTCAAGACAGGACCCACTTGTAACCACAAGCCTTCAATCAAGTCCATCAAGATTGGCATTTGCGCAGCTCGGTATGCCGTGAAATGAAATCTCATATTGGCGTCAATCGCTATTGTTGGGTCTGGCTGCTTGCGCCTGACCTCTTTCAAAAACGTTTCATGGTGATGGGCTAATTCTTGTAGCTGTGGTTTCGTAATGCGTTGGGTCGCATGCTCTAAGGCTAAACATTCAACTTGAAGGCGAATTGCCAGAAGTTCTAGAAATTTATCCTTGGTCATTAAAGGAACACGGACAAATTTGTTGGGCAACAGCTCCAAAGCGCCCTCAGCACCCAGTTGACGCAATGCTTCACGAACAGGCATCTGACTTGTACCGACCGCCTCGGACAAATTTTTGAGTGTTAGCCGTTGGCCAGGTTGCAAGCGCCCACTCATGATCAACTCACGCAAATCACCGTATACACGCTGTGACATCGTCTCATGCGCGATCCGCCCAATTGGTATGGCGGCTATTTCTTTGGGCATAGGGAATGTCCTAGTGATTTTTTCATTGACTTAATTTTGCCATTAATTACATTTGATCAAACATCATATGATGTTTATAGTAATTCATACCCTTAAGGAGTTCGAATGAAAGATGTATCTCAATCCCGCCGCCGTTTGATCATTGCAGGCTCAGCTGCTGGTGCTGTTTCTGCCATGGGATTTCCCGCCATTGTCAAAGCGCAATCAGACAAAATTCGCATTGGTCACTTAACCCCATTAACAGGCTTCTTGGGGACCATCGGAGAGTACGCCGCTATGGGCGTCAAGATGGCCGCCGAAGAAATTAACAAGTCTGGCGGCCTGCTTGGACGAGAGATTGAGTTGCTGTCAGAGGACTCCGTCAATCCCGCCACGGCATCCAGTAAAGCACAGCGGCAATTAGAGCGAGATGGTGCGGTTCTTTTGCTTGGAGAAATATCATCAGCTTCTTGCACTGCGATTGCTCAAGTGGCCGCTAGAAACAAAAAAGTTTTTTTCAATACAGGCGGAAATTCAGACGAAATCAGGGGCAAGACCTGCAACCGCTATATGTTCCATGTGGAAGCAGCAAACACCATGTACGTGAACGCAGTTGCAACTGCTTTATTGCGTAACAACATGGTCTCGGGCAAACGCTGGTTCAGCCTTACCGCTGATTATTCATTTGGTCATGACCTGCATCGCGTTAGCTCGCGCTTCTTAAAGGCCAACAAGGGCGACCTCGTTGAAAATGCTTTGGTTGCGACAGATGCAACCGACTTTAGTCCCTTCCTATTGAAGATTCGACAAGCAAAGCCTGATATTGTTGTGTCCAATTTAGCTGGCTTGCAGGTTTCCAACTTCATCAAGCAATACGCTGAGTTCGGCTTAAACTACCCATTGGTGGGATTTGATATGGCGCCTGCCATTGCATGGGCATCGGGTGCTGAAAACTTTTCAGGCACTTGGCCAGTCCGGTGGCATCCCGATGTGGCGAGCCCTTCGGCCAGGGCCTTCGTGACTGCATTCACGGCCAAATATGGAAAGCCGCCAGAAGATCAAGCGGCAGCCGAATACTCCACCTTGAAACTTCTTGTCCAGTCAATGAACGAAATCAAGTCGACTGATTCTGAAAGACTCATTGCACATTTAGAAAAAGAACCAGAATTCGACATCTTGAAAGCACGCAAAGGTTACTTCCGCAAGTGGGATCACCAGTTGATGCAAGAGATGTATTCGATAACACCAAAGCCCAAAGCGCAAGTTAAAAACAAATGGGACTTCTTACAACTCAGCTCGCCACTGCCAGGCGATAGCGCAAAGCTTGAGTCACTCGCCCCAACGCGTGAAGAGAACGATTGCAAGATGGCGTAATGTTGATCGTCTAACTGATTTTTATGGCAGCAATCTATTTACTTGAACAGGTCATCAATGGATTGCTATCCGGGGGCTATTACCTGCTAATAGCCCTCGGACTTTCAATGATTTTCAGCTTGGGCGGTATCGTTAATTTAGCCCATGGCGCGTTTTACGCGCTTGGCGCCTATTTTACGATTGAAATTTCCGCTGTTTGGGGTTTTGGCAGCGCGATTGTTATTTCTCCCGTTCTTGTTGGCTTAATCGGCATTGCGTTTGAGCGGTTTATTCTTCGGCGCTTCTATTCCGCAGATCCCATCATTAGCTTATTGCTTACATTTGGGCTTTCGATGGTGATTGAGCAACTCATCAGAATGCTGTGGGGCGCTGCGCCGTTAGCCTCATCTATTCCTACTGCTTTAAGAGGAAACGTTGTTGTAGGTGAGTTCCTTTATTCTCGTTACAGGCTCATCATTCTTGGCGCAGTCGCATTGCTTCTCGTTGGAATATGGTTCTTACTGAACAGAACTTCTTTCGGACGCGTAGTTCGCGCCGGGGTTCAAAAACCAGACATGGTCGCCGCATTGGGCATTAAATTGCAGCCCTATATGACTGGAATTGTGGTGATTGGTGTGATGCTTGCTGCAATTGCGGGCGTAATGTTTTCTCCAATTGTTGGGGTCCATCCCGCAATGGGATCCGAAATCATGACTGCTGCATTTGTGGTCGTTGTGATTGGTGGCCTTGGTAGCTTCTGGGGCGTGGTGCTTGCCGCTATTCTGGTCGGCGTTGTGAAGGGCATCACGATTCACTTCATTCCGCCTGCTGGTGAGGCTTCCATGTATTTGCTGATGGTATTGGTTCTACTATTTAGGCCACGCGGTCTTTTTGGTGAGCGAATAGAACGATTCGATTAGATCAAAGATGGTTAACTTAAAAAATTCGATCTTGTTTAAAACAGCAATCGCTTTGCTGATTGCGCCTTTTTTCCTTCAAGCCATTGGCCTGACCCTCACCTCATCAACCGACCTCGTCATTTTTGCCTTGGCTGCCATTGGCCTCAATCTTTTGGTCGGCTTTACTGGTCTCACTTCATTTGGACATGGCGCTTGGTTTGGTATTGGCGCATACGCAGCAGCCTTGGCTCAGATCCATTGGTTCAAAAATAGTTTTTTCTTTCCTCTGTTATTTTCACTGTTGTTCATCATTTGTTCATCCGCTCTTTTCGGATTTCTAATTCTTCGCCGACGTGGTGTTTATTTTTCCTTGCTGACACTGGCACTCTCAGCCCTTGTTTTCACTGTCTCTTTGCGTTGGACTTCTTTAACTGGCGGCGAGTCTGGTTTAGGGGGTATTGTTCGACCTGTCGTTGGCGTATTCAACTTGGATAACCCCATCACATTTTTAATTGCAGTGAGTCTGGCAGGATTGGCCCTGATTTATTGTTTAAACCGTTTGATACATTCGCCTTTTGGCCATGTGTTGGTAGCGATTCGCGAGAATGAGCAACGCGCTACGTTTCAAGGCTATGACACGAATCGCTATAAGTTGTTGTCTTTTGTTGTGTCGGCCACCATCACCGGCTTTGCTGGGGCCTTGTTGGCTTTTCACCATCGATTCACATCTGCCGATATCACTTCCGTAGGTTTTTCAGGTGAGCTTCTCGCGATGGTCGTCATTGGTGGCATGCGAAGCTTAATTGGCCCAGCGATAGGTGCGCTTTTTTATGTGCTGCTTCGTGAATATTTGTCTATCTTTACCCCCAATTGGCTGCTCTACTTTGGCTTGCTGTTTGTAGGTTTCATCCTATTTTCTCCGTCGGGCCTTGTTGGCGTTTGGTCCAAACTACGTCTCCGGTGGCAGCCTTTACCCACAGAAGATGCTGCGATGAGCGGACGTCAAATTATTGAGGGCCTGCCCTTGCCCTCCTTTCTCATTCGCGATCAGCAAGTAGGCCGCGTCAATGCCTTAGAAGTTGTCGGTGTTGCTCGGCAATTTGGGGGCATCAAGGCTGTTGTAGACGCAAGCCTGACCGTACGAAGTGGTGAAATACACGCCCTTATTGGACCCAATGGCGCAGGTAAAACGACCGTCTTTAATTTGATTTCTGGCATGTTTCCGCCCAATAAAGGCACCATCACATTGAATGGCGAAAGAATTGAAGGGAAGCCCGCCAATCTGATTTGCAGAATGGGACTTGCGCGATCGTTTCAAATTACCAATCTGTTTAAAGGACTGAGCATTGAGGAAAACCTAAGGCTGTCCATCCAAGCCCAACACCCAGGGAGTTTCAATGTATGGCGAAACGTCAACTCCTTTCAGCATGTCAACGAGCAGACGCAAGAGCTACTCAAGTTTCTGGGGCTGATTGGCATCGAAAAGGCTGAAGCCGGATCCCTTTCATATGGCGGGCAACGACTTGTTGATTTGGGCGTGGCATTAGGAAGCCATCCTCGGGTTCTGCTTTTAGACGAGCCTCTAGCTGGATTGGCTGCTGGGGAGCGTGAACGAGTCTCTCGTTTAGTGACCATCGTTGCCAGCGGCGTACCCGTTTTAATTGTTGAGCACGATATTGACCGTGTCCTTGGTTTTTCTCAAAGCGTCACCGTGATGAACCAAGGCGAAGTTTTAATGTCTGGCACGCCAAAGGAAGCACGCGAGGATGTTCGAGTTCAAGAGGTCTATACAGGGACCGGCATACCACCTGTGACGGGAAGAACTAATGCCAAATCAAATAAATCCGACTACTTATTAACCTGTAAAAATATAGATGCTTTCTACGATAAAAGCCATATTTTGAACAGCGCATCGCTTGATGTCATGCATGGAGAGATCGTTGCATTATTGGGTCGAAATGGCGCAGGCAAGTCAACATTTTTAAAGTCGCTCATAGGTCTTGTTAAACCAATCAATGGCAGCATTCAATTGGAAGGCGTCGAAATTGCAGGTCTTAGCGCGCCCGCCATTGCACGGCTGGGGATTGGCTACGTACCACAAGGGCGAGGCTTGTTTGCTGGGATGACTGTTCGTGATAATTTGGCGCTAGGTCGCCTTTGCCGAAGAGACTCAGACACCGGCGGTGTATTTTGGGATGAAGAGAAAGTGCTGAGCTACTTTCCTAAACTTCGAGACCGAATGGACACGCACGCCGACTATCTTTCTGGAGGCGAGCAGCAGATGGTTGCAGTTGCACGTGCGTTATCTGGAAATGTCAAACTCTTACTTCTTGATGAGCCTTTTGAGGGTCTTGCGCCTGCGGTGATTCAAGATCTCTTCACTGTTTTTGACAAACTTCGCTCTGAAGTTTCGATCATTATTGTTGAGCACAACCTCGATCTCGTCCTGACACTTGCAGACCGCGTATTTGCACTTGAACGCGGATCCGTTTTCCATCAAGGTCCTGCCGAGCCTTTGCTCTCAGATATTGACTACCGCAAAAAAATTCTTTGGATTTAAATGACATCTTCCCTCAACTTTCAACTCACCGGTCAACGCGCCTTGGTCACGGCAGGCGCTCAAGGTATTGGTTTGGCCATCACCGAGGCATTTTTACAGCAAGGGGCTGAGGTCTATATCTGCGACATCGATCGCGCGGCCCTGGATCAAACAAAGTCCAAATATCCCCAGGTTCACATCAGCCACACAGATGTCGGAAATGAGTCCCAAGTACTCGCCATGTTTGCAGACATCCAGCAACGCTTTGGAAAATTGGATATTTTGGTCAACAACGCTGGGATTGCGGGCCCAACGGCAGCAATTGAGGACACGGTCTTGGCCGAATGGCAACAAACGCTAGACGTTAATTTAACGGGCGCATTTTTGTGCACTCGAAGTGCTGTGCCATTGATCAAAAAAGCAAATGGGGGCAGCATTGTGAACATCTCCTCTGCTGCAGGTCGCCACGGTTTTCCTTTGCGTTCGCCTTATTCAGCCACAAAGTTTGGCGTGATTGGGCTTACACAAACTTGGGCGATGGAATTGGGCCCTAGCGGTATTCGTGTCAACGCCATCTTGCCAGGCATCGTGGAAGGTGCGCGACAAGACCGCGTGCTGAGTGCCAAGGCAGACGCTTTTGGCATCAGTCTAGAGGCCATGCGCACACGTGCGCTTGAGCGAGTGTCTTTGCGTCGAATGGTGTCAGCGCAAGATATTGCGGCGCAAATTGTGTTTATATGCTCTCCTGCAGGCGCGAATGTTTCTGGGCAGAGCCTTTCAGTAGACGGTAACGTGGAGACTTTAGTGCAATGAAAACTTTGACTCACTCCTCAAAAACTGGCGTCGTTGGTGCTGGTTTGATCGGTCGCGCATGGGCCATGGTATTTGCACGTGCTGGACTGCAAGTCAAAATCTTTGATGCTGACGCCAAGGCGCTCAGTGCATGCATGGGTCATATTGAAACGCTGGTGAAAGACATGCACGCGGCGGACTTGGTACACGAAAACCCTGCTGACATAGTTCGGCGCATCACGCCTGTCAGCAGTTTGGCCGAGTTGTGCACGGATGTGGATTTAATCCAAGAAAATATTCGAGAAACATTGGAAGCAAAGATCGCTATTTTTTCTCAATTGGATGCGCTCTCACACAAAGACACCATCCTCGCAAGCTCAACATCTTGGCTGCCAACCTCTTTATTCACCAAGGATCTTGCTGGCCGTGAGCGTTGCTTGGTCGCACACCCCACCAATCCGCCTTACCTGATTCCTTTAGTTGAGGTCAGTCCTGCCCCATGGACGTCTGAAAAGGCAACGCAATCCGCTATGGCTTTTTACAAATTAGTGGCGCAAGAGCCCATCCTAGTTCGCAAAGAGGTTCACGGCTTTTTGCTCAACCGAGTCCAAGGTGCCGTTTTGAACGAGATGCTCAATTTGTATGAGCAGGGGTTCGCTAGCGCAGAAGATCTCGACAAAGTCATGAAGTTTGGTCTCGGTTTGCGTTGGTCTTTTATGGGGCCTTTTGAGACGATTGATTTGAACGCGCCTGACGGCGTCGTTGATTACGCAAACCGATATGGTCAGACCTATGCAGATGTGAGCAAAACCCAAGCCGATAATACTTGGGAGCCACAAGTGATTTCGCAGATTGAGAGCGAGCGCAGGCAAGTTTTGTCGCACGACCAACTCGAGTCCCGTTCACATTGGCGTGATCGTCGTTTGATGGCGCTTAGACGCCATCAAAAAGACCAGCCCAAATAAACAGTCACTTTACATTTATAGTTTCTCCCTATTTCTTTTCCAAGGATTTTTTCTATGTCGCGCAAAGTCATCATTACCTGCGCCGTCACCGGCGCCATTCATACCCCCAGCATGTCGCCACATTTGCCTGTGACTGCAAAAGAAATTGCTGATGCCGCATTGGGCGCCGCCAAAGCGGGCGCAGCCATTGTTCATTTGCATGCACGCAACCCCATAGACGGCAGTCCTTCGCAAGACCCAGAGTTGTTCACGCCATTCTTGAAAGAAATCAAAGAGAAAAGTAATGTGGTGATCAACCTCACAACAGGCGGTGCACCAACGATGACCATTGCTGACCGGCTACGCCCTGCTCACCACTTCAAACCAGAAGTTGCCTCCTTGAACATGGGCTCCATGAACTTTGGCCTCTACGACATGCTCAAGCGCTTCAAAAACTTTAAGCACGACTGGGAAGCACCTTACCTTGCCAACAGTGACGACCGTGTGTTTAAAAACACCTTCAAAGATATTGCGCACATATTGCAATCGTGCAGCGATAACCAAACGCGCTTTGAGATCGAGTGCTATGACATTGGCCATCTTTATACCGCTGCGCACTTTATTGACAGAGGCTTGATCAAAGCCCCTTTCTTAATTCAATCTGTCTTCGGAATTTTAGGCGGCATCGGCCCGCACCCTGAGGATGTAGTGCATATGAAACGCACCGCTGACCGCTTGTTTGGCGATGCATACGTATGGTCAGTACTTGGTGCAGGACGCAACCAAATACCCATCGCCACGCAGTCTGCTGCCATGGGCGGCAATGTGCGGGTTGGCTTGGAAGACTCTTTGTGGGATGGACCCGGCAAATTGGCCGAGTCCAATGCAGACCAAGTGACACGCATACGCAAGATCATCGAAGGACTTTCACTGGAAGTCGCAACGCCAGATGAAGCCCGTCAAATTTTGCAGCTCAAGGGCCACCAGAACGTCAACTTCTAAAGCGCCCTGTGGGGGTTTAGAAAGTCTAAGGCCCTTAGACTTTCCCCTACTGATTGGAAATTAATGTTGATCTGACCCCAATTATTTTGGCAGTCACTCAAAAAACACTTGCTGCCG
Organism: uncultured Burkholderiales bacterium; assembly: GCA_903844775.1. Classification (GTDB taxonomy): domain Bacteria; phylum Pseudomonadota; class Gammaproteobacteria; order Burkholderiales; family Burkholderiaceae_C; genus Limnohabitans_A. The sequence goes on along the minus strand of CAIMUZ010000189.1, from coordinate 3,212 downwards.
CAGATCTCTGCGCAGCACTTGTGTGAAGTCAGAAAACCATTTGTCGTCTTCTGCACCGCAGATGCTTTGTTTTCTTTCTGAGACATAAAGGCGCTTGATCTTTAACATTTGCCCCTTAAGTTCATAAGTCGATTGGTATTTCAAGGGGCCATTTGCAAACGATACCCCCTTGGGAACTCGAGTGACCTTCATGTCTTTGGGGAATGCCAATTCAATCCATTCTTCATGTTGTGTAGAGCCACAGTAGGTTGGAAATCTTCTTTCCTTGGGCAACACCACATCGGCCAAATTCTTAATGCGACCGGGTGCCAAGCCCACTGGAATGGCCAACGCGCTGGGGCCAGGCACATTGACCACGGGGTCTAGTTCAAAAGTGGCATTGACCTGCCAAGCTTTGTCGTAATGGGTAGGCTCGGTTTTGTCTATTTCGCCCCAGCCTGTTTCTTGAAAGCGAGACAGCAGTCTGTTGACGATATCGGCTTGGTTTTTGTTTTGGTAATTGAACTGCGCACTTCTGGAAGCCACTTCAAACACGCCAAACATTTTGGCTTGGCTTCGTCCTTCAATGCTACCGGCACGGGTCAGTTTCATTTGAATGCGCGCTTCGGTGCGGTCTTTGCTGGGGTGCGTCATGGGTGTTCGGCTTAGGGCGCCTGTGGAAGTTATCACAACGGGCTTGTCTAAGTCGCCATTGGGCAGAGTGCCTAGCGGGGCAAATCGGCTGGTGGAATCTAAGAACACATTGAGGCTAGGCACATAGGTAATGACATGGTCAAAAATACCGGGTGTGGGCAGCTTGGGTAGCAAGTAGGCTGAGCCAGAATTAATCAGCGCCGGCGAGCTGTCAATGCCCACCGCTGCCAGCAAGGCTTCCAAAATAACCACATGGTCTTTGCAGTCGCCGTAGCGGTTGTCCAAAATGCTTTGAGCATCGTGGGGCACAAAGCCCCCTGCCCCCACATAAATGCCCAAGTAGCGAATGTTTTGAGCCACCCAGTGGTGCAACACCTTGACTTTTTCTAAGGTGGTCTTGGCTTTGGCTTTTTGTATCAGCTCGTTGGCGAGCGTTTGGATGGCGGGCGTGACCTTGGCCTTTTCTTTGGCCCTGACTTGATAGGCTTGGCCTACATCTGCATACGATTTAAAAGTACTTGCAGAAAAGTTGGGTGCAAAATCAATGAGATCGGCACGCGATTCTTCGTTGGGATACACCTTGTCTTGGCTAAACGTAAATTTGTAGGCAACTGTATTGGGCAAAGGGGATACATCCAGCTTGCCACCTTGCATGCCCTTGGTGCTAACGCCCACCTCAATGCCTAAATCGTGCGTTAGTTCTACATTGACACTTTCGTAGCGCGCATGGGGGCTGTAGTGCTCCCACAAAAAGAAGTGGCCCGGAAACTCTGGGGTGTGTTGCACCGACTTAGCGCGGTAATAGACCTGACTACCCACTTCCAGCTTTGGATAAATGATGACCTTGGATTTGCTGTCGCTGTAGATAGCGCCGTCATCTTCCACTTCGTCTTGCGTGCGAATTTTATCAAGGGGCACCGCAATGCGCGAGCCATCGGGCTGAATGGTGTAGGCCTCTAAAACTTCGACGTCTTCAAGCGTTGAGTTGTAGGTGATTTTTCTTTCACCTAGCAAACGGATACCTTGTGGTGTGTCTACACGGGTTTGCTCTTCCAAGTATTGTGTGTATGACGCATCTCGGTTGACTTCGTATTTGGAGTTGCTTTTAACCACCGTGTAGGACGGTTTGTACTGTGCGAATGCAGCAGTGCCAATGCACAGTAAACCGGCCAAAGCCCAATTTTTAAAATTCATTCAGATTCATCCTTGTCTTCAAGCTTTTTAACATCTTCTGAAGTTGTATTGTCCGAGTCTGGGTCTGGGTCTGATTCTGGCAAGTCTTGAACCCCTTTTTTCAAGTTCTGAAGCCAGTCAGGTTGATCTGGGTAATTTTCATTGACCCACTCCACCGCCTGCTCTTGCCCCAATGCCGCAGCTTTGAACATCCAGTGTTTAACTTTGTCAGGGTCAGCCTCTACGCCATCGCCTTCAATGTAAAACGTGGCCAACTCATACATGGCTTCGGCATTGCCCAGGTCAGCCGCTTTTTGAAACCAACTAGCACCCAAGCGGTAGTTAACGGCTACACCGTCGCCCGACATGAGCGTGGCGCCCAACACAATCATGGCATCGGTGTGGTCTGCATTGGCGGCCTTCATGAGCCACTTGACGCCGGCTGGTTTGTTTTTGGACACACCATGGCCGCGCATCAACGCCCTGCCAATTCGGAATTGCGCGCCAGGAAATTCAGCAACGCTAGCCTTCATAAAACACTCAAACGCCTTGGCGTGGTCTTGCTTCACGCCGTCGCCGGCTTCGTAGGTAATGCCCAGCAAACAAGTGGCCCACAAATCGCCTTGCAGTGAGGCTATTTGAAACAAGTCGTGGGCACGTTCTTTGTCGACGGGTACTTCTTCGCCATACATGTAGTCGATGCCCAAAAAGCATTGGCATTCCGAGTTGCCCAATGCCGCGCCTTGCTCTAACAAGGCATGGGCGGCTGCAGCGTCTACCTCAACGCCTTTGCCTTTGCGCAGTGCATCCGCCAAGTTGTACATGGCCAATGCATGGCCTTGCGCTACGCTGCTTCGAAGCCACGAGATACCGCGGGCTTGTTCTTCAAAAGACTTGCCTCGGGTGACCAACCAGCCGCCATAGTAGCCTTGTGCTACTTTGTCGCCCAGCATGCAGGCCGACATTAAATAGCCTTCGGCCTCTTCTTGCGATGCGGTTGTGTGCAGAAACCGATTACCAAACCACATGAGTGTCGCCAACTCACCCGTATCGCAGCCCATGCGGCACCATTCTTTGGCGGTTTCGTTGTGAGGGTCGTCTTCGGAATCTTCGTGGTAGTGATGGATGGCCATGTGAAAAGCCGCAAAGCCATAGCCCTTCTTGGCAGCCTTCTCTAACCAATGCAAGTGACTGTCTTTTTCTTCTTCGGTTTGGGCGTTTCTGATGAGGTATTGGCCAAAAGCATAATCCTCATAAGCCTCACCCGTTTGCAATGCGTTTTTTAAATGCTCTAGCTCGTGTCCGACACAGGTAAAGCTTTGCCACTTGGCCGCTGTAAAGGCGCTGTGCTGCTTGGCGCCAATTTGGTTGCGCGTGACGTTGGTAATTTGCGGTGCCAAGCCCAG
>CAIMUZ010000188.1 GCA_903844775.1 uncultured Burkholderiales bacterium | reverse complement strand
CAGGCGCGGTCAAAGGTTAATTTTCTTTCTGTTCTATTTGTCTTTTTAAATTATGAGCAAAGCACCTAACAACAACTGGTGGCGCGGTGGCGTCATTTATCAAATTTACCCACGCTCCTTTGCCGACAGCAATGGTGACGGTGTCGGCGATTTGCCAGGTATCACACAGCATTTGGACTATGTCGCCAAGCTTGGCGCCGATGCTGTGTGGTTGTCTCCCATTTTCAAAAGTCCGATGAAGGACTTTGGTTATGACGTGAGCGACTATTGCGACGTCGACCCTTTGTTTGGCACCTTGGACGATTTCCGCACCATGGTGAAAAAAGCCCATGATTTGGGTTTGAAAGTGATGATTGACCAAGTGCTGTCACACACCTCTGACCAACATCCTTGGTTTGCAGAAAGCCGTGCTTCACGTAGCAACCCCAAAGCAGATTGGTATGTGTGGGCCGACGCGAAAGATGACGGCAACCCACCCAACAACTGGTTGTCGATTTTTGGCGGCAGCGCTTGGCAATGGGACACACGTCGACGTCAGTACTACCTGCACAACTTTCTAGCCAGTCAACCCGACTTGAACTTTCACAACCCCGATGTGGTGGAAGCCATCTTGGGAACTGTGAAATTTTGGCTAGAGCTGGGTGTGGACGGCTACCGTTTGGACACCGCCAATTTTTACTTCCACGACAAAGCATTGCGCAGCAACCCTGGAAGGGGCCAACCTAAGGGCAACGACCCTGCAGTCAACGATGTCAATCCTTATGGTTGGCAGCATCACAAGTATGACAAAACTCAGCCCGAAAACTTGGGCTTCCTCAGGCAACTCCGGACCCTCTTGGATCAATATCCCAACACCACCATGGTGGGCGAAATTGGCGACGATGACAGTCTGGCTGTGATGGCCGAGTACACCAGTGGCACTGATAAGTTGCACATGGCCTACAGCTTTGATTTGTTGAGCCCTGACAGCAGCAGCACGTACTTGCACGACCTGATGACACGCTTTGCCGAAAAGAATGCCACAGGCTGGCCCTCTTGGGCCTTGTCCAATCACGATGTGATTCGGGTGGGTTCGCGATGGGGTGGCGAGTCAGCTGATGTTCGCAAACTGCGAGTCGCCGCTGCTTTTCAAATGTGCCTGCGCGGCTCGCCTTGCTTGTACCAAGGCGACGAACTGGGCTTGCCTGAAGCGCAGCTGGCTTTTGAAGATTTGCAAGATCCCTATGGCATCACCATGTGGCCAGAGTTCAAAGGACGCGATGGTTGCCGTACGCCTATGCCCTGGGATGGCAAAGCTGCCGATATGGGCTTTGGCAGTGGCGCGAAAAAACCATGGTTACCCCTCACAGAAGCCTATCGCTCATTGGCTGTGTCAGAACAAGAAAAAGACCCCCAGTCATTGCTGAACTTCTATCGAGGCTTGTTGGCTTGGCGCAAGGGCCAAGACGTGTTGTTACACGGCGATCAAGCGTTATTGCCTGCGCACTCACAAGTCATGGCATTTGTCCGCGAGTACCAAGGGAAAAAAGTTCTGTGCGCCTTCAACTTCAGCGACAGCGCAGCCAGCATTGATTTGCCAGCAAGCTTCAAATCTGCGTCGGTACTGCCTGTACCTGGTTTAGGCGGCGGCAATGTATCGGATGACAGCATTCAATTAGCAACCTTCGGCGCATTGCTGTTGGCCATTTGACATCGGAGAACAGCATGTCACGCATTGATTTCCAAAACGTCTGTAAGCGCTACTCACCCGAGTTGCCTTTGACGATCAACAACGCCAATCTCACCATTGAGCAAGGTGAGTTTTGTGTGTTTGTAGGGCCCTCAGGCTGCGGCAAGTCCACCTTGCTGCGCATGGTAGCTGGCTTGGAAGACATCACGTCCGGCGACTTGCTGATTGAAGGTCAACGCGTCAACGACCTGCCGCCAGCCAAGCGCGGCGTAGCCATGGTGTTTCAAAGTTATGCGCTGTATCCGCACATGACTGTGGGCGAGAACATGGCCTTTGGTCTGCGCGTGTTG
>CAIMUZ010000187.1 GCA_903844775.1 uncultured Burkholderiales bacterium | reverse complement strand
GGAGCTGCAAACGGGGCACGCGCGAAGAGTAGAGAACACCTGCAGCTTACCGATGTGCGATGTTGGGGGGAATGCCTCTACTTTGTCTAGCTTGGTGCCTTGCGCTGCTAGGCTGGCGGCTTCTTGCATGGCTTCTTGCAGGCCATCGAGTTGGCTCAATACGTGCAACACACCTTTGCCCAGCTCTAATGTTTTGGCAAGTGCTTCTCTGAGTTGTTTTTCTTGGTCGGCGCTAATTTTGAGGCTGGCCACAGGCAGCTCAATGGTGTGCTCCTTGAACCTGTCAATGCGAGGAAAGCTTTGTGTCGGTAGAAAATTACCATCCACCCTTAGATGTGTATACCCTCGTGGCCGCGCCCAATCAGCCAGCTCCGTGTACACACCCTTTCGGTTCATCACCAAAGGCGCCAGCAAACCAATGTGCTGCCCCTTGAAGTTCTTCAGAAGCTGCGCCGCAATGCTGTCAGGCGTCTGCGGCTGCACCGGCGCGTTGTCGTGAATGCAATGCTGCGTGCCTAGCTTGACGTATAAAAGTCTTAGGAAATGCCACACCTCCGTGGTGGTGCCTACGGTGCTTTTTCTTCCGCCACGTGAGAGGCGCTGCTCAATGGCCACCGTAGGCGGAATGCCGTAGACGGCATCGACTTCTGGCCTACCCGCTGGCTGAACAATGCTGCGCGCGTAGGCGTTGAGACTTTCTAAATATCTGCGCTGACCTTCGTTGAACAAAATATCAAACGCCAATGTAGATTTACCAGAACCACTAACCCCGGTAATCACATTGAACTGCCCCCGCGGAATATTCACACTTAAATTTTTCAGATTATGTTCTTTGGCATTAACAATCCGAATGCTATTTTGCTCAGCCAATTCAGCTTGTGATCGGGTTGCGCCGGCTGATGATTTGATTGTGGATTTTGAGCTTGCGTATGAGGCACCCGGCGAAACCCGGTCGCCCGCTGAATTGGCGGCCTCAGAAGTCTTCAGCAAACCCCCCAACTCCCCCATCGCCAATGCATACTCACGCAGCGCCAAAGCAGTGTGAGAAGTAGCATGGTTCCTAACATCCTCAGGCATCCCTTCAGCCACAACATACCCGCCTGCATCACCACCTTCAGGACCCAAATCAATCAACCAATCACTGGCCCGAATGACATCCAAATTGTGCTCAATCACAATCAGCGAATGACCACCTTCAAGCAGCTTGCGCAAAGCACGCATCAACTTTGCAATATCGTCAAAGTGCAAACCAGTTGTAGGTTCGTCGAACAAAAAGAGAGTCCCCTTCTTGGCCAATGATTGTTTGGAAGAAGTAGCCGTCTTAGCCGCCCCCGCCAAAAACCCAGCCAACTTCAACCGCTGCGCCTCACCACCCGACAAGGTCGGCACAGGCTGCCCCAACTTCACGTACTCGAGACCCACATCCACAATAGGCTGCAGCGCCCGAATCACATCGCGGTCCTGCGCAAACAAAGCTGCAGCTTCACTGACTGTGAGGTCTAAAACATCTGCAACATTCAGCATTCTCGGCCTGATGCTGCCCATCGCCTGCCGCTCAATTTTGACCTCCAAAATTTCAGGCCGATAACGCTTGCCATCGCAATCGGGGCAGCGCAAATACACGTCGCTCAAAAACTGCATTTCAACGTGCTCAAAGCCAGAGCCCCCGCACGTGGGGCACCTGCCGTCACCCCCATTAAAGCTGAACTTAGAAGCGGTGTAGCCACGCTGCCTAGACAAAGCTGCCAAGGCAAAAATTTCTCTGATTGAATCCCATGCACCCACATAACTGGCAGGATTGGAGCGCGCAGTTTTGCCGATGGGTGACTGGTCAACAAACACCACATCGCTTAAATGATCGGCGCCAAGCAGCCTGTCGTGCGCGCCAGGTGTTTCGGTGCTCTTGCCAAAGTGCCTGAGCAGTGCTGGGGCCAACACATCTTGAATCAAACTCGATTTGCCCGAGCCGCTCACACCGGTGACACACACCAAACGCTGCAACGGAAATTCGATGGACACGTTTTTGAGATTGTGCTCTGTGGCGCCTTCCAAAATAAGTCGCGGCGTGTTGTCTGTGACCAACCGCTTGAAACCCATGCCCACTTGCTTGCGGCCGCCCAAATAGTCGCCCGTTAAAGTGCTGGCGTCCTTTAAATCTTGCGTGCTACCGTCAAACACAATCTGCCCGCCCTTCTCACCAGGGCCAGGGCCCATGTCGATCATGCGATCGGCGGCCATCATCACCGCGGGGTCGTGCTCTACAACGACCAAAGTGTTGCCGGCGTCTCTTAATCTGTGCATCGCTTGCGTGATGCGGCTCATGTCGCGTGGGTGCAATCCAATGCTGGGCTCGTCCAACACGAAGAGCGTGTTAACGAGCGAGGTGCCCAAGGCCGTGGTGAGGTTGATGCGCTGCACTTCGCCGCCGCTTAAGGTGCGGCTTTGACGGTCTAGCGTGAGGTAACCAATGCCCACGTCGCACAGGTATTTGAGGCGGTTGGTAATTTCTTCTAAGAGGAGCTTGAGGGCTTGCGCTTCGCCGTTGAGTTTGTGTTGAAGCTCTTCGTTGGCGTCAAAGGGATTGACGTCTGATGTGGCTGGCAGAATTGCTTTGGTTTTTTTGTTAAAGGCTGCTGCGTTTGTGTCGTTTTCAAGTGTGGCGCTGGCGGTCATGCGGTCGAAGAAACTTCTCAGTTTGTCGATGGGCATGATCATGAGGTCGTGCAGACTCAGGCCAGGCAGCGCTTCTAATTGTTTGCGTGTCCAGTTCACGCCTTTGGGCATGAAGCGTTTGTCTTTGGGCAGGCTGGCATCTGCATCTTGCTTGCTGCCAATGCGCCAAATAAGGCTGTCTGTTTTAAGCCGCGCGCCGCCGCACGAGCCGCATTCTGTATAGCTGCGGTATTTGGACAAGAGCACGCGGATGTGCATCTTGTAGGCTTTGCTTTCTAGGTAGGCAAAAAAGCGGTGCACGCCGAACCAGTGCTGGTTCCATTTGCCGTTCCAGTTGGGCGAGCCTTCGATGACCCACTGCTGTTGCTCTTTGGTGAGCTTGAACCAAGGTGTGTCGCGCGGAATGCCGGCGGCTTCGGCGTGGCGCATCAGGTCGTCTTGCGCTTCTTTCCAGGCGGGGGTTTGAATGGTCTTGATAGCGCCGGCTCTGAGTGTGAGCTTGTCGTTGGGAATGACCAGACCCAGGTCGACGCCAATCACCCTGCCAAAACCCCGGCATGTTTCGCAAGCACCCACCGCCGAGTTGAAAGAGAACATCGAAG
>CAIMUZ010000186.1 GCA_903844775.1 uncultured Burkholderiales bacterium | reverse complement strand
GCTCTAGCTCGTGTCCGACACAGGTAAAGCTTTGCCACTTGGCCGCTGTAAAGGCGCTGTGCTGCTTGGCGCCAATTTGGTTGCGCGTGACGTTGGTAATTTGCGGTGCCAAGCCCAGATGCTGAAGGCGATCTTCGGTGCCATCGCCATAGTGGGCATCGCCATCCACAATGAGCACATGCTCAACATAGGCCAGCGCCTTGCGAGCAGCAATGACCAAGCCATTGAAGGTGCAGTAGCCATAGCCGTTGCTAAGGTGCGCATGGTGAAAGCCCTGAGAAGCCGAGCAGGCCACCCCGCCCTTTTCCAACACGTGCCGCACCGCCGTCCACATAGAGGCATTGGCGTAGTGCAAGGCTGTCCGTCTTCAAATGGTTTGAGACAGATGGGCTGTTTCTTAAAGCAGAGATCGGCTCATTGGTTTTGTCATTAACGGGGGCTTGATCGCTCGTGCATATGAGCGATAGCGCAGGACATCTTCAGCCGTGAGAGAGTTGCACTGTCATTCCAGTGCGTGCGGCTTCGTGGACGGCCAGTGTGACCTCCAGCGTGCGCAAGCCGTCTGGACCTGAGCACACCGGCATTGCTCGACCTTCGGCCACCGCCCGCAGATGGCTGAGTTGCGCCACATAAGGGTCCGCTCGGTGCAGAGGTGTGCGCTCTTCAGTCAAGGTTTGGTGCCAACCACGTTGCCCTGCATAGCGGTAAATGCGCAGTTGAGGAATGGTGAGTGAGGCCTCGGTTCCAGAGATGAACATTGAGTCCACTTCTTGCTTGGGATAGTGTGCAGCCTCACCTGCTGCAAGATCCCAATTCCAGGGGGCAACTGCTGCGTCACTGGTATTCAGTGTACACAAAGCGCCATTGGCAAACCGCAGCAAAGCGCTGGCTGTGTCTTCGACTTCAAAGCCTCGTACAAGGTGCGATGTTTGCGCTTGTACTGACACCACCTCGCCAAGCAAAAAGCGCATCGCATCAATGTCATGAATCATATTGATCATCACGGGGCCACCCCCTATTTGCCGGCGCCACGCCATGTCAAAATATTCGTCGGGTTTAAGCCAAGTGGCCATGACCACGGCGCTGACGGGGGTGCCTAACAAACCCGCCTGCAGCAGTTCGCGGGCGCGACGCAAAATGGGGTTGTGCCTTCTCTGGTGGCCCACCATCAAAGGAACGCCAGCGGTTTGAGCGGCATCAGATAAAAGCCGGGCATTGGCCAGAGTGTCCGAGATGGGTTTTTCTACCAACACAGGCAGACCGCGCGCAATACAAGCGAGTCCAATTGGTGTATGCGTTACATTCGGTGTGGCAACGATGACAGCCTTCGCATTGGTTTCGTTCAATAACGCTAACGGGTCGGCGTACCAAGGCACGCACAAAGAATCTGCCAAATCACGTGCGGCGCTCGAAGGGTCGGCGATTCCTGCCAAGGACACTTCGGGGTGTTGCGCAATGCGTTCAATATGCATCTTGCCAATGGCGCCTGCGCCTAGCACGGCGATGGGCATGCGCGCGATGGGGGTGTTCGTTTCTAAGGACATAGAGTTCTTTCTTGTAGGTCGAAGGTTCACGTGCCTCGTCCGCCCGATAAGTCAAAGCAAGCACCTGTCGAAAATGAACATTCGGTTGAGCACAACCAAGCGGCCATCGCCGCTACTTCCACCACGGTACCTGCACGGCCCATAGGAATTTTTGAAAGCGCAGCTGCGTAGTATTCAGGCGTGAGTTGATTGATCAAATCGGTTGCGATCAATGCTGGCGTCAATGCATTCACCAGCACGCCGGTGTTAGCCAAATCTTTGCCCATTGACTTGGTCAAAGCCACCACGGCACCTTTCGATGAAGAGTAGGCAGATAGATTCTTAGGGCCTTCATTGGCTGCGACAGAAGCCATATTTACTATTCGGCCCCAACCCCTTTGAATCAGATGCGGGGTGGCTGCACGACTGACTAAAAAAGTTCCACGCACATTGACACTCATCACGCGATCCCATTCCTCGGGTGTGGTCAGCCAAAAGGGGCCGTTTGGCCCTACGATACCTGCGGCATTGACCACGATATCAACCTGACCAAAGTGGGACATCGCCTCTGCCAATGCGCCTTCTATAGATTCAGCTAGCGTCACATCCACCTGCTGTACCAGACCTGATGCGCCAAGTTCCTGGCGACAGGTGTCTATTTTTTTGGCATCAATGTCCCAGACGATGACCTTGGCCTGCTCGCTCAGAAAGCGGTTCACTACCGCGCGACCAATGCCAGACGCTCCTCCCGTGACCAAGGCGACCTTCCCTGCAAATCGTTGAGACAACATTTTGAATCCTCACTTTGTATAGGAACCCCGACTATGCGCCATAAAGACTCAAGAGATTTCTAAACCCTTCAGTCTTTGACCCATTACCAGCAGTAGCCAAGATCAAAGCCCCCTCAGCTGAAATGCGACGATTGAAGTTCTGGGCTGTCATTACCTCAGGCATCCCAACAGAGCGCCCTAGAGCGCGTTTATAGCCTTTTCTCGGCATAGTTGTCCTTGGGTGGTGAGGGAAAGGTGCTTCCTAGCCTCATATGTTTCACAATTTAGCAAAATTAATTGCATGACCCTCACCCCTCTCTAATTTCATCCCAGCCAGAACCCACCCACCCCGGACTCCCACTTATCGGCGATGGGCCTCCCCTCAACCTTCGCATACTAAATTACTCAAAAGATTGCCTCGACTACTCCCCCTTCTGTTTTCCATAAAAAATGGGTGGGGTATGTACAAGCTTTGTCAAAGACTGAGGGGATTTTCAATGCAAGCGATGGTAAAAATGATTACCGTTTAAACTTTAAGTCTGATGAATCCATCTTTGCTTTAAGAAATTAGCTCATCCGTCTGAAACTCTTAAACTTGCTAGCCTTAGGGCTAATATAAAATCATTTTCAGCAACAATTTTTCTCACCTTATTCACGAAGGAATCAACATGAAGCTTTTGAAGTATCTGGCCATCAACTTCGCCATCTGCGGATTGATGTTCGCCATGCCTGCTACCGCGCAAACCAAATCACATTTGCAATCGGTGCTGGAGCGCGGCACACTGCGCGTTGGCACTACCGGTGACTTCAACCCCATGTCAGTCAAAGACACCGCCACCAACAGCTACAAAGGTTTTGATATTGAAGCCATGGAGCAACTGGCCAAAGACATGGGTGTCAAGATTGAGTTTGTTCCTACTGAATGGGCCACGCTGATTGCCGGCCTGACATCAGACCGCTTTGATATTTTTGCGGGCGGCTCGTCACTGACCATGGCGCGCGCCAAAACAGTGGCCTTCACCGTGCCTTACATTGAAGCAGGCACGGT
>CAIMUZ010000185.1 GCA_903844775.1 uncultured Burkholderiales bacterium | reverse complement strand
GACAAACCTGCATAGCCGTTGCCAGCGAACAAGTTCTTGCCGTCTTTCCAGATGGACTGGTGAACGTGCATGCCGGAACCGTTGTCACCGACCAAAGGCTTGGGCATGAAAGTAGCCGTTTTGCCGTAGGCATTGGCCACGTTCCAAACCACATACTTCAATGTTTGAGTCCAATCAGCGCGCTGCACCAAGGTACTGAAGCGTGTGCCGATTTCGTTTTGACCTGCACCAGCCACTTCGTGGTGGAACACTTCAACAGGAATGCCCATGCCTTCGAGAATCAAAGACATTTCGGCGCGCATGTCTTGCGTGCTGTCGACGGGAGGCACTGGGAAGTAACCACCTTTGACGGTTGGACGGTGACCGCGGTTGCCGCCTTCCATTTTGGTGCCTGAGTTCCAAGGTGCTTCGTAATCGTCGATCTTGAAAAACGAACCTGACATGTCGCTGCCAAAACGGACATCATCGAACAAGAAAAATTCTGGCTCTGGACCGAAGTAAGCAGTGTCGCCCAGACCAGAAGCCTTCAAATAAGCTTCAGCGCGCTTGGCGATAGAACGGGGGTCACGGTCGTAGGCTTTGCCATCACCTGGCTCCAACACGTCGCAACCCAAAATCAAAGTTGTTTCTTCAAAGAAGGGGTCAATGTTGGCTGTGATGGGATCGGGCATCAACAACATATCGGAGGCTTCAATACCTTTCCAACCGGCAATAGAAGAACCGTCGAACGCATGGCCGTCAGTGAACTTAGCTTCGTCAAAGTGGGAAATTGGCACGGAAACGTGCTGCTCTTTGCCACGGGTATCGGTGAAGCGGAAGTCAACAAATTTGACTTCATTGTCCTTCACCATCTTCATTACGTCTGCGACGGTCTTTGCCATCAAATTCTCCTAAGGATGGATGTTGATAATTGGTTCTTCGGGAATGCAGTTTTTATGCCAGAAATGGCAGAGCGCTGCAATTTCCCAAGTCCGCTATTGTGCCCTGAGGACAGAGACACAATTGAGCTCTTGATGGGAATTTTTCGCATCAAACTGACGCACCACAATACCCCAATAATGCCCCATTATAGTGCGTTAATAATTAACGCACCATTTCAGGGCCAAGCTCGACTGAGAATGGTTTTAAGCCCTCTTTCAAAGCTTGAAACGCGGCCTCTACCTGAGTTTCAGCACCTTTAACGCCCAATTCAATGTGCTTACCCCACTCCGGATGATCCACACTGGGAAGGCTGAAAAACTTGATACCTGCATGTTGTAACTCAATGCGCTCCATCAACGGGGTGAGCGTTGCTTCCATGGCGCAAAAAACGATGACAGACCTCTCGATGCGCTTGGGTGCTGCGCCCCAGATTTGACAAAACGCATCCAACTTGTCTTGCATCATGGGCCACGCCATGACCGGGAAACCAGGCACAAAGTGGACCATGCCATGCCCTTCGCCCTGGCAAGTGAATCCCGGAATTTTGTTGTAAGGGTTGCTGATGATCTGAGCACCCTGCGGGAACGTTCCCATGTTCAACCGGTGCAGGTTGTCATCACGGTCAGGTTCAAAAGCAACACCCTGCTCCATGGCGACATCGCGCATGCGCTCCAAGATCAAGGCCTTGGCTTCAGCTTGCAATGCCAAAGGCACGCCCAAAGCCTGGGCAGCGCATTGGCGGGTGTGATCGTCTGGCGTTGCACCGATTCCCCCGCAAGAAAAGACCACATCACCCGACGCGAAGGCACGGGCCAAGACCTCTGTGATGCGCGCTGGGGAATCGCCCACATATTCTGCCCAAGCCAACTGCAAACCTCGCTCATTCAGGAGTTCTATGAACTTGGGCAGGTGTTTGTCTGAACGTTTGCCTGACAAAATTTCATCACCAATGATGATCAGGCCAATCGAAGGCGGCACGCGTTGCAAGGGGGAGTTCATGGTTGTGCTTCGTTAAGAATAATCACGGGCTCTTCTCTCAGGCTACTTAATGCAAGTAACAAAAAGTGAACAAACCAAAGCGCTGAAAAGATAAAGACAAGAGTGTAGATCCAAACTGCAACGGGAATGAGAATGACAAATGCAGCAGCAAACAAAGCGCCGGAAGCCCACACCAAACTGGGCGCTGCACCCATTGCGCCAGTCAGGACACCCATTCCCAACAACTGAAATCGATAGCGCTTCATCAGTTCTACCCGCTCTGGAACAGAAGCGTGTTCTGCCAAAACATCGTAAACCATGACCCTGTAAGTGAGCCATCCCCAAATCAATGCTGGCAAAAGCAAAGCAAGTGGCGGCAACCACCAAAGCGGCAAAGTGAGGATCAGTGCGGTCATGGCCACAATCACAGACATCAAAGTCCACAAAACGCTTTGCCACAGCGAGCCGCCACGTTTTCGTTCTAAGTCAGGAAAGCGCCTTGTGCCAACCAAATTCACCAACGCTGGCGTCATCATGAATGACACTGCCAGCAAGCACATGATCATGACAACCGGGGTCACTGCCAAGATGATGACCAATGGCGCCAGAACGGCCTTCAAATTCATCAGGCCCACACGCTCCAGCCAGGTCCACGCCCATCCCATCACAGGACCCACTTCCATGCCTGTTCTAACTGCGTCAACCGCGAAGTCCCAGTACATCGCACCCAAGCCAGTCACGATGACCGCCATCAAAATGAGCGGTAGCAAGGAAAGCATGATGACTCGGGGATGCAAACAATAGGCAAGCGCACGCCAAAAAGAATCGATGAAGAGGTTCACGAACGCGCATCCTTGCTCAGAAAGCGGGAGAAGCCTAATTTTTGTTGCGCCCAAAAACTCTGGCCGTAATCGCGCCCCTCTTCCAATTGATCGCGAACACCTGTTGGGTCGTATCGGTTTGAAAAGTCAGCGGTTTTGAACACCATGTCCCACCATGGAAACAACACCCCAAAGTTGTGCCCCCCAAGGGTTTTAGGGCCTTCTGACTCGTGACCAATGCCAATGGCATGGTGCAAACGATGAAACCGAGGACTGACCCACAAGCGATCCCCAAGCCAGCCAAAACTGCACCTGATATTGGCGTGTTGAAAACTCTCACTCAATTGACTCAAGACCACCAAAGCCACAAATTGGCCCGGGCCAACGCCGATCAGTTTGGCCACTACAGAAAGTAAGAGTGTGGTGATGACATCGTCTAGCAAATGATTTCGGTTGTCTGTCCACATTGTCATCTGCCTTTGCGAGTGATGCAAAGAATGCAGCGACCACCATCGATGGAGTTGATGCTGACCTCGGTGAATCAGGTAATGAACAAAATCAAAGACCACAAGGTACAGAAAGAAACTGACCCAGGCAATGTCGGATACGCCCGGCCAAATTGCATCGATATTGAAAGTGGGGAGCCCATGCACGCGCAACATCCCAAACGCCGTTTCAACAACATTTTCAAATGTGAAAAACATCACCAACTTGAACAGACCCAAACGGTGAATGAGGGTGTATGTCACATCGATCTTGACCCCGTTGGCATCCGTGATCGGTTCAATGGGTCGCCATTTTTCCAAAGGTGCAATCAGAACCATCAGTATCACAATTTGCAGCAAGCCCACAAGGAGCCAACCGGTGCCCTCAAAAGCCACATCCAGCAAATTGCCTGCACCCCAAGCAAATGCAATGGGCTGAACCACGCTTTCAAACAACATCGTTTGCAACCATGCAAAGGTGTCAATGGGCCATTCAATCAAAGATTTGAGCATGAAGTTGAGATTAAAAACTGGCAGCGTTCAATTATGTTCATCGAACCGTGGAAAGTAGTTTCGAATATTGCGGGTGTTGGCGCAAACTCGCAAAGCAAAACCCTTTTTCTTTCAGGCCCACAATGAGAGGTTCTAACACCGCCGGTGCCCATGGGTCTTGTCGTGACCAAATGCCCAAATGAGCCATCAAAATATCGCCCGTTCTGATCGTTTGAAGTGAAGTCCGAAGCAACTTCGCATTGCTGTAGGTTTGGCTAGACAATTCGTCGCCCAAAAAGCCCGCTGGAGACCAACCGACGTGGGTGTAGCCACATTGGCTTGCTGCCTGCAACAGGGCTGGGGAAGTTTTGCCACCTGGCGCTCGAAAAAGAGGCAAACTGGCACGGCCGGTCATGGCTTCAAGACGCTGCGAGGCTTTTTTCAAGTTGGCGCAGTAGTCTTCTGCTTTCCACATTAAGTTTTGATCTTTTTGCTCGCCTGCGCTGGGTCGAATTTTGAAATTTTGTGCATCAATGTCGGATCGCCAATACGCATGATCAAAAGTGTGACTGGCAAAGTCATGGCCCTCGCTGGCCCGCTCTTTCCACCATGCAGACCAGTGCTGGCCCAAGCTCCCATCACCCTCTTGTGTTTTTTCATGGGCTCCGAAAAAAGTGACTGGCACTCGATGCTTTCGAAGCACTTCAGCAATCAGAGGCGCCACGCCCATGTGGCCGGTATCAAAAGTAAGGTAGATTGGTTTTTGACATTGCGGCAATGATTTTTGAGGCTCAGCAGCCACGGAAAAAGAAAGCGCAAGAAACGAAAATGAACCCAGAATGATTCTGGCCTGAATGCTGTTTAAAGTGTCATTGGCGGGGCGCATGGTCCAAAGTCCAAACCCCATGGGGCGACTTACCCACTTTGATTTGACGAACCACTTGGCGGGTGGCCATGTCAATCACACTTAATTTTTGTGCCCAACGCGAAGCCAGCAAAATGGTTTTACCGTCGGCGGTGATGTCCATGCAATCAGGTCCTGAGGGTCCAGGGTACTTATCGACCACTGTGAAGTTTTTATAATCAATTTTACTGATGGTGTTGGCCACACGATTGCTGACCAAGACATGCTGCTTATCGCCAATGGCTCTGAATGCGTGTGCACCTTTTCCTGTTTGCAAATGCTTTACTTTTTTGGCGGGTCCATTTGATGACACGTCATAGATCTCTACGCCATCGCCACCTGTCAATCCGACGAGCAAAAATTGATCGTCAGGGGTGCCAAACACATCAGCTGGCATCGGTCCTGTTTTCACACGCCACTTGATGGTTTGCGTCGCCAGATCAATGGCCACCAATTCATTGCTGTCTTGCATGGTGGTCCAGACAGTGGTGCTCTTGCTGTCAATCCACAAGTGGCTTGGCGTTTTAGAAGATTGAATGCGTTTGACCAAGGTGGGCGTTTGGCCATCCCATTTGTAAATGTCAATGTGGTTGAGTCGATTGGCGACTGTCACAAACCATTTCATGTCAGGTGAAAAACGCAAGTGATAAGGATCCAAAATTCCTGGAATAACGCGCTGAACTTCTGCCGTTCGCGGATCAATGAAAGTCAGCGAGTCAGACAAGGCATTGGCGACGATGACAGATTTTTCATCTGGTGTCAGGTAAAAGTGATGGGGCTCTTTGCCGGTTGGAATTCTCTTGGTTTCAGTCCACGTAACGGGATCGATCACACTGACATTGCCGTCAAGCGAGTTCAACACAAAAATGGGAGCGGGAGCTTTGGCCACAGGCTCGGTCGGCGGAGGCTGCGGGCTTGAGGACATGGCCGAAGCAACACTCAAAGCAGCCAAACCCATTGTGAAAGTCAGTGCTCGTAAGATCATGCTCAGAGTGTAATGGGGTATTCAGACTTCGCATCAGAACTGATTGGAAAAATTGCAAAATTTTGGGCGTTCTGGTGTCAGAATTGAAGCCATGACAGCGCCAATGCTCCTCTCCATTTTGGGTGTCCAATTAGAAGTGCAACACATTCCAATGGGCAAACTCACCGATTCTTCGGCAAATAAACCCGTCTGCGTGTTCTTGCATGAGGGTCTGGGAAGCGTGGCACTTTGGAAAGATTGGCCTTCCCAAATTTGTGAAAGCCTAGCTTGCGAGGGCTGGGTATATTCCCGTCAAGGTTACGGCCAATCGGATGGCATCACTGACGTGCGAGGCGCAGGACGCTTGAAAGCAGACTATCTGCACCGGGAAGCGCTGGAAGTTCTGCCGGCCCTGTTGGCAGCTCTAGAAATCTCCAACCCTCTCTTGCTTGGTCACTCTGACGGTGGCAGTATTTCTCTCATTCACGCGAGCCAATTTTCAGTGGCGGGCTGCGTGGTTCTGGCACCTCATGTGATGGTGGAAGACATTGCCGTGAGGGCCATCTCCAATGCGCGCGACAACTTTGAGCAACTCAAGCCTAGATTGGCTGCATTTCACAAGAATGTCGATGTGGCTTTCTGGCAATGGAACGATGTCTGGTTGAGCGAAGCTTTTCAACACTTTGACATTCGCCCCCTGCTCCACAAAATTCAGTCACCTTTGATGGCCATTCAGGGCTTCGATGATCCTTATGGAACCATGGCACAAATTGATGAGATAGCGGCGCGAGCGCCACAAACCCAATTGGTGAAATTAGAAAACTGTGGTCACAGTCCTCACAAAGACCAAGCCCAAGACGTGCTTCAGGCTTTAAAGTATTTTTCGAGTTCGCTGGGCAAGATCCAGCGCCACTGACCGGGCGCCAAATCCGCTGGCAATTGCAAGTTGCCGATGGCACTGCGGTGCAGGCCTTCAACCCGATTGCCCACCGCTGCCAACATGCGTTTGACTTGGTGATACTTACCTTCGGTGAGAGTGAGTTTCAAATGGGTCTCTGACACCTTTTCACAAGCCGCAGCTTGCACTGGCTTGGGGCTGTCATCCAGCACCACACCGGACAATAATTTTTCCACTTGTTGGTCAGTGATTTCGTGCTTGGTGGTGACTTCGTACATCTTGGGCATGTGGTGCTTGGGTGAACTCATGCGGTGAATGAATTTGCCGTCATCGGTGAGCAACAACAAGCCGGTGGTGTCTTGGTCCAAGCGACCTACCGCTTGAACGCCTTGAACCGCGGCCTTTTGAGGCCGCAATCTCAAGGGTGATGGCAGCAAGGTGTAGATGCTGGGCCAGGTAGAGGGCTTTTGTGAACACTCGGTGCCTGTGGGTTTGTGCAGCATGAGGTAGGCGCGGTCGAAGTAGGGCCACTCCACGCCCTGCACTTTGAACTTGAGATTTTCGGGATCAAAAAAGACGCCGGGGTCGGCTTGCACCTCGCCCTCCACGCTCACATAGCCTTGTTGCACCAAACCTGCGCAAACGCGTCGCGTGCCAAAACCTTGGCTAAAGAGGACGTCCTCCAAACGCATGGGCTTCATGTCACAACTTCTCTCTGCAATCGCTCTTCCTTCTCACTTCATTCACTGAAGTCTTGAATTACTTCAATGCTTTGAAACGCACACGCTTGGGCTTGGCACCCTCTTCGCCCAATCGTTTTTTCTTATCAGCTTCGTACTCTTGGTAGTTGCCATCAAAGAAGACCCATTGGCTATCGCCTTCAGCAGCCAAGATGTGCGTCGCAATGCGGTCTAAGAACCAACGATCGTGGCTGATGACCATGACCGATCCAGCAAACTCAAGCAAGGCATCTTCCAAGGCGCGCAAAGTTTCCACATCCAAGTCATTGGAGGGTTCGTCCAGCAGCAGCACGTTGCCGCCTTCGATGAGTGTTTTTGCCAAGTGCAAGCGACCGCGCTCACCACCCGACAACATGCCTACTTTCTTTTGCTGGTCGCCACCATTGAAATTGAAGCGGCCGCAATAGGCACGGCTGGGCATTTGAAATTTGCCCACTGTCATGATGTCCAAACCACCAGAGACATCCTCCCAAACGGTTTTTTCGTTAGACAGGTCGTCACGGTTTTGATCGACGAAGGCCATCTTCACGGTTTGACCCACTTTGATGGTTCCGCTGTCTGGTTGCTCTTTGCCAGAGATCAGTTTAAAGAGCGTTGATTTACCAGCGCCATTAGGCCCGATGATGCCGACGATCGCGCCAGCGGGAACTTGAAAGCTGAGATTGTCAATTAACAAACGATCGCCGAAAGACTTGCTGACGTTGGTGAATTCGAAAACTTCGTTGCCCAAGCGCTCGGCCACAGGTATGAAAATTTCTTGTGTTTCATTGCGTTTTTGGTAGTCGTAATCGCTCAATTCTTCAAAGCGTGCCAAACGCGCCTT
>CAIMUZ010000184.1 GCA_903844775.1 uncultured Burkholderiales bacterium | reverse complement strand
GGGACTCGAACCCGCACAGTATTGCTACCGTCAGGACCTAAACCTGGTGCGTCTACCAATTTCGCCACCCGCGCGGGTCCCATCCATATGGGTTGAATCGGTCAACCTTCTATTTTAACCATGGAAGTGGGGACTTCTGAGGCGAAGTCCCCATATCGCTGAAGGGGTCGACGCTGGCCTGCGTTTAGGCAGATTTCGGTGGGGGCGCCACCTTAAACCAGGCCGCATACATGGCTGGCAATGCCAATAAGGTGAGAGCTGTGGCCACAATCAGCCCCCCCATGATGGCCACGGCCATAGGGCCCCAGAACACACTTCTTGACAATGGAATCATGGCCAGTACCGCGGCGGCAGCCGTTAAAACGATGGGGCGCAAACGCCGCACTGCGGATTCCACAATAGCCTCCCATGCGGGCACTCCCGCGGCACGATCTTGCTCAATTTGATCAATCAAAATGACAGAATTACGCTGAATCATGCCCATCAAGGCAATCACACCCAGCAAGGCCACAAAACCGAAGGGCCGGTCCAAAGCCAATAATGCCGCCGCAACCCCCGCCATCCCTAAGGGCCCTGTGAGGAAAACCAGAAGCGCACGGCTGAAACTATGCAATTGCAGCATGAGCAACGTGAAAGTGACAAACAACATGAGGGGTATACCGGCCGCAATGGAAGCCGAACCTTTGGAACTTTCCTCGACGGCACCCGCCACTTCAATGCTGACATCGGTCATTCCAGCTGCATGCCAATTGGCCTCCAGCTTTTTGAGTTCCGGCAAAAGTTGATTGGTGACTGTGGCGCCTTGAACGCCCTCGATCAAATCAGCGTTCACTGTGATGGCGTAATAACGTCCTTCGCGCCACATGACCCCAGGCTCCCAGTTGAAAACAGGCTTTGCCACTTGCAACAAGGGAACAGATTTTCCTGATGTGGTGGGCACATAAGCACCCGCCAAATCGGTGATAGCATCGCGCTCAGACAGCGGTTGGCGCAACACGATGTCAATCAGCTTATCGCCGTCGCGGTATTGGCCCACCGTAGAACCTGAAGACATGGTTTTGGAGGCTTGCGCAATCGATTGACTGGTCACACCCAAAGCACGGGCCTTCGCTTGGTCCACTTCCAAGCGTATGACTTTGACCGATTCATTCCAGTTATCGTTCACGCCTCGCGTATTCAAATTGCCGCGCATAACAGTTTTCACTTCATCCGCCTTCAAGCGCAAAGCCAAGGGGTCAACACCCACCACACGAAACTGCACCGGATAGGGGACAGGCGGGCCGTTGGGCAGCAACTTCACACGCCCGCGTACCTCTGGAAATTCAGCAGCCAAGAGCGCAGGCAACTTCACACGAATAGACTCTCGGTATTTCAAATCTTGCGCCAGCACAATGAGTTGCGACACATTGGACTGTGGAAAAATTTGGTCCAATGGCAAGTAAAACCGAGGTACGCCAGAGCCAACCCAAGTACTTACTGAACTGACGCCCTGCTCGCTCATCAACCGTCTTTCAATGCGCTTGGCAACCTCTTCACTGGCCACAAAACTAGAGCCCTCAGGCAACCAAAGCTCCACCATGATTTCTGGACGACTTGAATCTGGGAAAAATTGCTGTTGAACTTTACCCATACCCAAAATACCCAAGGCAAACAGCGCCAAAGTAATGGCAATAGTTTTCCATTTGTTCACCACACACCATGTCACGATTTTCCTAAAGCTGTTGTAAAAAGGCGTGTCAAACATTTCATGAGCATGGGACTGATCAGAACCATCAACGTGCGGCGGCGCCTTTAAAAGCAAGGTCCCCAAGTAGGGTACGAAATAAACCGACGCCACCCAACTGATGAGCAGCGCAATGACGGTGACGGCAAAAATAGCGAAGGTGTATTCACCCGTGACGGATTTGGCCAAGCCAATGGGCAAGAAACCGGCAGCCGTGATCAATGTTCCGGTCAACATGGGCATGGCCGTGATTTCATAAGCAAAGGTTGCAGCACGAACTTTGTCGTAGCCTTCTTCCATTTTTCGAACCATCATTTCAACGGCAATGATGGCGTCGTCGACCAACAAACCCAGCGCAATGATGAGCGAACCCAGTGAGATTTTGTGCAAGCCAATGTTGAAGTAGTCCATGGCCAGAAATGTGACCGCCAACACCAAAGGAATGGTGATGCCAACCACCAAGCCAGGTCGAATGTCCAATGTCCAACGGCGCCATAAAGGATGATTGCCGGGACGTTTGTGCAAGCCCAAGGCCAAAAAGCTGACGGCCAACACAATGCCCACCGCCTCCACCAAAGTTTTCAAAAACTCATTGACAGAGCGCGACACCGCTTGCGGCTGATCTTGCACTTGGACCAGTTTCACACCCAGAGGCAAAGATTTTTCTATTTCAGCGACGCTGACCTTAAGCGCCTTGCCCAATTGAATGATATCGCCGCCCTTGGCCATCGACACCCCCAAACCGATCACCTGTTCGCCGTTGTGGCGCACCTTTACTGTAGGTGGATCGATGTAGCCTTGTTGGATGGTGCCCAAATCTCCCAACTTGATTTGTTGACTCGAGGCACCGCGAATGGGCATTTGCCGCAAAGCTTCCAAGCTGTTGAATTGGCCATTCACTCGAAGTTGAATGGCATCTTTGGGCAGGCTCAAAGTACCCGCCGATTCAACCGCATTCTGCTGACTCAACTGCGCAATCACGGTGCCCATGTCGAGACCCATGGCAGCCAATTTCTTTTGAGAAATTTCAATGAAAACTTTTTCGTCCTGAACTCCAAAGAGCTCAACCTTTGCCACATCTTGCACACGCAGAATTTTTTGTCGAACACCATCGGCAAATTTTTTCAGCTCTGCCGGTGTGAATCCATCAGATTGCAAAGCGTAAATAACGCCATACACATCACCAAAATCATCCACAAAAAAGGGCCCCAGCACGCCAGGTGGCAAAGTCGCTTTCATGTCGCCAATTTTTTTGCGGACCGTGTACCAAACGTTGGCCACATCAGCGGATTTGGCGTAGTCTTTAATTTGAAAAATAATTTGCGCCTCGCCGGGTTTCGAATAGCTGCGAATCTTGTCAGCATAGGGCACTTCTTGGAGCGTTCGCTCCAACTTGTCCGTCACTTGCTCTGCCACTTGTTGCGCAGTTGCGCCTGGCCAATAAGCCCTGACCACCATCACACGGAAGGTGAAAGGCGGGTCTTCATCTTGACCTAAATTAAAAAATGCGAAAACGCCCAGCAGCATCAACACCAGCATGAGGTATTTCGTCAGGGCGGGATGCTCAATCGCCCACTTGGACAGGTTAAAACCTGCTTTTGGTTCTGTGCGCATGATTTACTTTGATGCAGCGGGATTCGCCGTAGGGGGCGAAGCATCTGGGTTGTAAACCGTGACTTTCTGACCCGGCGATAAAACATGTACCCCAGCACTCACAATTTTTTGACCTGCGTTCAAGCCTGATGCAATGACCACTTCATTGCCATCGGCCGTGGCCACTTGAACGATTTGCGAAGACACTGTGGACGTTTTTGTATCAAATACCCAAACTGCAGTTTGCGTACCCTCTTGGCGCAATGCGCTGGTCGGCACCTTGATCACATCAGATCGGCTACCCGCGAGTTGCGGCGCATGCACGTTGAGGGTGATGCCCAAGGGCAAAGCTTCCGCCTTTTCCAAACCCAACTTCACCAGAAATGTTCGCGTGACAGGATCGGCACTGGCGCCAATTTCTCTGACTTGGCCCTGAACAGTTTGCGCGGTGTTGCCCACACTGGCGCTCATTTTTTGACCTATTTTTAAACGGCCGACCACATGTTCAGGCACTGCAAAAACAGCATCACGCCGGCCATCGTGTGCCAAGCGCACCACCGTCTGACCTGCCGACACCACTTGGCCTGGCTCTGCTTCAATGCCTGTGATGACACCTGACGTGGTCGCCATCAATTTGGCATACCCGGCTTGGTTGGTTTGAGCTTGAGCTTGAGCCTGTGCCTGGTCGAGTAAGGCTTGCGCCGCTTTCAAAGTGGCTGAGCGTCTTTCCAATTCAGCGGCACTGATGAAATTTTGAGCCAACAGAGATTCATACCGTTTGTACTCAGCTGCTGCCAAATCGCGTTGCGAACTTGCGCCCATGACCTGCGCTTGTGCAGCTTGCGCCGCCAAAACGTAGTCTTGTACGTCGACTTCTGCCAAGACCTGCCCGGCTTGCACGCGCTGACCTGCCTCGGCTTGTCTGACCAAGATTTTGCCTCCCACGCGAAACCCCAATCGGCTTTCAACTCGAGCCCGCACCTCGGCAGCATACTCGCCCTGAACATTGAGCTCCGACGGGCCTACTGTGATGAGTTTGACGGAGCGCTCCGGCTCTGGGGCTTGTGTTTTGGGTGAACAGGCCGCCAACGCAAGCGCGACGCTGATCAAGGAGAAAAATAAGGGCTGCATTGGATAATCCAAATTAATGACTGACTGGTTAGTAATCTAGGGTAATCCATGATGCTTGTCAAGCGAAAATACAGACATTCATGCCATCCAAACAAGCCGCGTCCAAGAAAGTGAACGCACTGCCCATCACCCACCCCGAAAATTTTCCGGTGGCCTCTTGGCTTTGCCCTCCGCATTTGCGACCCGCCATTGCGGCCATCTATGCGTTTGCCCGAGCAGCAGACGACATTGCCGATGAAGGCCATTGGGATGCGCCCACGCGACTGGCAAAGCTCCAGGCATTTCGCAACGAGCTAGAAATGAATGCTCAGGCAACAGGCGTTGACGCAGACATTTTTAAGCCCCTGCACATCGTCATCCAGCAAAAAGCCTTGCCGGTTAACTTGCTCAATGATTTACTGAAAGCCTTTGAGCAAGACGTGAAAGCAACTGCCAGCGCCAGTCGATACAGCAACATGGCAGCCCTGCTCAATTACTGCGAACTGTCTGCCAACCCTGTTGGCCGTTTGCTGTTGCATTTGTATGGTGTCCATGACGCAGCATCATGGGCTCAAAGCGACGCCATTTGCAGCGCGCTTCAACTCATTAACTTTTGGCAAGACCTGAGTGAAGACATTCCGCGAGGCAGATTTTATTTACCAGAAGATCAAGTGGGCACCCACCTGCCAGCTGATTTGATTGAACATCTTTGCCAACATGCGCATGGCCTCATGCTCACGGGGGCACCATTGGTTCACCAAGTGCCAGGACGTGCGGGTTGGGAGCTCAGGTTGGTGGTGCAAGGCGGTTTGCGCATCCTGGAGAAAGTTCGAAGCTTAGGGCCTCAGGTGATGCACACACGACCCCGTTTAAGGGTTTGGGATTTTCCCTTGATGTTTTGGCGAAGCCTCTGGATGTAGGCCAGACAGTGCGAGAATCTGAGACCATGACACCGCAAGAATACGTTCAACAAAAGGCTGCCAATTCAGGCAGCAGCTTTTACTACGCCTTTCTTTTTTTGCCACCCAACCGACGTGCTGCCATCACGGCCTTTTATGCGTTTTGTCGAGAAATAGACGATGTGGTCGACGAAATTTCTGATCCCAGCGTTGCACAAAGTACGCTGGGCTGGTGGCAAAAAGAAGTCATTCAATCTTTCGCAGACAATGCCACGCATCCTGTGATGAAAGCCCTCATGCCGCATGTGAAAGAGTACGGCATTGAAACGCACCATTTGATGTCGGTCATCGAGGGCTGCCAAATGGACCTCACGCAAACCCGCTACCTAGACTTCGTTGGATTGCAGCGCTATTGTCATTTGGTCGCCAGCGTGGTGGGGGAAGTGGCTGCCAAAATTTTTGGCCAAACCGATCCTGCTACCACCCAATATGCACATACCTTGGGCTTGGCATTTCAACTCACCAATATCCTGCGCGATGTTGGAGAAGATGCCATGCGTGGCCGTATTTATTTGCCTCTAGATGAGCTGAAGCAATTTGATGTGAAGCCGCAAGATTTGATGCAAAGACAATACTCAGATCGCTTCACAGCGCTGATGAGTTTCCAAGCAGCCCGCGCGAATCGTTTGTACGAAGAGGCCTTTGCACTTTTGCCTGCTGCAGACAAACATTCCCAGAAGCCGGGTCTGATGATGGCCAGTATCTACCGAACTTTGTTGCGGGAAATTGAATCCGACGACTTTCGAGTTCTGCATCAGCGAATCTCGCTCACGCCTTTGCGTAAGTTGTGGCTTGCATGGAAAGTGCAAGCACTAGGTCGGCTTTGACCTCCGCAAAATCAGTTGCAGTCATTGGTGGCGGCTGGGCTGGTTTGGCAGCCGCCATAGGGGCCACGCAACAAGGCCATTGCGTGACTCTTTTTGAGGCCAGTCGCCAATGGGGTGGGCGTGCACGCACACTCAAAACACTCTTAGAAAATGCGCCTGTGTTAGATAACGGGCAGCACATTTTGATTGGCGGCTATCAACAAACATTGCAACTCATGCAGACGGTTGGCGTGAATTTAGAAAAAGCTCTGTGGCGCCTTCCGCTTAATTTGAGTTATCCAGATGCCTCCGGCTTGTTGCTTTCAGCACAGCCTTTCCCTTTGAATTTAATTCTGGGAATCGCCAAGGCCAAGGGCTGGCGGGTGTCTGACAAATGGTCGCTTTTGAAAACGGCATGGCACTGGCAACGCATGCAGTTTGAATGCGCGCAAGACCTCAGCGTGGCCGACCTGTGCAAGAAATTGTCTCCCCTTATTTGGCAAGATCTGATTGAGCCTTTGTGTGTCTCAGCCTTGAACACGCCCGCCAAAGAGGCCAGCGGTGCCGTGTTCTTGCGTGTATTGAAAGATGCGCTGTTTGGCGTAACGGGAAGCTCTGACTTGCTTTTGCCAAGACTTGATTTGGGTGAAATATTTCCGCATGCTGCGGTTCAATGGCTCAGCCAACAAGGTGCAGTTTGCAGGTCAGGTGTGCGCATTGAAAAGTTAGAGTACCTGCTCGAAGAATCAAAATGGCAAATTGCAGATGCGCAATTTGACCGCGTTGTGCTCGCAACGCCCGCTTGGGATGCTGCTCATCTGATAGACCCCCTCAATTCAGAATGGGCCCAAACCGCTCGCCAAATGCGGCACGAAGCAATTGCCACTGTCTATATTCAGGCACCCGCCCATTTTCAATTGCCTCAACCCATGCTGGCCCTCAGAGCCGATGCCGATGCGCCCGCTCAATTTGTATTTGATCGCGGACAAATTGAGGCCGATGCCAAGACACCCGGCTTACTTGCTTTCGTCGCCAGTGCCCTGAAAGACGATAAAGCGCAATTGGAAGTGAAGGTCTTGAAACAAGCCCAAGAATTGCTGCGCAGCTTGAAGCCCAGCCATGCCGAAGGGGCATCTTTAAAGATCGTTCAAACCGTCATTGAAAAGCGCGCTACGTTTGCTTGCACGCCCAACCTGAAACGGCCATCTTCAAGACCCCTTGAGCCTGAGGACGGATTCAGTTCGGCTCAGCCCCCACAAATCCAGTACAAGGCTGATCCGAAAAGTCTCACGGTTTGCGGCGACTATGTGGCAGGCCCCTACCCTGCCACACTGGAAGGTGCTGTTATTTCAGGCCTTCATTCCGTGAGTTCATTCGGCGCAAAAGGTTAAAGCAGGCTTAAGCCAATTTGCGTGAACTCGCAAACGTTGGCCGTTTGATGCATGTGTCCAACCAAGCCTTGACCGCCGGAAACTCACTCATGAGCAAATCGGACGATGTGGTCCACGCCAACACACTGGCCACGCAAACATCTGCAATGGTAAATCGATTGGCTGACAAATAACTCAAGCCCATTTGACTTTGCGCTTGTAAGTGCGCATTGAGGACCTTGAACGGCACTCGCAATCTTTGCTCTGCCGCGTCGGCCAATTCTGGTTTGCGCTGATCTGCTGGCATGACCAAGCGGTGCATCAAAATGGTCAGCGCATCTTTTTCCAATTCGGTCACTGTCCAAAAACTCCAGCGCAAGGCATCGGCCTCTTCTTGCACCGTAGCCGGTGTGATGGACTTACCATCGGCCTTGCCATGCACCTTGGCCACATAAAGTGCACAGGCCATGCTTTCCCACACAGTCACTTTGCCTTCGGGTCTGAAATCTTCAATCACCGGTATATGGCCATTCGGATTGACTGCCAAAAATTCGGGGGTGCGCGTTCCACCACCTTGGTAAGGCACTGCAATGTGCTCAAACTGCAAACCTAATTCTGTTGCGGCCCACAGGGGGCGAACTGTGCGTGATGCGCCAATGCCGTAAATTTTTAAAGTCATGATGAGTTCCTGAAGAGAGGGGTTTAGAGAGACGAATCCTGTGACGCAGGCCATGCATCACACAATTGTTGAAGACTTGCCACCGTGAAAGGCACCGCATGAGTTTCATGCGCCCACATTGTGTTCTCGCGGTTGAGCCACACAGCTTGCATACCAGCACGCTGAGCCCCCAACACATCCAAGTGGGGATCATCCCCAATGTGAAGCACCTCTTGAGGCAATACGCCCAAGACCTCAGCGCCCGCATGAAACATTTTGGGGTCAGGCTTGCTCACACCAAGATTGATGGGATTGAAGGCCGCCTGAAAAAATGAACTCAGACCTACTTTTTGGATGTCTGCATTGCCGTTTGAAAGGGCGACCATGGGATATTTGGATTTCAAAAACTCAAGCGCAGGGATGGCATCTTCATAAAAGACAACCCTTTGTCTGGCTTCAAAAAAGACATCGAAGGCGGGTTCTGCCAAGTTGGGATCTTCTCCCGCCCTTTCAAGCAGGATGCGAATGGCTTCTCGGCGCAGCGCTGACAAGTCGCTCCCCAAGTCTGGCCTCAATGCGGGCATTTCTTCTCTGATTTTCCGCTGGTACCCCGGTATGGCACACAAGGGGGCTGTTCGTGGTGCTTTTTCGGCCAACCACTTTGCCAATTCCTCCTCTGCACGACCAATGGTGGGCCAAACAGGCCACAAAGTGTCATCTAAATCAAAAGAGATTGCCTTAATTTTTGAAAAGTCGATCATGGTTTGAGAGAATACCGCATGGCATTCCAAAAAGAACCCCCCTTTCAACATGGTCAATCTGCAAAAACAGCCGTGCTGTATTGCAACCTTGGCACACCCAAAGAACCCACAGCACCGGCCTTGCGCCAATATTTGGCTCAGTTTTTGGGCGATTCACGCGTCGTAGAAATTCCCAAACCCATTTGGTGGCTCATTTTGCATGGCATTATTTTGCGCGTCCGCCCCTCAAAATCTGCAGCCAAGTACGCCAGCATTTGGACGGAAGAAGGCTCCCCCCTTCGCGTATGGACTGACAAACAAGCACAGGGTTTGGCCGCAGAATTTAAAGCGCGTGGACACGATGTGTTGGTGAAATACGCCATGACTTATGGTCAGCCCAGCATCGAATCACAAATTGAGGCCCTGAGACTTGAAGGCGCCACTCGGATTTTGTTATTGCCCGCCTACCCACAATACAGCGGCACCACAACGGCACCTGTTTTTGATGCTGTTTATCGCTGGGGCCTGCAAACGAGAAACCTGCCTGAATTTCGTTTTATCAATCACTATCACGATCACGAAGGCTATATCAACGCCTTGGCCACACGCATTCAGAAGCACTGGCATGACAACGGCCGTTCAGAAAAACTGGTCATGAGTTTTCATGGCGTCCCAGAACGCACCTTGCAACTGGGCGATCCATACCACTGTGAGTGCTACAAAACAGGTCGTCTTTTGGCAGAAAAATTAGCTTTAAGCAAAGACCAATACCAAGTGACTTTTCAATCTCGATTTGGAAAAGCCAAATGGCTGGAGCCCTATACCGAGCCCACGCTCGTGGCCTTGGCACAAGCTGGCACTCAAAGTGTCGATGTGGTTTGCCCAGGCTTTACCGGCGATTGCTTAGAAACGCTGGAAGAAATAAGCATGGAAGGCAGAGAAGCATTCATGCATGCTGGCGGCCAAAGTTTCAACTACATTCCTTGCCTTAACGATGAACCTGCGTGGATTGAAGCCATGACGACCATTTGCGAACAACATTTGCAAGGCTGGCCAACCACTGAAGATGCCGCGGCCCAACATTCAGCGGCCTTAAAAAGCGTGAGGCCCATTGCGTTGTCGATGGGTGCCAAAGACTAAGGACACGGCACTGAACGCCAGATGTCCACTTATTCACCTAGTATTTATTCTCAATAAATTGACTTCTATCAATATAATATTGATAACAAAAAGTCTTTCATACTCATTGCCCACACACACAAAAGCATACTTAGGCACGTTCTGCTATGTATATTTGCGTTGATAAGCGTCATACCGCTTTACTCCAACTCAAAAGATCCTGATTCTGGCCTGACAGAACAGCCACAAGTTTTTTACACTCCCCCGCTGTTTCTGGACCATCTATTGAGAACGGTCGTTCACGAACACCCTCAAATTAAAAGCCAAGTGCAATCAATGCAGGCTGCAGGTCTAGAAGTCCTGATTGCACAGCAAGGTTTTTGGCCAACCCCGTCATTGTCGATGGAGCGCGTACAAACCCAGCTACCAGATCCCTCGTATGCAGGGGCCCAACAAGTTCTGACATTCAGATTACAGCAAGCACTCTGGACCGGTGGCCGACTCACAGCGCAATCCAACAAGGCACAGGCAAATCAGGAAATTGAAAACGCACTGTTGGTAGAAATTCAACAAGCACTGGTTCTGAAAACATTGCAAGCTTGGGTGGAAGTGGTCATTGCCAAAAGGAATCAAGTTGCGTTGCTCAAAAGCAAGGCCACGCAAGCACAACTACAAAGTAAGATTGAACGACGCGCAGAGCAAGGCATATCCTCGTTCAGTGAAGTTCAATTTTCAAGACTGCGTTTGCTGCAAGTGACTCAGGAAGTCACAAACGCTCAGCAACAGGAAGCCCAAGCTTGGATTCATTTAAAGCAATGGACACCAGAAGCCCAAGCGGCATCTCTCCAATTTGAACCTCAGCACAACATCACGGCAGCAAACACCGTCGCAAACCTTGCCAATGAGTTAGCAAAAATCGATTCAAAGCAATGGGAATCTCTGAGCATTGCACGATCACCCACACTCTTGCGCTTAGGCGGAATTTCACAGTTTCAGTTGGCTGAAATACAAGCGTAGGCAACATCGAAGGCATGAGTCGCATTAACAGCATTGAGTACATTGATCTAAAAACAGATGTGTATTCCAACCAATTGACCATTCGTGTTGACGATGTTCTAGACATGGCCGGTAGCAATTGGATCAATGACACTTTGTCTGGCATCAATGGCGAAGGCGGATGGCGCAATGCAGGGAGCAGCACCACAATGAGTTCTAGCACCTGGCAATATCACCAAATTGTCATCGACGGGACTAGCCAAGATACGGTCAGCACCACAGGCTGGACCTTGCTCACCACAGGCATGCTGAATGGGTGGCAAACGCGAGACAATTTATTTCATCCCTACGACGTTTACATAGCAACTGACGGTCGGCCCGCCATGATGATGGTCGAACAGCCGATTGTGCGAAGCACTGTTTTTTAAAAACCTCAGGGCGCAGCCCTTTGCATGGAGGCCTTCAAGCTGGCATTCAAAGTATCAAGCGCATCTGCGTAATGCGCACGCGTGGTTTTGGAAAAGCCGGGTTTGGCCAGTGACTTTTCAAGCAAGCTGGCCAATTGACGTGCGTTCTCGCGCATGATGCTGCGCGCATCTGCTGGCCATGGGCCAGCAGGCTTCACGAGCACATCGGTCATACGACGCACTTGTTCGCGTTGCAAATTGCGGCGAATCAAACTGGTTTCTTGGCCTGTTTTGGCTTCTGCCCAGATGGCATTTTGCAGAGTGTCGTAGACATCGGCCAAACCCAAGGTTTCCCTGGGATCGTTCACCTTCATACCGACTTCTGCCAAGCGAGAGGCTACTGCGGATGAATACACATGATCAAGGATTTGTTTGTGCACACCTTCTACCAAGCGCGCCACAGATGTTTGCATGCTGCCATCGGCCTCGGTTCTCTCAAAGCGATCTGTTGCCAAACGAGCGATGAACTCAGGCTTGAACTTGAAGCTGTCAGTGCCAAAGAAATCTTTGGTGATCAAAGCCAATGCTTCTTTTTGCTTGGCAGCACTGACAGGCTCAAACACTGCATTTTTACTGCCTGCGCGCTCACGGCGAATGTGCACACCGCCAATGTATTTGGCCGCCAATGGTGCCACTCTGTTCAACTGATTGAAGCCACTTCGGAAACTGCGAGTGAGTCGTTCATAACTGTCGCCTGTGGCCAAGTTCATATTTTGTAAGCGGTCCCACAACTCACGCGAGAGTTTCATGCGCAGTTTGTAATAGGTCAGTGGGTCAGCACCCAAGTCAAAGCGGTTGACCATCGGGTCTACGCCGCCCATGCTGCCGAAGCCAGCATCTTCGTCAGAGTCGAATTGCAATTCGGGTTGGCTGGCCTTGGCTAAAATTTGTGCAAGCCCTTGCTGCTCCTCCCCGGGTGCAAATTGCCTATAACCAAACTCAATGGCCCAATAGTCATAGGCGCCCAAAGTAGACATGACGTACTCACCCTGCTTCTCGCCTTTGGGTGAAATGTTATAGGGCGTGTAGTCCATCACAGAAGCCGTCACACCGTTGATCTTGGTGAAGTTGGGATCTTGAATTTGCTTCAAGTTGTAAACCGTTGAGGCACGGAAATTGTGACGCAAGCCCAAGGTGTGCCCCACCTCGTGCATGATCACATCTTTCAAATAGGCTTGGGCCAGTGCATCAGCTTGCGGGCTGTCAAGTTCTAAGCCTCTGGCCTCTAACAAGTCGAGGGCGTAGTGCAACTCTTGTGCGGCAGATTGTGAATGGTCACACATCTCGCCATCGGCACCCCGAACACGACCCAAGTCTTCAATGACCGCCCGACGTGCGCCACGCGCAAATACATCCGACATGCCAATGTCAGCGTCCAAAATTTCGCCTGTACGTGGGTCGGCTTGAGAAGGGCCAATGGCAAAGCCCACATCGGCGCCAGTGAACCAACGAATGGACGTGTGCTTAGCGTCCATGTTGTTGAAGTCGTCAGTGGCTTGCTGCTGCTTCACCACCAAGGCGTTTTTAAAGCCCGCCTTTTCAAATGCTTTGTTCCACTCCAAAACGCCTTGCGCAATTGATTCGCGGTATTTTTCTGGAATATTTTTATCGAGCCAATACACAACCGGCTCTTTAGGCTCAGACACTGCCGCAGTAGCGTCTTTTTTTTCTAAACGCCAACGCTTGAGCAAATGTGTTTTGGGTTTGATGTTGAGGTCGGTGGTGTAGTCGGTGCGAGCCACTGTGAAATAACCCACACGTTCATCTGCAATGCGCGTTTGCATGGGCTCGGGCAAAGGCATGAGGCTGTAATAGAAGGACACAAACAGACTGCGCGGGTCGGGAGTTGTGCGCGGTGGCGGCGTCATGGGCACAGGACCCGGCGTCATGGGCGGCGCTGAAATTCTAGGCACTGAAAAATGGACCTTCACTTCCAAACCTGTGAGTTTTTCAGTATTTTTAATGGCCGAAAAAGACGTGTTGCGCGTGTCAATTGCAAATGGCATTCTGAAGGCTGCTTCCAATCGGGTTTGATAACCAGGAATATCGGTAAACAACAAGCTGTTGGCCTCAATCAAAACCGATTTGGTTTCGGGATGCGGTTGCGTGAGCACAGCCGCACTGGTCATCAAACTGTCAGAGAAAGATTCAGAGACAAACTGCGCTTGGGGCGTACCCTCTTTGGCAAAGAACTGGGTGTTCTTGGCAATCAATTGAATTTGATTTCCAATTTTCTTAAATTCAACCAGCTTGGAGCTTCCCATTTGGCTGCCATACAGCCCGCGCTCACCCACCGAGTTAGGAATATTGTAAGAAAAGAAGAACGGCTTTCCAATTTGGCTTGGCAAAATTTCAAGCCAAACCTTCTCGTCTTTTTGGTGCAGCGTGAAGTACCCGGGAATGGCCTTGGTGTCCTTCAGAAAATCTTTCATGGGGCGCAAAGCCCCTGGTGCAGCGGGGGGCGTGCCTGGCGCAGCGGGTGCTGCACTGTTGGTGGCGGGCGAGCCTGAACTGGTCGCAGAAGGCGCCGGCGCTGGGGGCGTTTGCGCTTGCGCGCCAGCCAGTGAGCCCAGACTGAAAAAGACTGCAGTCAATGTGGCGAACTTCAAAACAGTCTGAACGAGTTTAGTCATGCAAAATCTATTTTCATGGGGGGGGTGAAGTCAATTAAAAACATTTTAAAGACAATGGGCAGAGGGTATCACTAAGCCACTAATTAGTTGAGACCTATTTACACACCAATCGCGCAAATTGAGCTCGTCGCATTGGCCAATTGACAAATAACAGGGTTTGCACGTGTCCTAGATTGACAGATAAACTTGGAAAATACACCGCATGGCCCCGCTCATTTTGATCAACCCTCATGCTGCTGGCGGTCGGGCGCGGCAACTTTTACAGCCGATTCGGGCATGGATTCGCGCACTACCGCCAAACTGTGACACGCCTCAAATCCTAGCCCCTGAAAACATTGATGCGGCCCTAGATATTCTGGCTCAGATCCCCCCCCAAACACGCGTCGTGGTGGTGGGCGGTGACGGCAGCTTGAACCGCATTTTGTCAGGCCTTTTGCAAGGCGGTCATATCGTTGGCTTGGTACCCTTCGGCAGCGGGAACGACTGTGCACGCGCATGGGGCCTGCATCAAATGTCATGGCAACAAGCCTTGACGCATGCACTTCACGCCAGTTCGAGCGCCATTGACTTAGGCCGTGTTGATTTAGACCACAACCGAGTTCACTATTTTCATTCGAGTCTGGCCGTAGGGTTCGATGCATCTGTGGGCAATCGTGCGCTGGCAGGCCCCAAATTCTTGAGAGGTCTACCGCGCTATTTACTCGCCACCTTGCGTGAGCTGGCCTATTTGAAAAACTGGCCCTTGAGAGTAGAAATTGATGGTCTTTTCATTCACGAAGGCGCAACTTTGTTGGCTTCCGCGCTTAACACGCCCACCTATGGCGGTGGCATGCCTGCCGTCCCACACGCCACCATCAACGATGGTCAACTCAACTTGCTGCTAGGTGGCGCCTTTAACCGTCTACAAACCCTTCTCATGTTGCCCCAACTCTTGCTTGGCAAACACTTAGGCCGCCCTCGCATTCAGAGCCACTCCTTCGAAAAGGCCAGGATCACAAGCACCATGTCATTTCCAGTTGCTGCTGACGGCGAGACACTGGGTTGCGCAAGTGATTTGCAAGTCACCACCCTCACCAACGCCCTCCAAGTTGTGAAACTTTAATGGGGGTCAGATCAACATTAATTCTTGCCCTACTTGACATTCCCCGTGAATAAGCTAAACCCCGCGCCCATGACCACTTTTTCTAAAATATTCTGAGTCGGCGTTGCAAAACCACCGCACGTCTTCGACACATACGATGCATCAAAATGGTCTACGGCATCGAGGCCCATATTCAGGCCCAACAAAGGCAATAAATATCCTCCTCCTGTGAGCAACAACAAAGAGGGGGTTGCAACTGAACGCGTCCACTTGATTTCATCATGGATTGACGCCAAAGCAAAAGAGCGCTGGCAAGCAGGCTCATTGAATTGCGGTGTATTCGGGTTGATGCTGTCTGCCATATTTCGCGTATGACTGGCGCACCCTGTAAGTGCAATCAACACGACTGCCATAAAAATCTTGATATGAATCATCTGATCACCTACTGAAACCCTCAATCATTCAACTGTGATTTTGCCAGCCCTTATCAAAGGGCCCCACTTCCTGTTCTCAGCCTGCAAAAAGCTCACGAATTCTTGGCCCGACAGCGGTATGGGCGTCATTCCCATCTCACTCAAGCGCATCAGCATATCGGGCGCGTTCAAAATAATTTGAATCTCTGTCTGCAATCTAAGTGCAATGGGCGCAGGCAGTTTGGCCGGCGCAGAAATTCCAAACCATGCCGCCCCCACAACACCGGGCACAACTTCTGACAACAGGGGCACCTCTGGAAAGTTTTTACTTCGAACTTCGCCACTCACAGAAAGTAGCCGCAATTTACCGCCCCTAACGTAGTTGGTGGCAGTCACAAGGCTCTCAAACATGCCATCCAGTTGGCCGCCCATCAAGTCCGTGATGGCCGGGCCCGAGCCTTTGTAAGGCACATGAACCATGTTAATGCCGGCCGCTTGCTTTAACAACTCACCCGTCAGGAAGCCAGAACTTCCCAAGCCAGCAGATGCATAGTTCAATACGCCAGGTCGCGCTCGCGCCATGGCCACAAAATCAGCCATGGTTTTCGCGGGATGATCGGCGCGAACCACGAAACCATTTGGAAAAGTGCCGAGCAAGGAAAGGTGAGTGAAATCTTTGAAAGCATCGTAGGGAATGCTAGATCGCATCAGGGGACCAGGCGCTATGGCAGGATTAGCGGACACCACCAAGGTATAGCCATCGGGTGCAGCCTTGGCCACAGCATCAGTGCCAAGAATGGAGCCAACGCCAGGCTTGTTTTCCACCACCACAGCAACTTTGAGTGCCTCCGCCAACTTCAACGCCATCATTCTGGCAATCACATCGGTAGAGCCGCCTGGCGGAAAAGGTACCACCAGTTTAACGGGACGCGACGGGAAGCTTTGCGCAGATGACAGATGCGAAAACCCTAGCAAGCCAGCTCCCAATAAGGCTTCGCACCACTGGCGTCGATTTAATTCAAAGTTCAAATGATTAGAGTCCATCTTGAAAATTCACTTGTAAACCAAGTCGCTTTAATCCTTGGCGAGACAATGACAAATTGGAAGAGATCACAGGCACACCAAAATGCTGAGACGCTTTCCGAATGATGGGCAGGCTTGGCATGCCCGTACCCGATAGAACGACGGCATCGGCTTTGCCAATGTCCATGCTGCTCAGCGAACGCCATGCATCTGCCGATTGCAGTTGATAAATTTGGACGGTGTCATTGGAACGAATATCGACACCCCCCTGCTGCACCACGTCAAAACCTTGTCGCGTCCACCATTGAACGGCAGCCAACATGATGGCGCTTGGATAGGGTGAAACAAGCGCAATGCGCTCCGCATCAAGGGCTTTCAGTTCAGACACCAAGGCATCAGGTGCCGTGATCACTGGCGCACCCAAAACTGCCTCTGCATCAGCGATGGCTTTTTGTTGAATTTCTGGTTCAAGCAGATAGCTGGTGGCTGTGCAAGCAAATAAAAATGCGTCTATTTTCATTCCCGCAAATTGCTTAGCATGCAGCGGTAAATTAATTAAATATGATTTCAGGCGCGTGACGGCATCAGCGCTGTCGGAGGTTAATCTGAGCGTGACTGAATCAACTTCAAATGGCAACAAACGTCGTATTTCTGCTTCAACAGTCGGATTGGCCTGGGGCGTCCCAATGCCCAAGCGACCCGCTCGCGCAAAGTCCAAGGGCTGAATGTTTGAAATATTCACCATCGACAATTTAATCAATGGGTTGCAGCGGCTCTTGCCAAACCGGAAATCATGGAGCTTTTAAGCAAGTGCTCTCGATGTTCCACAGGGTTGCCAATGAGCCCCTGCAGCCTGGTCATTTCAGCAGCACGCCAAACTGGATCGCGCCGCTGCATCCGCATTCGATTGAGATGCGACTGCGCCAATATTTCCTCCTCTGCAATAGGCCGACGTTGACGGGTGTAAAGATCAAGCAGGTCTTCTGCAGTCCCTTGGTTCAAAATGCTGATCAGTTTATCGGTCAAGTTCACGGCGTCATGAATACCACCATTCATGCCCATGCCCCCCGACGGGCTGGTTAAGTGCGCAGAATCGCCTGCAAACATAACCCTGCCTGCGCGGTAGTTGTCAATCAAGCGGCGGTGAATTCGATAGGGCCTAATTTCAACAATGTCATAGGGCTCTGAGCGAGGCACAATTCTCTGCAATTTGCGCTCAATCGATTGCGGCTCTAACGCCTGTTCTACAGTTTCATCGGCGTCCGAATAGAGCGAGCATCGCCAAATAGCAGGGAGACGCAACAATGAAAAAGTGCCTTCCCTGCACCACACATAATTCACATTGGAAAGGCCCGGCAGCACATCCTCAAACTTGAAGCTTGTCGTCGCCAAAATGGAGGTCTCAGGGTATGTTTCACCACTGAAGGTCATGCCTGTTAATTTGCGGCAGAGGGAGCGCGCGCCATCTGCTGCAATCAAATAACGAGCATGAATTTTTTCGGGGCCAGTTGCCGTATTGACATTGGCAGTGACACCTAAGGAGTCTTGAACCAAATCGGTCAGCTCACATCCATATTGCACTTGCAAATTGGGCGTGCGTTGCGCTTTGGCATCGGCGAGTCGGGTTAGCACGCGCTGCTCGCATTGAAGCCGAAAGGGGTACCGCGTATCGTTTTTTAAAACATCTAAATCAAACAGTGCTTTGTCATGCGACTCATGCTGGCGTATTTGCCAAGTCCGGGAAACCAAGCCCTCGGCAATCAGGTCTGGGGTGAGCCCCAGCTCATCGAGCATTTCCAAAGTGGGTGGATGAAAAGTAGAAGCTCGGAAGTCATCGCTGACTTGGCTTTCCTTATCAATGACCAAGGTTTCAATACCAGCCAACGCCAACCTCAGCCCCGCCACCAAGCCAACGGGGCCCGCACCACAAATAAGAACCGCCACTTGCTTCATTAGAAATTCAAAGGATTTATCACAGACATTGTCATCTTAACTTGGCTTGGTTGTTCATTTTAGATAATTCGGTAGCGCCTTGTGGCGATAGGCTGAGGGACCCTGAGCCTATCGCCACAACTTTTTGGGGTTGGAAATCTTGTTTCTGTTGGATTTTGGCTTTTAAGGTAGGGTTGCGGTAGATCACATTTCGCGGTGACTTTATGTTTTCGCTTGTTTTTTTGTCTCAAAATCTTATGGACCGGCTGCCTCTTTATTGCTCTTTGCCTCGTGCGCTACATGTCATTCAGCACAGTCTTTGCAAGTCGATGGTGCTACCAGCAATTGTTTTTTCCTGTAGCGCATGGGCACAAGACAGTAGCGTGGGTGGACAGTCAGAAGCCGGATCCGGCTCTCAGCAAAGTACCCTCCAACGCGTTGAGATTGTGGCCCGGCAAGGCTCTACCGATCTCAGGCGATCTGCCAGCGTGGCCAAGCAAATTTATGGTCGCGAAGAACTCGACCGCTATGGCGACACCAATACCTTGGATGTTTTGCGCCGTCTGCCCGGAGTCAACGTCGACTCGGGCGGCCCGCGCATGCGAGGACTGAGTGCGGGCTACACGCAAATTCTCATCAATGGCGACCCTGCGCCTCAAGGTTTCAACTTAGACCAATTGAGCCCTTCGCAAATTGAGCGCATCGAGGTGATCAAAGCACCCACAGCAGACCAGAGCGCACAAGCGATTGCAGGAACAATCAATATCATTTTGAAAGAGGTACCACGTCGCTCACAAAGCAACTTGCGTCTAGGCCTGGCATCTGGAGCCAACAGGCCCTTGGTCAACGCAAACTATTCGATCAGTGAATCGATGGGCCCCTTCACAATGTCCTTGCCCGTATCTTTGTTTGAATGGGATCGCAACATCAGGACCAAAGTTGACCGTCAAATGGAAGGTACCAATGCCTTACCCGCTGTTTCGGAGCAACTTGGCACAGCCTCATCCTGGGGCTGGGGCTACAACCTTGCGCCACGTTTTAATTTCAAGTTCAGCGACGAGCAAACGTTGGCGATTGCTACTTTTTTCCAAAAAGGTTTTTGGAACTACCGTAACAACTATGTCAATCGTACAGTTTCTGGCAGTCCGGTTTATGACGATGATTCGATTCAAGGTGGTTATTGGGAAAACCGACGTGGCAACCTGACTTGGATCAACCGCTTCAGCGAAGATCAGCGGATCGAGATCAAAGCAGGCGTGCAGCAATCACGCTCCTCTTTTGAATTACGCAACTTGCGCTCGGGCACAACGCAGCTCAATACACTGGCCGCCAACGCCGATGATGCCATTACCCAATCGGGAAAATACAGCCAGTTGCTGGGCAGTTCACACACATTGACAGCTGGCTGGGACTTTGAAAACAGAGAACGGCAAGAACGTCGCACTACAACCGATGGTGCAGGCGTCGCACTTCTGCCTGCCTTTGAAGGCCAGCCTTTTCAGGCCCAGGTCAGGCGTCAGGCCTTCTATGTTCAAGATGAGTGGGAAATTTCACCTCAGTGGCAACTCTACCTGGGACTGCGCAACGAAAGAATTATTTCGGAAAGCGTAAGCACCACTTCCCCTGTTCGCAACGAAAGCAGCGTGCTATCGCCGCTTGCGCATGTGACTTACAAATTCAATCCCAAGAGTCGTGACATGTTGCGTGCAAGTTTGACGCGCAGCTACAAAGCCCCTGGACTCAACTCACTGCTTGCACGACCGCAAATTAACGGCGCTTACACCAATACCAACTTGACCAATACGGCGCTGACCGCCGATCGCATTGGAAACCCCTCACTCAAGCCAGAACTTGCCACAGGTTTAGACATTGCCTATGAAAATTATTTGGCCAACGATGGTATTTTTACGATCGGTCTTTTTCATCGCGAGCTCAACAATGTGGTTCGCAATTTAACCGAATTGCGTAACGTCAGTTGGGCCACTGCACCGCGATGGGTTTCAGAGCCCCAAAACTTTTCAAATGCTGCCACCAACGGCATTGAACTTGAAATTCGTGGACGCGCCGCCGATTTGGTACCTTCAATATTCAGCGGTCACAAAGCACTGAATCTTCGGTCTTCGCTTAGCATTTATCGCTCCCAAATTTCTGCATTGGCAGGCCCTCACAACCGCTTAGATGGTCAGCAACCTTGGTCAGCCAATTTGGGTTTTGACCAGCGCATCAGCGGCATGCCGCTGAATGTAGGCGCCAATGTGAGTTACACCCCAGCCTACGAAACTCGCCTGACCGCTGACCAACTTTTCAAACGTTCTGCATCTAGAGGCATTGATTTGTTTGCGATGATGCCCCTAAGCCCCACCACTTCCTTCAGAGCGGCTGCGAGCGCAGGCGTCCATCAATTTGGCGCCCCCAATGGCAGCACACAGACCTCGCTTTCTAATGGCGACTATTCTCGGTCTGAGCGCTATGCCAAACCTCAACTCAATTTGTCACTGGACATGCGACTTTGATTCATTTGGAGTTCGTTCCCACCTTGGCCGCCGACGTCAACCTGGGCGGCACCGTGAACCTGCTGGAAGCTGCCCGGACTTGTGGTTTGCGTCGCTTTGTATTGGCCTCTTCCACCACGCTTTACTATCCGACCTTTCGCCGGCCGCAAGCCAGCCCCGTGGCAGAAGACTTTGCGTTTCATTCGGTGAGTGAACGCCCGGCCAGCCTTTATGCCGCCAGTAAGTTGGCTGCAGAATTTTTTACGCAACATTACGCCGACCAATTCGGCCTGTCAGTGGCAATCCTGCGTTATTCGGCGGTGCTGGGTTTGTGGGCTGGGCCCAATAACTCGGTACCGGGTCGCTTACTGGCCACGCTTTTAGGCAGAGGCGCAGTCAATGGCCGCGTGTCCGTGACTGACCCGTTGTTACTGTGGTCCGGGGGTGACGATTTCATTGATGCGCGTGATGTGGCCGCCAGTCAACACCTGCGTCCTTCGCTGATCTTCGATAAGGTGGTATTGCCAGGCACCGGTTTTGCCGGATTCCCCTACCAGCGCACACAAGCCTTTGACGTGCGCTGCGCTAAGAAAGAATTAGGCTTTTCGGCCCAGCACGATTTGCTTTCGTCGTTCAAAGCAGCGAGCGCTTGGGTCAGTTCAAATTAAGGCCGCAAGGGCGTCACGCCCAATGCCATGGCGCACCCGATCAATGCCGGTTGATGAGCGCGAATGACATAGGTGGGAATGCGTTTCATGTAACTTTCAAAGCGACCCTTGGCTTCAAAAGCCGCACGAAAACCAGACTGGGCAAAGTAATCGCCCAAGTGGTCCACCACGCCCCCACCGATATAGATGCCGCCCCGAGCACCCAGTGTCAGCGCCAAATTGGCAGCGGTGTTGCCAAGAAGACGGCACAGACAAACCAAAGCTTCTTCGCAAGCCACATCGTTAGCAGCCAATCCACGTTGCGTCACTTGCGCAACCTCCAGTGGCTCAGGGTCAGTCCCATTGAGCTGGCAGATGGCGCGGTATAAATTAAGTAGCCCCATGCCCGAAATAACCCGTTCGGCTGAAACATGCGCGTGCTGCCGCCAAAGCACTCGCAGAATGTCTGCATCACGTTCACAAGTGGGCGACAGGCTGACGTGGCCACCCTCCCCGGCGATGGGCACCCAGTCGCCACGGCGTGAGCGAACCAACGAGGACACCCCCAAGCCTGTCCCCGGCCCTATCAAACCTTTGGCCGCATTTGGCACTGGCGCACCTGGGCCTATTTGTGCCAAATCACCAACGCTCAATGCGGGTACTGCCATGGCCATGGCTTCCCAATCATTGAGCATGAGAAGACTGTCCAAACCCAAAGCCTGACGAGTCGCTTCCACCGAAAACTGCCAATGGTTATTGGTCATGGTCAGCGCATCACCGTCAATGGGA
Organism: uncultured Burkholderiales bacterium; assembly: GCA_903844775.1. GTDB lineage: Bacteria > Pseudomonadota > Gammaproteobacteria > Burkholderiales > Burkholderiaceae_C > Limnohabitans_A. The sequence continues at coordinate 685 of CAIMUZ010000184.1, read as the reverse complement.
TTGGCGATGGCAATGCACGCACGGCGAATGACTGGCTGACCTGCTTCTTGAAGATATGCCTGAACTGCCGCATGCAGACCTGGATAATCACCCGTAGACAAAATACGCTCTTGAACGATCGGCTCATGCTCACCATGCACCAAAGCAAATCGGGCATTGGTACCCCCAATGTCACCCAGCAACGCGGCAGAACCACTCGTTTGGACAAGGTCCATCATCCAATCCCTGTTGGTTTAAAAATAAGCAGGCTCAATCGGCAAAAAAGCAAACCCGCAGATCACATGAGGGCCTTTCAAGCGCTCCACTGAAAGTGCCCGCGCCTCAACGTCTGTGAATTCTTGTCGACTCACGAATTACCAACTCGGCATCAATTAGCCTCGCCGGTGGCTTCACCTTGTTCAACAAATCAAACATGGCCTTTGCAGCAGATGTACCGATTTCGTAAACCGATTGCCTGACAGAAGTCAGCGGAGGCAGCGTGAATGCGGAGTGCGGTAGATCGTCAAAGCCGATCAGCGACACATCTTCAGGGACACGCAAACCTGCTCGGTGCAAAGCCAGACGGGCGCCATAGGCCATTTGGTCATTGGCCACCAAGACGGCCGTAAATTGAACCCGCTGGTCCAGCAAACTGTTCATGGCCCTGAAGCCGCCCGCCTCTTGGTAGTCGCTGTAAACCACGAGC
>CAIMUZ010000183.1 GCA_903844775.1 uncultured Burkholderiales bacterium | reverse complement strand
ATCGGCGTCAAAGCACGCACGATGTCTTGAGCCACTGAAGGCTTCTCTGCTATTACCAATGTTTTCATCTCATACAATCCGGTCTCGCGTGCGCGCATACGCACGTGTACACACACGGGCACGCGCACACGCGCGCCCACATGTTTTCACAATAACAAATTTTTCAAGCCGTGGTCAAAAAAACTCTACCTTCGACAAAATCAATTTTGAAGGCTTCCGATAAGCCCAAGGCTTTACCAGCATCTGGCCGTCGGGTGCAGGTACGTCGCTCCGGCGTTCACGGCAAAGGCGTTTTCGCCTTGCAAGACATTGCCGAAGGCGAGACCCTGTTTGAATACGTGGGCGAGGTCATCAGCTGGGATGAGGCGCAAGATCGTCACCCGCACGACCCCGCCGACCCCAACCATACCTTTTACTTCCATGTGAACGAAGACAAGGTGATTGACGCCCTGCATGGCGGCAACTCCTCTCGCTGGATCAATCACAGCTGCAACCCCAACTGCGAGGCCGATGAAGAGAATGACCGCATCTACATCAAAGCGCTGCGCAACATCAAGGCGGGTGAAGAGCTCAATTACGACTACGGCTTGATCATTGACGAGCCTTACACACCGAAGCTCAAGGCCGAATACCCTTGCTGGTGTGGTAGCCCCCATTGCCGGCAAACATTGTTGGCGCCCAAGCGCAGACCCGCCACCCCCAAGATTCCCAGTCAAGTCAAAAAGATTGAAAAGAAAATTAAGAAGCTCAAAAAAGAGCTGAAGCAAGCCAAAAAGAAGTCTTGAAGCGCCCTCTAACTTGTCATTGAACACAACACCGAGGCGAGACTTGAGAGAAAGCACCCCCATTCAACGTTGGCCTGCTGAAGCCATTTGGCAAGCGGTGGTGTCGCAGCTGCCAGGGTTCAGCATTGAAATCCTGCCAGAAATTGACTCCACCAACACCGAGTTGATGCGGCGCGCAAAAGAAGGGCGCCCCGATCCTATTTTGTTGATTGCAGAGCGTCAGCTGGCTGGGCGCGGCCGGCAAGGCAGGGCTTGGGTGGGTGAGCCGGGTGACGCGCTGACCTTTTCCATCGGTTTGCCCTACCGCCCCGCCAATTGGTCGGGTCTTTCCCTGGCTGTTGGCTTGAGCTTGGCAGAGTCACTGGGGCCTGAAGTTCAGATCAAATGGCCGAACGATTTGTGGCGGCTTGAAAGAAAACTGGGCGGCATCTTGATTGAGGCCGCGAGTCAAGGTGATCAAAGCTATGCGGTGATTGGCGTCGGTCTCAATGTTCGAAAACCCAGCGCCAACGATCTTAGGACGCCCGCAGCCGGCCTGAATGAGTTTTGGGAGGGCGCGACAGCCCCAACGGCTCTCGAGCGCATCATTGCGCCTCTGATGTCGACGCTCTTGAAATTTGAATCGGAAGGGTTTGCACCATTTCAGTCCAGGTTTCATGCGCGGGATGCTATTTTGGGTCGACAGATCACCACCAGTGAAGGGGTTCAAGGCTTGTGTGAAGGCGTCGATCGTTTGGGCGCCCTGCAAATTTTGACAACACAGGGCAGCGTCAAAGTTAGCAGCTCAGAGGTCAGTGTGAGGCCACTTTCTTGAATACGCACCATGAAACACCTGAAAATGCGCTGGCTTATTAATCCTGACAACCTAATGATCACAAGGAAACCCTCATGAGCTTGAAACTTTATTTTTCTCCGGGCGCATGCTCATTCGTACCCCATGTGATGTTGCAATTGTCGGGGAGCGGTTACGAGCCCGCCTTGGTCAAGCTTCACAAGGGCGAACATAACAGCGACGAATACAAGGCCATCAACCCACGCAGTCAAGTTCCTGTTTTGCTGGATGGCGATCAGGTCATCACTCAAATTCTGGCCATCATCTTGTACCTTGATCAAAAGTTTCCTGAAGCCAAGTTTTTGCCGACAGCGCCTGTGCCTCGTGCCAAAGCCATTGAAGCATTGGCTTGGATGAACAACACCGTCCACCCAACATTCACGCACATTTTCCTGCCGCACAAATTCAGTGACCAAGTCGATGTGCAGGCTGCACTGAAACTTTTCAACACGCAGCAATACAAAGGCTTGATGAGTGAGTTGGAGGAGCTGGTCAAGAACCACTTGTCAAGCTCTGGATGGTTGTCGGGTGAGCAACTTGGCCCCTTGGACGCCTATGCGCTCACCTTGACGCGTTGGGGCTCTATTGCTGGCATCGATCCCGCCGCATATCCAGCCCTTTGGGCCCATGTCAATCGAGTCGCGTCCCATCCTGCTGTGGCCATCGTGATCGAACGTGAACGTTTACAACTGAACATGTTGAAGCCCGCGGCATAAGGACTGAACAGTTACCCCTTGGGGGTTCAAGCGATGTTGGTTTTAAATTGATGGCTTGTGGGTGGGCGCAAACCGAATGGTGAAGCATGCGCCGGAGGGCGTCTGCCCAGGATGTGCAATGTCAACTGAAACGGCAGCACCATGCCTTTGGGCAATTTCGCGCACGATGGGCAAACCCAAACCTGAGCCATCCACGTTGCTGCCCAGTGCGCGATAAAACGGCTCAAAAATACGCTCTCTTTCCGCAACTGAAATGCCAGGCCCGTTGTCTTCCACTTGCACGGCCAACGCTTGACTGTAGGGGTCCACCAACAAGCGAACCGTGATGACGCCAGGTCTTTCTTCCGAGCTGGGCGTGTAATGAATTGCGTTGTCGACCAAGTTGCGAACCATCTCTTTTAAAAGCGTTGGATTGCCTTGAACTTTCAAGAAACGACGCTTCGTTTGATGGTCAACGCCGTCATAGCCCAGGTCTAAGCCCTTCTCCATGGCGCGCGGCAAAGAGTCATTCAAAACCTCGCTCACCAAGGCCTCCATGTCACAAGATTGCAAGTCAATGGCGCCCGCGCCTTCAGCGCGCGCCAATGAGAGCAACTGATTGACGGTGTGAGTGGCCTGGACACTGGCCCGCCCAATTTGTTTGAGTGATTGTTTCAAGTCCTCTTCGCTAGCGCCTTTTCGTTGCGCCAAATCTGCTTGCATTCGCAAGCCGGCCAATGGCGTCTTCAATTGATGCGCAGCGTCTGCCAAAAATCTTTTTTGCGTGGCAATCGAGTCTTTGAGTCGTTTCAATAAATCATTCACTGAAGACACCAAGGGTGCAACTTCGAGTGGCACGGCCTTCTCATCCAGCGGGCTCAAGTCATCCGATTTTCTTTCGCGGATTCTCTCTTCCAATTCCGACAAGGGCTTGATGCCGCGGACCAATGCAAGCCACACCAGCAAGACCGCCAAAGGCAAGATGGCGAATTGCGGCAACATCACACCCTTGATAATTTCAGTCGCCAAGACCGATCTTTTTTCACGCGTCTCTGCCACTTGTACCAAAACGGGTGTCATGCCCGCGGTGTGTTTGTCTGACGCCAAATGAACCCAGGTATAGGCCACTCGAACTTCCAAGCTGCGCATTTCGTCGTCACGAATTTTGACTTCGTAACTGCCCATTTTTTCGTCATCTTGGGGTTGTGGCAAATCACGATCACCGCCTAAGAGTTGACCATTCGGGCCCATCACTTGGTAGTACACCAAATCAGCGTCATCCGCACGCAATAGCTCGCTCGCAGGCTGTGGCAAATTAAACTGCACTCGATGCTGATCGGGGCTGAGCTTGACCCATTGCGACAAGGCCTCGACGTTGTAAATCAAGGCACGGTCAAATGGCTTATTGGCCAAGCCTTGCGCCACCAGCCATGTCAAGGCAAGGCTCACGGGCCATAAGAGCAACAGCGGCGTGAGCATCCAGTCCAAAATTTCGCCAAACAAGGATCGCTGCTCGCGGCGAAAAAAAGACAGCTGCCAATTTTTAGATTTCATTCATCTTGCTGTTCACTGTTGCATGAAGCGCTTCATTAGCCTGGAATTTTTTCAAGACAGTACCCAAGGCCGCGCACGGTTGCGATGCGAATCGGTCCTTTCTCAATTTTCTTGCGCAAGCGGTGAATGTAGACCTCGATGGCGTTATTGCTAACCTCTTCACCCCACTCACACAAACGCTCAACCAATTGGTCCTTGCTCACCAAACGTCCGGTGCGTTGCAGCAACACCTCAAGCAATCCCAGTTCACGTGCAGATAACTCGACCATCTTGCCGTCAATGGTGGCCACACGGCCTGACTGATCGTAAATGAGGGGGCCGTGCTTGATTTGAGAAGTGGCGCCGCCCATGCCTCGGCGGGTTAATGCGCGAACACGCGCTTCTAATTCTTGCAGACTGAATGGCTTTGCCATGTAGTCATCTGCGCCGTAATCGAGGCCTTTGACGCGCTCTTCGACGCCATCTGCTGCCGTCAAAATTAGAACCGGCAAGGTGGAGCCTCTTGCGCGTAATTTTTTCAAGACTTCAAGGCCGTGCATTTTGGGCAGGCCGAGGTCGAGGATGAGCAAGTCGAACTCGTTGTTGGTCATGAGTGCAGCATCGGCTTCAGAGCCGCTTGCCACGTGGTCTACAGCGGCACCAGCGCTGCGCAAACTACGCAGCAATCCATCGGCCAAAACCTGATCGTCTTCTGCAATCAAAATGCGCATTTTTGTCTCCCGATGTTTTTGTTCGCTGTCTTTGAGCTCGCTTTGAACCCTTGCAAATTTTAGGCGACTCTCAGTGCCCTGCGTAGATTCTTTGTCGTGGCGGTTCAACAAGCCAGCGTCACTTTTGTGTTTGCCTTGTGCTCACATGCAATAAGCCTCCAGCCCCAAGGCCACCACTGTGGCGATTTCCAGTCCAACCGCATCCTTAAACTCGCTGTCTGCTTGCGCCACTGCCATTTGAAATGCCGCCAACCAAGCAAGTCCCGCTTCCGTAAAAACAACTTGCCGCGCTCTTGCGTCGCGTGAATCGCTTTTGCGTGTGACCAAACCCCAAGCCTCACACTGGTTCACCAAATTGCCCATGGCTTGTTTGCTCATGCCCGCCGCTTGGGCCAGCTCTGTGAGTCGGGAGCCTTGCAATGACAAATGCCGAGTAATGTGAATGTGCGCCGCACTGATCTGGTCTCTTGCTGCCAAGTTCGACAAGGCCAAAGGCACCTGATCGTTGTTTGCCATCAGACTTAACACGCGTGCGTCAAAACGCCGCATGGCGTGGCCCAACAAACGGCCTAAGTGCGTCTCCCGCCAACGATCGTCCAAGACGGCGGACCGGTCAAAAATTGGCTCTGAATTTTGCGCTGAACTGTCATTGACTGGCATTTGCTAATAGTAAAGCAAACTGACTAAAAAATCTATTTACTGAGCGAGACAATGCCGTTACAGTACTGTTCAAGCATCCAGTCTTTGATCAACTTTCTAGATGCATCATTTTTAACCCGTTGATTCTCAAGGAGATTTTCATGAGCGAGCAAAACAGCGACAAAACCAAAGCCCTGCAAGCAGCCCTGGCCCAAATTGAAAAACAATTCGGCAAAGGCACCATCATGCGCTTGGGCGAAGGCGAAGTCATCGAGGACATCCAAGTTGTGTCCACGGGTTCTTTGGGCCTTGACATCGCCTTGGGCGTTGGCGGCTTGCCCCGTGGCCGCGTGGTTGAAATATACGGCCCCGAGTCGTCCGGTAAAACCACATTGACCTTGCAAGTGATTGCCGAAATGCAAAAAGTGGGCGGCCAATGCGCCTTTGTCGATGCCGAGCACGCCTTGGACATTCAATACGCTCAAAAACTGGGCGTCAACCTGCAAGACCTGCTCATCAGCCAACCCGACACCGGCGAACAAGCCCTTGAAATTGTCGACAGCTTGGTTCGTTCCGGTGCGGTTGATTTGGTGGTCATCGACTCCGTGGCCGCGCTCACCCCCAAAGCCGAACTCGAAGGCGACATGGGCGACTCACTGCCTGGCCTGCAAGCCCGCCTCATGAGCCAAGCCCTGCGCAAGCTCACCGCCACCATCAAGAAAACCAATTGCATGGTCATCTTCATCAACCAAATCCGCATGAAGATT
>CAIMUZ010000182.1 GCA_903844775.1 uncultured Burkholderiales bacterium | reverse complement strand
CGTTAGAAGACCCATCACGCTTGTTGTTTGACATCTAAGCCTTAGGAAAAAAGCATGAGCAAACAATTTGATGTGGTCGTCATTGGTGGCGGCCCAGGTGGTTACATTGCCGCCATTCGTGCAGCGCAATTGGGATTCCAAGTCGCGTGTGTCGACGAATGGAAAAACGCAACAGGCGGCCCAGCCCTTGGTGGTACTTGCACCAATGTAGGTTGCATTCCTTCCAAAGCCTTATTGCAGTCTTCTGAACACTTCGATCAAGCCAACCATCACTTTGCCGATCACGGCATTGAGATGAAAGGGGTCAGCATGGATGTGGCCAAGATGATTGCACGTAAAGACAATGTGGTGAAGCAAAACAACGAGGGCGTTTTGTACTTGTTCAAAAAGAACAAAGTGTCTTTCTTTCATGGCCGCGCTGCATTTGGTAAAGCCGTTGAAGGTGGATACGAAGTCACCGTGACAGGTGCTGCCAATGAAACATTGCTTGGTAAGAACATCATTGTGGCTACAGGCTCCAATGCACGTTCATTGCCCGGGACACCTTTTGACGAAGTCAATGTGTTGTCCAACGACGGCGCTTTGAATGTGGGTGCAGTACCTAAAAAGCTGGTGCTAATTGGCTCTGGTGTCATCGGATTGGAAATGGGATCTGTCTGGCGCCGTCTAGGATCCGATGTCACCATCCTTGAAGGCTTGCCCACTTTCTTGGGCCTCGTCGACGAGCAAATTGCCAAGGAAGCCAAAAAAGCTTTTGACAAACAAGGTTTGAAAATTGAACTTGGTGTCAAAGTCGGCGAGATTCAAAATGGCAAAAAAGGCGTCAAAGTGGCCTACACCAACGCCAAGGGCGAAGCCCAAAGCATTGATGCTGACAAACTCATCGTTTCCATTGGCCGAGTGCCAAATACCATTGGCTTGAACGCAGAAGCTGTTGGCTTGCAGTTGGACGAACGCGGCGCTATCGTGGTCGACGCTGAATGCAAAACCAATCTGCCTGGCGTTTGGGCTGTGGGCGACGTGGTGCGTGGCCCCATGTTGGCGCACAAAGCCGAAGAAGAGGGCGTTGCCGTGGCTGAGCGCATTGCCGGTCAGCACGGACATGTGAATTTCAACACGGTGCCTTGGGTGATCTATACCAGTCCCGAAATTGCTTGGGTGGGTCGCACAGAGCAGCAACTCAAGGCCGATGGCGTGGCTTACAAAGCCGGAACTTTCCCGTTCTTGGCCAATGGCCGGGCTCGCGCTTTGGGCGACACCACGGGCATGGTCAAGTTCTTGGCCGATGCCAAGACTGACGAAATCTTGGGTGTTCACATCGTGGGGCCCATGGCCAGTGAGCTCATCGCTGAAGCCGTTGTGGCCATGGAGTTCCGTGCCAGTGCAGAGGACATTGCGCGCATTTGTCACGCTCATCCATCGCTCAGTGAAGCTACCAAAGAAGCTGCCTTGGCAGTGGACAAACGGACCTTGAACTTCTAAGTTTTCTCAAGCACCGTTAAACTACTAAGCCCGGGCCTGTCCCGGGTTTTCTAATTTCAAAGAACCTTTTTCAGCATTTTCCAGAGCATATAACCCATGTCCGTTAGAGCAGCCTACGACCAAGAACTTCTGAACCGAGGGTATCAGGCTGACCCTGCGCAACTCAAAGCGGTGGAGGCTTTGGAGCGTTGTGCCAATGAATGGGCTCGTTATCAAGAAATCATCAATAGTCCATTGCGGTTTTTGAAGAAGAAACCAGACCTGCCCCAAGGCGTTTACATGTTTGGTGGTGTTGGTCGCGGTAAGAGTTTTTTGATGGACTGTTTTTACAACGCAGTACCCGTCAAGGACAAAACGCGTTTGCATTTTCACGAGTTTATGCGGGAGGTCCACAGAGAATTGGCCTTGATGCAAGGCACTGTCAACCCCTTGGACGAGCTGGGACGACGAATGGCCAAGCGCTACCAACTCATTTGTTTTGATGAGTTTCACGTGGCCGATATCACCGATGCGATGATCTTGCATCGCTTGTTGATCTCTTTGTTTAAAAATGGCGTGAGTTTTGTCACGACCTCCAACTTCAAGCCAGACAATCTCTATCCCGACGGCTTGCACCGCGACCGCATACTGCCCGCTATAGCGCTATTGAATGAGCGCATGGAGGTGTTGAATGTTGACAATGGCACAGATTATCGTCGTCGTACCTTAGAGATGGTGAAGTTGTATCACTGTCCATGGGGGGCTGAGGCCGACGACGCCATGGCGGAAGCCTTTAATCAACTTGTCAGCAGCCACGACGAGGATCCTGTACTCCACATTGAAGCTCGAGAAATTAAGTCACGTCGCCGCGCTGGTGGCGTTGTTTGGTTTGATTTTAAAAATTTGTGTGGCGGCCCCCGATCGCAAAATGATTACCTTGAAATCGCGACCCAGTTCCATACTGTTTTGCTTAGCAATGTGCCTATGATGCCGCCTCGGTTGGCATCCGAAGCAAGGCGATTTACGTGGCTGATTGATGTTCTGTATGACAGGCGTGTTAAATTGATACTTTCGGCTGAGGTTGCACCCGAAGCCCTTTATACCCAAGGGCCCTTAGCGCATGAATTTCCAAGAACCATTTCACGATTGCACGAAATGCAATCGTCTGAATTTTTAGCCCTCGAGCATCGAACTGTCGACACACACATCACATGAGTCTGATTTTGAAATCGTTCATTTATTTGATTGGAAGTGTGTTCTTTAGCTGGAGTGCTGCGATCTCCGCAGGCTTAGAAACGACTCGCGAATTGAATGTGCTCTCAGATGAATTGATCTCGATAGAGCGGCAAAAAAAAGAAGTTGCAGAGAAATTTCAATTCAACTCAACCGCCTGTTGGAAAGAGTTTGCTGTGAACGATTGCCTGATTAAAGTGAAAAGGTTGCAATATCAAATGCTTGCGCCTTTAGATCAGCGCGAAATTGGTTTGAATGCCAAACGCCGAGAATTGAAAGAAATTCTCCGTCAACAACGACTCTCAGACAAAGCAGAGCAGCAGACGCATCGCTCTGCCCATGATGCAGCACTTGATAAAACCTCACCAATTAAAAGCAAGGTCACACCTTGAGTGACTACCTCCAAGCTGTTGCGGCGGTTTTTAGAGGTGATGGCGTTTTAGCGCAAACAACGCCCCAATTTAAACCCCGTACTGGTCAAACTGACATGGCGCTGGCTGTCGCCGAAACCATTTCTTCAGGCGGTGAGCTGGTTGTTGAAGCGGGTACTGGCGTTGGTAAAACCTATGCCTATTTGGTGCCTGTCTTGTTGAGCGGTCAGAGGGCTCTGGTATCAACTGCAACAAAGGCACTCCAGGATCAACTTTTTTCCAGGGACATTCCCAAGCTGGTTGAAGTTTTGAAGTTGCCTGTGCGTGTCGCGCTTTTAAAAGGACGCTCTAGTTATTTGTGCACACTTCGGTTGTCTCATGCGCGCCAAAGCCATGATGCATCGCTCAGAATTCACGCCCATGCCTTGAGCAAAATTGAAACGTGGTCTCAATCGACGCGCACGGGCGATTTGTCTGAGTTGTCTGGTTTAGACGATCGATCGCCTGTGATTCCTTTGGTGACCTCAACCCGAGACAACTGCCTTGGTTCGCCGTGTCCCAATTTCAAATCATGCCATGTCAACTTGGCACGCAAGGAGGCCATGTCCGCCGACGTGGTGGTGATCAATCACCATTTGTTTTTTGCAGATCTTAATGTGCGCGAGACCGGCATGGCAGAGCTATTGCCATCCGTTCAATCAGTAGTCTTCGATGAAGCGCACCAACTCAATGAAATTGGGATCAATTTTTTAGGTCAACATTTAAGTACCAGCCAGCTGCTGGAGTTGACCCGCGACATACTCGGCGCAGGTGTTCAATGGGCCCGAGGGCTGGTTGATTGGACACTCATCTGCAGTGTTCTAGAAAAATCAATTCGTGATTTGCGCCTCACCGCCCAAGATGCGCGCGCTGGTACCAGGCTTCGATGGGCAGACCCTGTGCCTGATGGCATTGAAACTGCCAATTGGCTGACTGCCACGGCGCAGTTGCAAGTTGCATTGAATGCGGCACAAGCTGCGCTTGATACCGTCAGTGAAATGGCGCCTGATTTCGTCCGATTGCATGAGCGTGTTAATTTGCAGTTAAAGGCCATCTCGCTTTTTCAAGAACCTTGTGCTGAAGGTTCGGTGCGTTGGGTGGAGGTAGGCACTCAAATGCGTTTGGTGGAATCACCCTTGGACATCTCGCTGGCAGTTCAGACGCACATGTTAAATCGCAACTCCCAGAGCCCCGAGGCAAGGGTAGATGCTCCCTCTGAGCACAATGTGTCTTCAAGTGGCCAACAAAGATCATGGGTTTTTACTTCAGCCACTTTGGGAGAAGATGACCAAATGAAATGGTTTGCAGAGCCCTGTGGTCTTTCGCATGCACGCAAGCTCAGAGTGGCAAGCCCTTTTGATTACCAAGGCATGTCGGCAATTTATGTACCCAAAGGCATGCCTAAACCCAATGATTTTTCACACACGCAAGCTGTCGCTCATTTTGTCGAGAAGTCGGCACGTCAACTGGGGGGGCGTACGTTGGTCTTAACCACCACCCTCAATGCCATGCGCAACATTGGTGAATCACTGACTTCTGCCTTGGCGCAATCTGGTGAGCTCGAAGTACTGGTGCAAGGCCAAGGGTCTAAGCGTCGCTTGATGGAGCGATTTCGCGAGGGTAATCTTCAAGGGGGTTTGGGCTGTGTTTTAGTTGCATCTGCTTCTTTCTGGGAGGGCTTTGATGTGCCAGGCGATGCACTGCAATTGGTGGTGATTGATAAATTACCTTTTCCACCGCCCAACGATCCTTTGGTTGAGGCTCGTTCTCAACGCTTGGAGTGCATGGGTAAAAGCTCATTTTCTGATTACAGTTTGCCCGAGGCAGCGGTTGCGCTGAAACAAGGGGCAGGGCGTTTGATTCGCAGCGAAACAGACAGAGGGATGTTGGTGGTCTGCGACCCCCGTTTAACGGGCATGGCTTATGGCAGACGTTTGATGGCCTGCTTGCCACCGATGAGAAAAATCGAAACGGAATCTGATTACGAGGAGACTTTATTGAATCTCACCAAAACTTCCACCACGAACTCGACTTTTTAGGCTCAGATTTAGAGGCATCAGGAAAGTTTTTATCAAACACACGTTGCGAGTCTGCCTTCAATTCTTTCATGCCCATGGCGTCGTATGCTTTCACCATGATCTCTAGGGCTTCCTTGTTTGCCGGCACCCCGGGGTAATCGGTGATGGCAACTTGAGCCCGATTCACAGCGGCCACGTAGGCTCCTTTGCTGAAGTAATAACGGGCCACATGAACTTCGTAGGAGGCCAGTGAATTGACAATGTAAGCCATGCGTTGTCGCGAATCAGTTGCGTATTTGGAATCTGGAAATCGATTGACCAATTCCTTGAACGATTCAAAGGAATCTTTGGCGGCTTTCTGGTCACGTTCTGACAAATCTTGCTGGGTAATGAATGAGAACAGGCCCAAATTGTCATTGAAGTTAACCAAACCTTTGAGGTACAGCGCATAGTCGATCGCTGGGCTGGCGGGATGCAGCTTTAAGAAGCGGTCCAAAGTGGCAATGGCTTGAACTTTATCGGTTGCGCGGTATTGAGCGTAAGCCTTCTCGATCTGAGCCTGCTGTGCAAGGGGGGTCCCAGCAGCCCGGCCTTCCAGTTTGTCAAACAACATGGCGGCTCTGTCCCAGGCTCCTGCTGAAGCTTCACCACGTGCTTCGCTGTAAATTTTTTCAGGCGTCCACCCTGACGTGGGGTCAGAGGGCGTGCTGGTGCATCCGGCAAGCAATGTGATGACTGAGCCAACAAACGAAAGCGCAAGCACCGATAATCTGATCTTCAACATCTGGCAACCTTGGAAATAAACCAAATTGATTATATCGAGCAGCATTGATCTGGGCGAGTCCGAAGATCTTCAAGAAGACAGTTTCTTGGAATCTGGGCTGTCTGCCCCTTTGGATGAGGTCCGGGAGTTGAAGGTTGGCCCTGAACTTCATGGCGAGCGCCTGGACAAAATGCTGGCCACCTCGGTGACGGAGTTTTCCAGAAGTTATTTGCAGCAACTGCTAGAAGATGGTGCAGTTACTCGACTAGGTCAGATTTATACCAAGGCTTCTCTCAAGGTCAAAGCTGGCGAAATTTGGACCATAGAACTCAGGGCAACGCCACAATCGCAAGCATTCAAACCAGAATTGCTCGATATCAACGTCATTTTTGAAGATGCGTATTTAAGAATCATCGATAAGCCGGCTGGTTTGGTGGTTCATCCTGCTCCTGGAAATTGGTCCGGTACTTTGATGAATGGACTGCTCGGTTTAGACCACGCCCTCATGGATTTGCCAAGGGCTGGCATCGTTCACCGACTAGACAAAGACACAAGTGGCCTGATGGTCGTCGCACGGACTCGACAAGCCATGGACGCTTTGGTCAAGAAAATAGCGAGCAGGGAAGTGAAGCGCCAATATTTAACCATCAGCGATAAAGCTTGGGTGGGGCCCAAACAAAAATCGATTGACTTGCCCATTGGCAGAGATCCAAGCAACCGATTGAGAATGGCGGCTGTCGATTTGTCCAAAAATTCTGGCAAGTTGGCTCTAACCCATTTTCGTGTGCTTGACCAAAATCAACATGGCGCTCTTGTGCGTTGCATTTTGGAGACGGGCAGAACCCATCAAATCCGAGTTCACATGGCATCCCTCAAAATGCCCATGCTGGGGGATCATTTGTACGGGGGAACCTCTAACCCCTTAATGCCAAGGCAAGCCTTGCATGCAGAAAAATTGGGATTTGAGCACCCCATCACAGGACAGCCTATGAATTTTCAGTCTGAATTGCCTTCAGACTTCCAGAATTTGCTGCAAGCTTGGTCACTCAGTTACAATGAAACTACCTGATACTCAGGTCTCAAAGCCAATCGTAAGTTTGACTTTAATCCATTGAAGTGACGCAGAAGCAGACTTTGTCTGCCCCTGGTTGATTTGAACCAAGGCATGCGTCCCATTTCGCGCCCTCGGCGCTTTTATCGCGGAAGATTGACACCATGAACACGGCGCAAGCCAAGCGTGTCCTTGAAACTGCATTGCTCTGCTCAACTCAGCCTGTGACGGTCCGTGACATGCGCGTTTTGTTTGACGATGCACTGGGTACAGACACGCTTAAAACCCTCCTTGAGGAACTTCAACTGGATTGGGCTGAACGTGGCCTTGAACTGGTCTCTGTTGCCACGGGTTGGCGATTCCAAAGTCGACCCGAGTTGCGGTCCTATTTGGACAAACTGAACCCGGAAAAGCCTCCCAAATACACACGGGCTGTCATGGAAACATTGGCGATCATTGCTTACAGGCAACCGGTGACGCGTGGCGACATGGAGGACATTCGCGGCGTGACCATCAACACTCAAATCTTGAAGCAGCTGGAAGATCGTGGCTGGGTTGAAGTGATTGGTCACCGGGAATCTGTGGGGCGGCCTGGCCTCTATGCCACAACCCGTCACTTTTTGGACGACCTGGGGATTGCTTCTTTGGACCAATTGCCATTGATGCCTTCTGTAGACAGTCAAGCCGCGGCCTTGGCCTCACTCAATACGCCTGAGGCGGATACCAGTCAAGCCACCTTGTCTTTGGAAGATGCTCTTGAAGAGACTGAAGCAGCAGCAGGTGCAGCCGCAGAACCAGAAGCTTCAGACTCTGTCCCGACCATTTCATCCCCAGAACAACCCGAAGGCCATTCCCATGAATGAACCTTCAGATCTTTCAGGCCCGACGGTTGTCGCGCCAGACAATTCCTTGGCGCCAAGGTCAACGCAAGACGTCTTGAAGCCAATCGCCATTGAGGATGTTGTCTCGGGCCAGTTCGATCAAGACGCTGACGGTGTTATTTCACCCCTGATGACCAAACGTGTTTTAGCGCCCCAAGCAGAGTCACCCAAGTTGCACAAAGTTTTGGCACAAGCAGGATTAGGCTCCCGCTTGGAAATGGAGCAATTGATTCTGGAAGGCCGTATCTCCGTTAACAACGAGCCTGCCCACATTGGTCAGCGAATTCAGTACGGCGATCAAGTTAAGGTGAACGGAAAGCCTTTGCGAATTCGCATTGACCCACCCCCACCTCGCGTTATTGCATATCACAAACCTGCGGGTGAAATCGTGTCACACGACGACCCAAAGAATCGACCCACGGTTTTTCGGAAACTGCCCAGACTGCAACATGGCAAATGGCAATCGGTTGGCAGGCTTGACCTGAACACAGAAGGCTTGTTGCTTTTTACCAGTTCTGGTGAGTTGGCCAATCGTTTGATGCACCCGCGATTTGGACTTGAGCGTGAATATGCCGTTCGTGTTCTCGGTGCTTTGAGCAACGAAGAAAAACAAAAACTGTTGGACGGCGTCATGTTGGAAGATGGCATGGCCCAATTTGGTTCAATTGAAAATGGTGGCGGTGAAGGCGCTAATTGCTGGTATCGCGTGACCATTTCAGAAGGCCGTAACCGCGAGGTCCGCCGCATGATGGAAGCCGTGGGGCATGCTGTCAGTCGTCTTATTCGCATTCGATATGGCGCGATGGTTTTACCCCATGGTTTGAGGCGCAGTACTTTCATGGAGTTAGATGAAGCCGATATCAGGGCCTTAACTCACGCGGCAAACAAGGGCGAAGCGTCCCAGCAACGTGCAAATGATGTCGAACCTGATGCCGTACGTCCGCATGATCGCAAATTTAAAAATCCGAGGAATCGTGCTTTTGGCGCTCCAAAGCAAGAACAAGGTCGATCAACACAAAAAAGAGGCCCTCAGGACAACTCGCAGCCTGACCCCTTGAAAACCTCTGTCGGCTACATTGGGGCTGACAGTTTGAGCCGTCAACGCAAGGCCCAGAGCCCTGGTGGACGCTCTGGTGGGCCACGCCGTAGCGGCGGGCGTAGCCGTTAATTTCATGGCCCTTCAAGGGCCTTCAAATCCTTGCCGCCGCTGGGGAAACCCCTAGGTCGGGTTAGAATAGCAGGCTTGCTTAAGTGCTTTACCAGGCTTCGAAAACAAGGTTTTCAACATCTATTTTTAAAATAAAACTGAGGAATCTCATCATGGCTATTGAACGAACACTCTCCATCATCAAACCCGACGCTGTTGCTAAAAACGTCATCGGCCAAATTTACGCGCGTTTTGAAGCGGCTGGTCTCAAAGTGGTCGCCTCTAAAATGGCGCAGTTGTCACGCAGCGAAGCTGAAGCCTTCTACGCCGTTCACAAAGAGCGTCCCTTCTTTAAAGATTTGGTTGATTTCATGATTTCCGGCCCCGTCATGATCCAAGCTTTGGAAGGCGAAGGCGCCATCTTGAAAAATCGCGACCTGATGGGTGCGACTGATCCTAAGAAAGCCGCGCCAGGTACCATTCGTGCTGATTTTGCTGACAGCATCGATGCCAATGCTGTACACGGCTCTGACGCTGCCGAAACTGCTGCCGTAGAAGTGAGTTTCTTCTTCCCCGGTATGAACGTTTACTCACGTTAACAGCGGCTGAAACTTTTCAGCCACTATTCCGCGGTTTAGAACTTTTTATTCTTCCGCCATGACGGTCAACCTTCTTGATTTCGACCTTGAAGGCTTGGCCGTTTTTTGTGAGGGGCTGGGCGAGAAACGTTTTCGCTCAACCCAGTTATTTCGTTGGATTCACCAACGTGGCATGTCCAATTTTGACGACATGTCCGATCTGGCCAAAACGCTTCGTGAAAAATTAAAAGTTCATGCGCACGTTGCTGCTTTGCCCAAACTTTCGGAGCAAATTTCAAAAGACGGAACTGTCAAATGGCTTTTTGATGTGGGCTCTGGTGATGCCATAGAAACAGTTTTTATTCCTGAGGATGATCGCGGAACCTTGTGCATCTCCTCTCAGGCAGGCTGCGCCGTAGGCTGTCGCTTTTGCTCTACTGGCCATCAGGGCTTTAGCAGGAATCTGACAACCGCCGAAATTCTTTCACAACTATGGTTTGCTGAACATTTTTTGCGTCAGCATTTGAATCAGACAGAGCGCGTCATTTCCAATGTTGTCATGATGGGCATGGGTGAACCCCTGCAAAACTACAACGCACTCATTCCGTCCTTGAGAGCCATGTTAGACGACCATGGCTATGGCCTTTCACGCCGGCGTGTTACCGTTTCTACATCGGGCGTGGTGCCCATGATCGCAAGACTGTCGCAGGATTGTCCGGTGGCTTTGGCCGTGTCTTTGCATGCACCGACTGATGATCTTCGCGACAACCTGGTTCCGCTCAACCGCAAATATCCCCTGGATGAGTTGCTGGCCGAGTGCACCGCTTATTTGTCCAAAGCACCCCGTGACTTCATCACCTTTGAATATTGCATGCTCAAGGGCGTTAACGATCAAATTTCTCATGCCCAAGAACTCGTTCAACTGATTCGAAAGCATGCTCAACTTGGCTTGCGATGCAAGTTCAACTTAATTCCCTTTAATCCTTTCAAAGAGTCTGGCTTGCTGCGCTCAGACAATACCGTTGTTGAACAATTTGCCAGCGTCCTCATTCAAGCTGGATTTGTCACCACTGTTCGCAAAACAAGGGGCGACGACATTGATGCCGCTTGCGGTCAACTTGCGGGGGATGTCAAAGACAGAACGGGTGTTTCTGATCGCATTGCCCAACAACGTTCTGTTCCCATTCAGTGGGTTAGCTCAAACCTTGCCTCGGGCTCTGGTCAGAGTTAATGCGCCATGATGTCAAGCCAGCGCCTAGAAGGTGCGGGCAGTGGCGTTTGGCCTTACTTTTGCTTTCTTTCACGTGGCATTTTCTAACGGTAAACGTCGGTGCGCATGCAGGGGTCTTAAAGGCTGACGCGGCCCACCGAATTCATACTCGACTTACCTTGGCTTCCGCCTATTTCCAGGCAAAAATGTGGCTTTTTGCAATGGAAGAGGTTGAGCACGCATTGAGTGTCTCCCCCGATTTCCCTGAAGCTCTGGCTCTGAAGGCTTTGATCTTTCAAAAGCAGAACCGGATTGACTTGGCTGGCATTTATTTTGCAAAAGCGTCCCTTGAAGCCCCCAAAAATGCTCAAATCGCCCACAATTTTGGCGTTTTTTATTGTGAAGCAGGTCAATTTGAGCTGGCTTTCGATCAATTTCAAACCGCCCATGTTCATTCACATGGACTGGAAAAGGACAAGACTTCATGGGTGTGGGGTCAATGCCTGCTTAAAAGTGGTGAATTCGAAGGTGCCGATGCCCATATGACAGAGGCCTTAAATCGCCAGCCAGAATTCATTTTGATGGCCTTGGAGTTGGCGACCCTGAAAATTCAGCTAAAAAGGTATTCAGAAGCAGAGAAAATTCTTGATTTTCTCAACGATTCCCCCTCTGTCAGTGCACAA
The DNA here is from genome assembly GCA_903844775.1 of uncultured Burkholderiales bacterium. Lineage (GTDB taxonomy): Bacteria > Pseudomonadota > Gammaproteobacteria > Burkholderiales > Burkholderiaceae_C > Limnohabitans_A. The sequence continues at coordinate 53,009 of CAIMUZ010000182.1, read as the reverse complement.
TCGCTGTGGTTGGGCATGCAGCTTGCAGAGCGGCAGAATCACGAGGACAAAAAAAATCAATGGGGCAAGATGTTAGGACTACGATTTTCAAATTCAGCGCAATGGCGCGCTACCCAAGTACAGGGGTCTCATGACTGATTCTTCCAACGAGAACAGCATGTCTGTGTTGCCAAGTTCGCCTGGGGCTTTGATCAAAGCCGCTCGAGAAAAAGCGGGCCTGCATCTGGCCATTCTTTCGGTGAATCTGAAAGTCAGCATCAAGCAATTGGAAGCCTTAGAGGCGGATCAGTTTGATAAATTGTTGGAGCCCGTCTTTGCGCGTGCGCTGGCCGCTAAGGTGTGCCGTGTTCTCAAGCTTGACTCTTCCCAAGTCTTGGCGCTGATGCCTGTGGTGCCCAATGGTTTAAAACCTTTGCATTTAATTGAAACAGAACCCAGAAATTCATTTCCAACAACGCGAATTGACCGCCGTTCTGTCGTGCATCTCGGCAGCACAAAATTGTGGGTCACTGTCCTTGTACTTTTCGTTCTGAGTCTGGGCATTTCCAACGATTGGTTCGCGGGTGTTTTTCAAATTAAAGCAGCCCCTGAAACAGTCGAAGTGATTCCCATGATGCCCCCTGTGCAAGAACCTGTTGCAGCAGAGCCTGCTCAAGCAGACTTGCCCAAAGCCATGGTCTTCGAAAGTCCTTTGAGCGTTCAGCCTCCTGTAACTCAGCCCGTATCAACCACCGTCATGCCAGAGCTTAAAAAATGACCCCTTCCAACACCGCCCCTTGTGCGATTCCTGCTGCTGTGCCCCTGCCTCGTCGCAGCCTTCAAGCCAATGTGGTTTGGGGTCAGCGTGTTGTGAGCGTTGGCGGTCAAGCGCCCGTTCGTGTCCAGTCAATGACCAACACTGATACCGTCGACGTCATCGGAACGGCCATCCAGGTCAAAGAGTTGGCAGTGGCAGGCTCTGAATTGGTACGTATCACCGTCAATACCCCTGAAGCTGCAGAGGCGGTCCCTCATATTCGAGATCAACTGGACAAAATGGGCGTTGATGTGCCCTTGATTGGCGATTTCCATTACAACGGTCATCGCTTGCTGATGGACCATCCGGCATGTGCTGAGGCACTGTCAAAATACCGCATCAACCCTGGTAACGTGGGCAAGGGTGACAAACACGATTTGCAATTTGGTCAAATGATCGATGCGGCCATGCGCTGGAACAAACCCGTTCGAATAGGTGTTAATTGGGGCAGTTTGGACCAAGAATTGCTGGCCGATTTGATGGATCAAAACAGTCAGCGTGCGGTGCCATGGGAGTCCAGACAAGTCATGTACGAGGCTTTGATTACCTCGGCCATCACTTCTGCTGATAAGGCCCATGAAATGGGGATGACACGCTCACAAATCATGTTGTCTTGCAAGGTTTCAGGCGTGCAAGATTTAATTGCTGTCTATCGCGAGTTGGGCAAGCGCACAGACTATCCACTGCATTTGGGATTGACTGAAGCCGGCATGGGAACCAAGGGAACTGTGGCCTCTGCCACGGCCTTGTCAATTCTTTTGCAGGAAGGTATTGGCGACACCATTCGTGTTTCTTTAACGCCTCAACCAGGCGAGTCCAGAACCCAAGAGGTGGTGATTGCCTCCGAAATTTTGCAATCACTAGGGATGCGGATTTTTGTGCCCAGCGTCACTGCTTGTCCTGGATGCGGCAGAACAACCAGCAGCACTTTCCAAGAACTCGCAAAACAAATTGATGATTTCTTGCGTGCCCAAATGCCTGTTTGGCGGAATCAGTATCCTGGTGTTGAAAACTTAAAGCTCGCCGTCATGGGTTGCATTGTGAACGGGCCCGGTGAAAGCAAGCACGCTGACATCGGCATTAGCCTCCCAGGAACCGGCGAGGCGCCGGCCGCGCCTGTTTTCATTGATGGTGAGAAAAAACTGACGCTGCGTGGCGACAACATTGCACAAGAGTTCCAAAAAATCGTTGAACAGTACATTGACAATCGATTTGGCAGCGCGGTTCAAACCCAATCATCGGTTTGAACTTGAACGATTTGCACTGCCTGTCCACGAATTTTTATGTCCGAAACAAATCCTACTGAATCTCAATCAAAGGTCGCACCTTTTAAAAAAATAGCAGCCGTCAAAGGCATGAACGACATATTGCCTGGCGAATCCTCTCAATGGGAATGGCTAGAAGCGACCGTCAGGCGTTTGATGGCAAGTTATGCCTATCGAAATATCCGCACGCCCATTGTTGAACCCACGGCCTTGTTTGTGCGTGGTTTGGGGGAAGTCACAGACATCGTTGAAAAGGAAATGTACTCCTTTGAGGATCGTTTGAATGGGGAAGCCTTAACTTTACGTCCCGAAAGCACAGCGGGCGTGGTTCGCGCTGTGGTCGAACACAACATGCTTTACGAGGGTGGCAAAAGACTCTATTACATGGGCCCTATGTTTCGCCACGAGCGTCCTCAGAGAGGACGGTATCGACAGTTCCACCAAATTGGCGCTGAAGTCTTAGGCTTTCAAGGACCAGAGATTGACGCTGAAGTCATTTTGCTGGCCCATGACTTGTGGAAAACCATTGGTTTGAAGGATGTTCGGCTGGAGCTCAATAGCTTGGGCCAGCCGCCTGAGAGATTGGCTCACAGAGCAGCCTTGATCGCGCACTTTGAAAAGAACTCAGCCTTGTTGGATGAAGATGCAAAACGTCGTCTACACACCAATCCATTGCGAATTTTGGACACCAAGAACCCGGCCATGTTGGCGCTTGTGACATCTGCCCCCAAGCTGCTCGATTATTTAGGTGACGCTTCGCTTCAACACTTCAATACCGTGCGCAATATTTTGGATGCCAACGGCGTGAGCTACTCACTCAATCCTCGGTTGGTTCGCGGTATGGACTACTACAACCTCACAGTTTTTGAGTTCGTCACAGATCAACTGGGATCGCAAGGGACAGTTTGCGGCGGCGGCCGTTACGACTATTTAATTGAACAAGTGGGTGGCAAATCTGCACCGGCTGTAGGTTGGGCGCTAGGTGTCGAACGTGTACTGGCATTGCTTGAAGAGCAGGGCGCTCAATTGCCTGATGCATCGCCGCATGCCTACGCCATCGTGCCCGAAGCTCAGAGCTTGCCCGTTGTTTTAAATTACATTCGGCAGCTAAGAGACTTGGGCGTCAATGTTCAAATGCATGCAGGCACTGGCGATGGCATTGGCAGTATGAAAAGTCAATTCAAAAAAGCAGACAGCAGCGGCGCTCAATTTGCACTGATCTTTGGTCCCGACGAGCTGGCACAGAACATGGTTTCTGTGAAGTCTCTTCGTGATGGTGGTGTTGCCCAAAGAACCGAATCCTTATCTTCCATAGAAGCCTGGGCCAAGAGCCTACAATTGACCCCTTGATACAAATCTGACTATGTCCTCAAATCTCGATCTCGAAGAACAAGAGCAACTTGACGAACTCAAGCACTTTTGGAAGCAGTACGGTAACGCTATCACTTGGCTATTGGTCGTGGTAATGGGCTCCTACGCGGGCTGGAATGGTTATCAATATTGGCAAACGCAGCAATCCACCAAGGCGGCGGCACTTTTCGATGAAGTAGAGCGTTTTGCATCCGTTGGCGATGTTGCTAAGCTTGAGCGCTCCTGGAATGACATGAAGGAGCGCTTTCCGGGCACCACTTACGCAGCCCAGTCGGCTTTGTTGGCTGGCAGAGCTTTCCAACAAGCAGAAAAACCAGAGGTCGCACTCTCTGCGCTGAAGTGGGCCAGTGAAAGTTCTTCAAATGAGGCCATTGCTCAATTGGCACGTTTACGTTTGGCCAATTTGCAGATTCATCAAAAAGCCTACGATGACGCATCGAAAACACTTTCCAAATCTTTCACGGCTTCCTATGCAGGCTTAGCAGCAGATGTTCAGGGCGATCTTTTGATGGCTCAAAACAAGTCGCAAGAGGCTGCAAAATCTTATGTTGATGCTTGGACTAAGCTTGAAAGCAATAACGAGTACCGTCGGCTTGTGGCTGCCAAATTGAATGCGCTGGGTGTCGATCCAGAACAAAACAAGGGCGCTTCAAAATGATTGCCTCGTTCAAAACAGAACATTTTTTTCAAGCATGGCGTCAATCAATTGGCGCATCTTCCTGCCTGCTTTTTTTGCTTGCGCTAGGAGCCTGCTCCAGCACCCCTGACAAACCGGTTCCTAAAGCCTTATCCGATTTCAAATCCCAATTAACTGTCACCCCCGCATGGTCAAGTCAAGTCGGGCCCATTGGCAGTCCTCTGACATTGAACCTTGCGAGCGGCCGCTTGGCTGTCGTGAACAACATGGGTTTGTTAAGTGTTTTCAATGCTGAGACGGGTGTTTTGGCTTGGCAATTGGAATTGAATTCAGCAATTGCTGCAGGCGTGGGCGGCGATGGACAGCGTTATGCCGTTATCACGAAAGCCAATGAATTGATTGCTGTGAGTGAAGGCAAAGAAATTTGGCGCGCCAAGTTGCCCGCGCTGTCTTTGACGGCACCCCTTGTGGCGGGTGGAAGAGTTTTTGTTTTGACCGCAGACCGCACAATTCTGGCATTTGACGGTGCTTCAGGCCAAAACTTGTGGCGGCAACAGCGCACAGGTGATCCATTGGTGTTGAAGCAGGCGGGCATACTGACAACTTTTCAGGATAACCTCATGGTTGGCCTGTCCGGAAGAATGGTTGCTATGAGTCCGACCAATGGTGTCATCAAGTGGGAAGTTGCCATTGGTTCTTCAAGAGGAACCAATGAAGTGGAGCGATTGGTTGATCTGGTCGTGGGCGTGTCGAGAGTAAACAATGTCGTTTGCGCGCGAGCATTCCAAACTGCGGTGACCTGCGTTGATGCCGTCAAAGGCACCAATCTTTGGACGCGCGCTGCGCAAGGTCACGTGGGACTGAGCGGTAATGAGTCCCTGTTGTTTGGCGCTGAATCTGACGGCAAATTACTGGCTTGGCAGCGCCACAGTGGACAGGCGGCCTGGCAAACTGAAGCCTTTAAATTCCGAGGTCTGACAGCTCCCAGTTGGGCAGAGGGTCAATTGGTATTGGGTGATGATTTGGGTTGGTTGCATTGGATTGACACTTCAAATGGGCAAACCATTGCCCGTGTACAGGTTGATAACTCGGGCCTTGCTGTTGCGCCTTTGCGCATTGGGAAAAATTGGGTGACTGTCACAAAAAATGGCTTGCTGCAAGCTTACCGTGCCGAATAAAACGCCCCTGAAAGATTGATTTGAAACCCGTACTGGCACTGGTCGGACGCCCTAATGTGGGCAAGTCCACTTTATTCAACCGTTTGACCAAAAGTCGTGACGCCATCGTGGCTGATTTTGCGGGCCTCACCCGCGATCGCCACTACGGTCAGGGTCGGCAAGGTCGATACGAATATATCGTCATCGATACAGGTGGTTTTGAACCAGATGCACATGAGGGCATCTACAAAGAAATGGCCAAACAAACGCAACAAGCTGTTGCGGAAGCCGATGTCGTTGTGTTTGTGGTGGATGCGCGCGCAGGTGTCTCTGCACAAGACCATGACATTGCCAAATACCTTCGTCGAATTGGCAAGCCTTGTTTGTTGGTGGCCAATAAAGCCGAGGGCATGCGCGAAGGCGTTCAAATCAGTGAGTTTTACGAGTTGGGCTTGGGTGAAGTGATTGCGGTTTCTGCGGCCCATGGCCAAGGGACCCGAGGCCTGATTGAATTGGCGCTAGACCCCCTCATGCTTCCGGAAGATGGGGAGGGGCCCGAGGCCGATCCTTCGGTGGTGAAGCTGGCGGTGGCGGGGCGTCCCAATGTGGGTAAATCAACGCTCATCAATACCTGGTTGGGCGAGGAGCGGCTGGTGGCCTTTGACATGCCTGGCACCACGCGAGATGCCATCACGGTGCCATTTGAGCGCGGCGGTCAAAAGTTTGAACTCATCGATACCGCAGGTCTTCGGCGCAAAGGTCGCGTATTTGAAGCCATTGAAAAGTTTTCAGTGGTGAAAACCCTCCAAGCCATTGAATCTGCCAATGTTGTATTGCTTTTGTTGGATGCGACGCAGGGCGTTACCGAGCAAGATGCCCACATTGCAGGCTTTATTTTGGACAGTGGTCGTGCGGTGGTGTTGGCAGTTAACAAATGGGACGCCGTGGACGCATACCAGCGTGAGTTGGTACAACGCTCCATCGAGAACCGCTTGCCATTCTTAAAATTTGCCAACTTACACACCATCTCTGCCAAAAAACGTCAGGGCTTAGGCCCCGTTTGGAGTTCGATCACCCAAGCGCATAAATCGGCCATGGTCAAAATGACAACGCCTGTTTTAACCCGATTGTTATTGGAGTCCGTTCAGTTCCAAAGTCCTCAGCGTGGCGGCATGTTCAGACCCAAGTTGCGGTACGCCCATCAGGGGGGCATGAATCCCCCTGTGATTGTCATTCACGGCAATTCGCTTGAGCACGTGACTGAAACCTACAAACGCTACTTAGAGGGTCGGTTTAGAAAGGCTTTTGATTTATCAGGAACGCCCCTGCGAATCGAAATGAAAACCTCTACCAATCCCTTCGCTGACAAAGAATCCAGCTAATTCGTCTGAATTTGAAAGGCTATTCGCTGGAAATTAGTCTTCGTTGTGTTAAGGTGAAACCCTTAAATCAATTCATAACACGGAGAATATCGTGAACAATAAAGGGCAACTTTTGCAAGATCCCTTCCTTAACGCCTTACGTCGTGAGCATGTACCAGTGTCCATTTATTTGGTCAACGGCATCAAGCTTCAAGGACAAATCGAATCATTTGATCAATACGTTGTATTGCTTCGCAATACGGTGACTCAAATGGTCTACAAGCACGCCATTTCAACCATCGTTCCAGGCCGCGCCGTGAACCTGACGGGTTCAGATGCTCCCGAAGAGCCAGCGGCCTAACTTTTCTTTTGAACAGTAATTCGGCTGTGACAACGTCCGCCTTGTTGGTGGGCGTTGATTTTGGTTTACCTCATTTTGATAGCGAACTGGATGAACTGAGTCAGCTTGCACTGACAGCTGGCATGAAGCCCGTCGCCAAAATAACTTGCAAGCGTAAGGCCCCTGATGCCGCCTTGTTTGTAGGCTCTGGCAAGGCCGATGAAATTAAGTTCATGGCTGAGCAGTTGGGCGCTCAAGAGATTCTCTTTGACCAATCGCTGAGCCCTGCGCAACAACGCAACCTTGAGCGCCACTTGGGATTGCCAGTCAACGATCGAACCCTTTTAATCTTAGAGATTTTTGCACAACGCGCACGCAGCCACGACGGCAAATTGCAGGTTGAGTTGGCGCGACTTCAATATCTGAGCACTCGATTGGTCAGAAGATGGTCGCACCTTGAGAGGCAACAGGGTGGCATTGGGACTCGAGGCGGCCCAGGCGAAACCCAGATTGAGCTGGACAAGCGAATGATTGGTGACGCCATCAAGCGAACCAAAGAACGACTTTTAAAAGTTAAGAAGCAACGCTCAACCCAAAGGCGCCAACGTGATCGGCGTAACGCGTTCAATGTCTCTCTGGTGGGGTACACCAACGCTGGCAAATCAACACTGTTCAATGCCTTGGTTAAGGCCAGAGCGTATGCGGCCGATCAGTTGTTTGCAACCCTTGACACCACCACGCGACAACTTTACCTAGGTGATGCCGGGCGAAGTGCTTCGGTGTCCGATACGGTTGGTTTCATCAGGGATTTACCGCACGGTTTGATAGATGCCTTTCAGGCAACCTTGAAAGAGGCGACCGATGCCGATTTGCTGCTGCATGTGGTTGATGCTTCAAATCCAAACTTTCCAGAGCAAATGGCGGAGGTGAAGCGTGTTTTGCATGAAATTGGCGCTGATCATGTGCCGCAATGGCTCATTTTCAACAAAATTGACAACTTGCCCTTAGAGCGTCAACCGCTTGAATTTCAAGACCAATACGAAGTCGATGGCATGGCCTTCAACCGTGTTTTTGTCAGTGCACAAACCGGGCAGAGTGTTTCATTGCTGCGACAAATGTTGGCTGAAGAAGTCATGAAAGCTACGCCCGCCGTTGAGGCAACACACGATCAGCGGTTTGACCTTGATAATTACGGGGAAAATCCGAATCAATTTGCATAATTTACGTTCGAATTGTGCACAATGAGCCTCGACAGATAAATAGCTTAGAAAAAGAATGAACTTCAAATCCCTTGCCTTTAACTGGTCCATCATCCCCCAACGCCTGCGCGGCATGTTCAACTTGAACGATCCGAGATGGGGCCGTGGCGATGACAAGCCTTCCTCTGAAGGCCAGGACAGTGCGCCTTCTGGCAACACGCCAGGTTCAAACAGCACTCCCCAACCGCCCCATCAAAATGGCTCGAATGGCAACAACAAACCGCGTCCATCATCAGGCCCGCCCGATCTCGATGAGTTATGGCGAGATCTCAACCGCAAATTGGCTCAATTTTTAGGCAATAAAAATGGGGGCCCACCGCACAAAGGTCCGCCCAATGGGGGCTTCCCCAATGGACTACCACCCGTATTTCGCAATTTAGGAATCGGCGTCATTTTGGGTGCAGGCATCTTGATTTGGCTTGGTACTGGATTCTTCATTGTGCAAGAGGGTCAACAAGCGGTCATTACCCAATTCGGAAAATACAAAGCCACAGTGGGCGCCGGATTCAATTGGCGCTTTCCTTACCCGATTCAGAAAAACGAACTGGTCTTTGTCACTCAAATTCGATCTGTTGACATTGGCCGAGACAACGTGATCAAGGCCACAGGTTTGCGTGAGTCAGCCATGCTGACTGAAGACGAAAACATTGTTGAAATCAAATTTGCTGTTCAGTACCGTTTGAATGATGCGCGAGCCTATTTATTTGAAAGCAAGAACCCAACAGAGGCTGTGGTTCAGGCGGCTGAAACCGCTGTTCGCGAAGTGGTTGGCAAAATGAAAATGGACTCAGCTTTGGCGGAAGAGCGCGATCAAATTGCGCCCCGGGTGAGGGCCTTGATGCAAAATATTCTTGATCGTTACAAAGTTGGCATTGAAGTCGTCGGCATCAACTTACAGCAAGGGGGCGTGAGGCCGCCCGAGCAAGTTCAAGCAGCTTTCGACGATGTTCTGAAAGCAGGTCAGGAGCGTGAGCGCGCTAAAAACGAAGCACAAGCCTATGCCAATGATGTGATACCTCGCGCTGTAGGTGCTGCGTCTCGATTGAAAGAGGAATCGCAAGCCTACCGCGAAAGAATTGTGGCGCAAGCAGAGGGTGACTCTCAACGCTTCAAAGCCATCTTGCCCGAATATCAAAAGGCACCGCAAGTCACGCGTGAACGCATGTATTTGGATGCCATGCAGCAAATCTACACCAATGTCACGAAGGTTGTTGTGGAGAGCAAACAAGGTTCCAATTTAATGTACTTGCCACTCGACAAATTGATACAGATGACGACCGGCGCTACGGGCGCTCCGGCAGCGCCTGATACTTCTGCGGCCAACAGTACTTTGCCCGTTCCACCCCCTCAGAGTGCCCCCACTGCTGATCCAAGATCACGTGACAGCCTTCGCTCACGTGACCGAGAAATACGTTAAGGAAGCCCGAAAATGAATCGCATTGGAATTTGGGCTTCATCCCTTTTAATCCTTTTGGCCCTGGCCAGCTCGATGCTGTTTGTGGTCGATCAACGTCAATTTGGTGTGGTCTACGCACTTGGCCAAATCAAGGAAGTCATTACCGAGCCGGGCTTGAATATCAAGTTGCCCCCACCGCTGCAAAACGTCACTTACATTGACAAGCGTTTGCTGACCTTAGACAGCCCCGATACGGAGCCCATGTTGACTGCTGAAAAACAACGTGTGGTCATTGACTGGTACGTTCGTTGGCGCATCACCGACCCCTTGGCCTACATTCGAAACGTGGGACTGGATGAAAAAGCTGGCGCAAATCAATTGAACCGTGTAGTTCGAAATGCCTTCCAAGAAGAGATCAATAAGCGAACCGTGAAAGATCTTCTCTCCTTGAATCGCGATGTTCTAATGAACGACGTAAAGCGCGAAGTTTTGGAGAAAGTTCGTGGAGACAAGCCTTGGGGTGTGGACGTCGTGGATGTTCGAATTACGCGAGCCGATTATGTGGACGCCATCACAGAGTCTGTTTACCGACGGATGGAAGCGGAACGCAAACGTGTGGCCAATGAGCTGCGCTCTACAGGCGCTGCAGAGGGTGAAAAAATACGTGCTGATGCCGATCGTCAGCGCGAGGTCACCATTGCCAATGCTTACCGTGAAGCGCAAAAAATCAAAGGTCAGGGCGATTCGCAAGCGGCCAAAATCTACAACGAATCTTTTGGTCGAGACCCACAATTTGCGCAGTTTTACCGTAGCTTAGATGCCTACAAAGCCAGTTTCTCCAAAAAGAGCGATGTCATGGTGCTTGATCCCAGCGGTTCTGAATTCTTTAAATCTATGCGGGGTTCAACTGCGTCAGGGGTTGCCCCGCAAGCAACGCCGGCTCAACCTGCTAAGAAATAAGTGGATTTCTGGAGTTCAATCCTTGCGGCCTTCGCGATGGTTTTGATCTTTGAGGGGCTTATGCCCCTCATTTCACCCACCAAATGGCGTGAAATGTTCAAGCAACTCTTACAAATGGAAGATGGGCAAATCAGGTTTTTTGGCCTGACCACTGTGCTGTTGGGGCTGTTTCTTTTGATGTGGCTCTATTAAGGTGCTTTGAGCCAGTAAAATCCCTGTTTTAACAGCCCCCTTATTGCCATGTCTGCTTGGGTCCTCCCGGATCACATCGCTGATGTCTTGCCCTCAGAAGCCAGGCACATCGAAGAACTCCGAAGATTGCTACTTGATACCGCCCGAAGCTACGGCTTTGAGTTGGTTTCTCCACCTCTGCTTGAGCACATCGAGTCCCTCTTAACTGGCACCGGAAAAGCGCTCGATCTCCAAACATTCAAGTTGGTTGATCAAATATCAGGGCGCATGATGGGTTTGCGCGCAGACACAACACCTCAAGTTGCTCGAATTGATGCCCACTTGTTAAACCGCCAAGGCGTGACGCGTTTGTGCTACTGTGGCCCCGTTCTTCACACGCGTCCTGATCGCCCCCACGCCACCCGTGAACCGCTTCAATTGGGGGCCGAAATTTATGGGCATGCAGGACTTGAAGCCGATTTAGAAGTCTTGCAACTTGCGCTTGACTGCTTGCAGTCGGCTCAAATTGGCGACGTATTGGTCGACTTGGCAGACGCTCGCATCGTGAGCAGCCTGTTGGAAGGTTTGTCATTGTCAGATGACATGCGCGTTCAAGTTTATGCCGCTCTGGCTTCTAAGAATAGTTCCTTATTGGCAGAACTTGCGCAAGGTTTTCCTGCGCAAATTCAAGCGGGTTTAGCAAGCCTGATTGATTTGTATGGGGATGCTTCAGTACTTACAAAAGCATTGAAACAGCTTCCTGAAAAACCAGAAATCAAGTTGGCCATTGAGCAGCTGAAGTGGCTCAGTGATCAGCTTCCTCATGTGACGTTCCAATTTGATTTGGCGGATGCTCGCGGCTATGCGTATTACAGTGGGCTTAGATTTGCCATCTACGCGAAGGGCGCCAGTGATGCCGTCATAAGAGGCGGCAGATACGACGGTGTAGGCGCTGTTTTTGGTCATGAAATAGGCCGACATCGTCCTGCTGTCGGCTTTAGTCTCGACTTGAAGCAATGGGTGAGCATTGTTCCTGCGCTTTCCTTAAAGGCAGCCATTCGTGCGCCTTGGGGGAATTCAGCAGATTTGCGCGCAGCCATTGGCAAACTACGTCAGATTGGTGAAACCGTGGTGTGTATTCTGCCTGGCCACAGCAGTGAAATCGATGAATTCCAATGTGATCGTGAACTCATAGAGGTCGCGGGCCAGTGGATCGTTAAAGTTATTGAAAACAAAACAAAATGAACATGATCAAAGGACGAAACGTTGTCGTTGTCGGGACCCAGTGGGGGGACGAGGGCAAAGGTAAGTTGGTAGATTGGCTCACCGAAAGCGCTCAAGGCGTGGTGCGATTCCAAGGGGGTCACAATGCGGGCCACACTTTGGTGATCAATGGCGTTAAAACTGCCTTGCACCTGATACCAAGCGGCATCATGCGTCCCGGCGTCAAGTGCTACATCGGTAACGGCGTGGTGCTGTCAGCAGGCAAACTGTTTGAAGAAATCGCTGGACTAGAAAAAGCTGGTGTCGAAGTGCGCTCCCGTTTGCGGATCAGCGAAGCATGCCCCTTAATTTTGCCTTTTCATGCTGCATTGGATGTCGCCCGAGAGGCTGCGCGCGAACAAGGTGGTACAGAAAAAATTGGCACTACCGGCCGTGGCATTGGACCTGCTTACGAAGACAAAATTGCACGTCGTGCCTTGCGGGTTCAAGACTTGAAATACCCCGAACGTTTTGCGCAAAAGCTGATAGAACTTTTGCACTTGCACAACCATGTTTTGAAAAGCTATTTAGGCTCTGAAAATTTCACATTTGGTGATGCGCTCAAACCTTATCTGAATCATGGAGAAGTACAGTTTGACGTGGTGTACAAAGAGGCCATGGAACACGCCGCATTGCTCAAGCCCATGATGGCCGATGTTTCTCGAGAACTGAATGATGCGCATCGTTTGGGCGCCAATCTTTTGTTTGAAGGCGCACAGGGCACTCTCCTAGACGTTGATCACGGCACCTATCCCTACGTCACTTCCAGCAACTGTGTGGCAGGTAATGCCTCGGCAGGCTCGGGTGTTGGCCCGGGCATGTTGCACTATGTTTTAGGCATCACCAAGGCCTATTGCACCCGTGTGGGTGGCGGTCCTTTTCCAACTGAACTGGAATGGGAAAAAGAAGGCACACCGGGTTGGCACATGAGCACAGTAGGCGCTGAAAAAGGGGTGACAACAGGCCGCAGTCGGCGTTGTGGTTGGTTCGATGCTGCTTTGTTGAAGCGAAGTGCGCAAGTGAACGGGCTGTCTGGCATGTGCATTACCAAATTGGATGTGCTTGATGGCTTGAAAGAATTGAAGCTTTGCACCGGCTACGAATTGGACGGCGAAGTGGTTGATATTTTGCCCATGGGCGCTGACGATATTTCGCGTTGCAAACCTATTTATGAAACCATCGAGGGCTGGACTGACAGCACGGTGGGCGTGACGCAATTTGACAAGCTGCCTGTGAATGCGCGTTTGTACTTACAACGCATTGAGCATGTCACAGGTGTGCCCATTCACATGGTCTCAACCAGCCCAGATCGGGATCACACCATTTTGATGCGCCATCCATTTTTAGCCCCGCTTTGAACTTTTTTTATTTGGCACCATGGGGTGCCAGACCTCAACCTTTGGAGATTTTTCATGCTGACAGAAGACGGCAAACATTTGTATGTGAGTTACGACGAGTATCACAACCTCATTGAAAAATTGGCCCTCAAGGTCTTTCAATCAGGCTGGGAATTCGACACCATTCTCTGTTTGGCCCGGGGAGGTATGCGACCTGGCGATATCTTGTCTCGCATTTTTGACAAGCCACTGGCGATCATGTCGACCAGCTCATACCGCGCTGACGCTGGGACGATTCAGGGGCACTTGGACATTGCCCGTTTCATCACCACGCCCAAGGGCGAAATTGCCGGTCGCGTGCTGTTGGTTGATGATTTGGCAGATTCTGGCCACACTCTCAATGCCGTGGTGAGCATGTTAAAAACCAATTACAAACCCATCACTGAATTGCGCACTGCGGTCATTTGGACCAAAGGTGTTTCAGGCTTTCAACCCGATTACTCCGTTGATTATTTGCCAACCAATCCCTGGATACATCAACCCTTTGAAGGCTATGACAGCCTGAGGCCTGAAAAATTGCTGGAAAAGTGGAAGGTCTGAAGGTAGGATCGTGGGATGACAGACAAGAAATCATCCCCTCATTCTTCTCATGCGCTGAGTCACATCAGCACCCAGCTGATTCATCACAGCTACACGGCGCCTTCTGAATTCGAAGCCCCTCAGCCGGGCATTTTCAAGGCTTCCACCGTTTTCTTTCCCAATGTGGCTGCCATGCGGCAGCGCGAGTGGAAGGACAAGTCAGCCTATACCTATGGGACGCACGGCACGCCGTCCTCCTTCACCCTAGAGGAGCGCCTTTGCGCTTTGGAGGGCGGTTCTCACTGTGTGCTGGCCCCAAGTGGTCTTTCTGCACTTGCTGTGGTCTCGTTCACTGTTCTCAAATCGGGTGACCACGTTTTGCTACCCGACAACGCCTATGGCCCCAACAAGGTATTGGCCCAAGGTGAATTGAAAGCCTTTGGCATTTCCCACACTTTCTATGACGCCATGAACCCTGCTGACCTGGCGGCTAAGTTACAACCCAATACCCAATTGGTATGGCTGGAGGCCCCCGGATCGCTCACGATGGAGTTTCCTGACTTGATTGAACTCCTGCAAATTTGCAAACAACACTCAGTCACACAGCCTTAGACAATACATGGGGCGCGGGCCTTGCTTTCAAACCCTTTGATTTGCTCGGGGACGGCCAACTTTCTGTCGATTTCTCAGTCCATGCACTGACCAAATACCCTAGTGGCGGAGGGGATGTTTTGATGGGCAGTGTCATGACCCGCGATGACACTTTAGGGCTCAAAATGAAACTCACGCACATGCGCTTGGGTCTTTGCGTCGGTGCCAATGACATTGAAACCATCTTAAGATCATTGCCAACGATTGCACTGCGCTACGAAATACAAGACAAAACAGCCAGGGCACTGGCCCATTGGTGGCAGGCTCAAAGTGTCTGTGTTCAGGTTTTACATCCCGCTATTTCAGGTTCTCTTGGCCATGATCATTGGAGGGCTTTGTGTGCGCCAAAGGGGGGCTGGGGGCATGCCGCAGGTCTCTTCAGTGTGATGCTCGACCCACGTTTGACCTCCAATCAGGTTGACGCATTTTGTGATCAGCTGGAGATTTTTCGAATTGGCTACAGTTGGGGTGGCCCCATCAGTTTGGTGGTGCCTTACAACGTCGAAAGCGCTCGCAGTGCTTGGCCAACGGGCCTCCAAAAAGGTCATTTGGTTAGATTTTCAACTGGCTTTGAGGCCGTTCATGATCTGATTGCGGACCTGTCTCATTCCTTGCATCACTGCTTGAATTTTGAAGGGTGTTGAATTCTTCAATCGCAAACTGATACAGTGGACCTCATTCACTAGAAAGAACTATCTTGGCAACTCCCAATTACGGTTACGAAAAACGTCAAAAAGAATTGGCGAAGAAGCGCAAGAAAGAAGACAAGCTCAAAGCCAAAGCGGAGAAAAAATCGGATTCTCCCGATGACGGCTCTGATGAAGCCACTGAAGGTTCAGCTGACGACCCGGCAGCTCAAAACGACGTAGCGCATCCGCCACCTTCTCTTTGATTCTAAAAATTCTGCAATAGTTTTTTGATTTGAGGCCAGATGTTTTTCATCATGAGGCTCTGGGCAGCCTCGTTGGGATGAATTCTGTCGGCCTGAAACCACTTCAGTGGATCTGGATCGTCCGCAACGCCTTTGAGGAAATGGGTGTTCAATTGTGAACCGGTTTCCTTGGAAACTTTGACATAGACCGCGTCCATTTGCTGTCGGTAATTGCTGCCATAGTTAGGCGGAACTTGCATTGCAACGACCAACACTTTGGCGCCCGCTTTTCTTCCCTCTGTCGCCATTGCCATCAGGTTATTTTGAGTCATCTGAAGGCTCAATCCACGCAGTGCATCGTTGCCCCCCAGTTCAATCACCAGAACATGTGGCTGGTGCTGTTTCAGCAAAGAGGGTAGTCTGCTAACGCCACCCGATGTGGTGTCACCACTGATGCTGGCATTGACAAGATTAAATTGGAGAGCTTCTTGGGTGGCTTGTTGTGACATCAGCTGAGCCCAGCCGGAACCTCTGGCCAAGCCATATTCAGCGCTCAGAGAATCCCCGACAATGAGCACTGTTTTCGGAGCACCTTGCTGACTGATTTTTGGTGGATTATTTGGGCCCGAATTGGCCCACAGCAGTCCACAAAAACCTGTGCTGATCAAGCCCAAAACAAGCCGGTTAAAGTGTCGGTGAAGCATTAAAGGTATTTGCATGTCAGTAACCATGATTTCAGTAAGCCATGTCAGTAAGATTGTCAGCGATGCCAGTGGGCAACTGTCTATTTTGCGTGATATTGATTTCTCTGTGAATGAAGGGGAGACCGTGGCCATTTTGGGCGCCTCGGGCTCTGGGAAAAGCACATTGCTTTCCATCATGGCGGGTTTAGATGTTCCCAGCATGGGGCGTGTTGAGTTGGCCGGCATGAATATTTTTGACATGTCCGAGGATCAGCGTGCCGCATGGCGGGGACAACAGTTGGGCTTCGTTTTTCAAAACTTTCAACTGATGGGCCATCTGACAGCGCTTGAAAATGTCATGCTGCCCCTTGAGTTGGCTGGCACGAAAGCGGCAGCTCAGATTGCCAAAGACATTTTGGGTCAGGTTGGGCTGGCTGAGAGATTGAGACATTTTCCAAAAGTTCTCAGTGGCGGCGAGCAACAACGCGTGGCATTGGCCAGGGCATTTGTGGTCCAACCTAAATTGTTGTTGGCCGATGAGCCGACCGGCAGCCTCGATGCGCAAACCGGTGAAAGCATCATGAATTTGATGTTGACCATGAACCGAGCCCGCGGAACCACCTTGATTTTGGTCACACACGATCAGAAATTAGCCCAGAGATGCGACCGAACACTGACCTTGGAAGCTGGGCGCCTCATATCCCAACGATAATCGGGGCATGTCTTCTCCCAAAATCCTATTTGGTTTCCACGCAGTGGGTGTTCGTCTCAAAACGGCGCCGCAGTCGATCGTTGAGATTTATTTTGAAACTACGCGTCGCGACGCTCGCATGCGGCAATTCATCGAACGTGCGCAAGAGGCAGGTGTTCGCTTGATCGAAGCCGATGGCATGCGATTGGCCAAGTTGGCCGGCAGCCATGGCCATCAAGGCGTTGCAGCCCGCGTAGAGTCGCTCCCTCAAGCCCATTCCTTGGACGACTTACTGGACCAGGTTCAAGGCCCAGCCTTGTTGCTGGTACTGGACGGGGTGACCGATCCTCACAATTTAGGGGCATGTTTGCGCGTGGCAGATGGTGCGGGCGCGCACGCCGTGATTGCACCCAAGGATCATGCTGCTGGCATCAATGCCACAGTGGCCAAGGTGGCCAGTGGTGCGGCCGAAACAGTGCCTTATTTCATGGTGACCAATTTGGCACGTACTTTAGGAGAGCTCAAGGAGCGTTCTATTTGGGCCATCGGTACCAGCGGTGACGCTCCGAAAAATATTTACCAAGTCGACCTTAGAGGCCCTGTTGCGCTTGTTCTTGGTGCAGAAGGCCCTGGCATGCGTCAACTCACACGCAAAACCTGCGACGAACTTGTGAGCATTCCCATGCAAGGGGCTGTTGAAAGTTTGAATGTTTCAGTGGCCAGTGGCGTGTGCTTGTTTGAGGCGGTTCGTCAACGCTTGGGTTAAAGCCATCCGAGTGCGCCAAATGCAGCGCCTGCTGCCATGAGCCACAAAATGTGAACAGATGTTCTGAGCATCATGATGACGGCCCCGCCAGCCAGTAGCCACAGCCTCCAATCTTGAGTGATGTTGTTGTGCGCACCCAAGAGAACCCAGCCTGTAGAAACCAAAAGTCCAATCACAAGGGGCGCCATTCCCGACTTGAAAGATCGAACCGAAAGAAAATTTCTGTTGTCGTGGGCCCATTTGGTGGCAACGTAGGTGAGCACAGAAGAGGGCAGCATGATGCCGGTCATGGTGATCAAAATCCCTAACATGCCCAAGCTCCACGCCAAGATACCGCCGCTCAATCCACCGCCGGCGTTAAGCCCTATATGCCATCCCATTAAGGCGACAAACAAGACATTGGGGCCAGGAGATGATTGGGCCAATGCAATCGATGAAGAAAATGAAGCATCACTTAACCAATGTTTTTCATCCACCAGAAAGCGATGCATTTCTGGCGCAGCTGTGATGGTGCCACCAACGGACAACAGGGAAAGCAGTGCGAAATGCGTGAACAGGTCAAGCCAGTCATAAGGCGTGAGAGTGATCGCGTGGATCATGAGTTTTTCTCTTTTGACTTTGTCTGCGACAAGGCGCGAAAAGCAAGTCCACAACCTAGCAACCCCAGGCCTAACAATGCCCAAGCAAGAGGTAATCGAAGAATTCCAACCATCACAAATGCAGCAAGGGCCAACAGCCATGCAGTCCCAAGGCCCATGGGATTTTGCCGCAAGGAGCTGCTTAATTTGATGCCGGTGGCAATGATCAAACCGGCTGACACAGCCCCCATGCCTTTGAGGGCACCTTGCGCCATGGGATTGTCAGACACACCACCGAACAAAATCGCTAAGCCAAGAACCAAAATCAAAGGTGCAATCAATAAACCCGAAACCGCGGCCGCAGCACCCGCCATGCCAAAATATTTGCCACCCAACATCAAACCCAAGTTGACGACGTTAGGACCTGGCATGACTTGAGCAACAGACCACTCTTCCACGAATTGTTGGTTGGTCATCCATTTGCGACGCTCAACCAGTTCCCGCTGAGCCACTGTCAATACCCCGCCCACGCCTTGCAGGGCCAGCAAGGTAAAGGCAATGAACAATTCGGTTTTTGAGCCTGGCTGCTGAAGATGCGTTGTCTCTAAGGTCATTGTTGGATTATCCACATCCAAAAAATGACCCTCCATTCAAACCAAGGGGCTTTTGAAGGTCGCGGTGAAGCGCAATCTGGGCATTTAAAAAGACCTTTCAAGCCCGTGGGCAGGCCAGAGGCTCTAAACTATGGAAATCCCTCTGAAATTCGGCCCATGAACGCCTTTGTTGACGTCTCTTTTTTTCCGCGCGAAGCGAAACCCCTGACCAGTTATCGAAAGTACTGGGCTTCACGCTTTGGCACGGCGCCTTTTTTGCCCATGAGTCGCGAAGAAATGACCCAATTGGGTTGGGACAGTTGTGACATTGTTTTGGTCACGGGTGATGCGTATGTCGATCATCCCAGCTTTGGCATGGCCGTCATTGGCCGAATGTTAGAAGCCCAAGGGTTTCGAGTTGGCATCATTGCGCAGCCCGATTGGCAAAGTGCCGAGCCCTTTCGCATTTTAGGCAAACCCAATTTATTTTGGGGTGTCACTGCGGGCAATATGGACTCCATGATCAATCGGTATACGGCTGATCGCAAAATTCGCACAGATGATGCCTACACGCCTGGCGACATGGGTGGCAAAAGGCCTGATCGGGCCGCCATTGTTTACAGCCAGCGTTGTCGCGAAGCCTTCCCCGATGTTCCGATCGTACTGGGTGGTATTGAAGGTTCTCTGCGTCGAATTGCGCACTACGACTATTGGTCAGATAAAGTTCGACGGTCCATTGTGGTGGACAGCAAATGTGACTTGTTGTTATACGGTAATGCTGAACGCGCTGTGGTCGAGATTGCGCACCGCTTGGCCGCTCGAGTGCCTGTTCATGACATCCTTGATGTCAGAGGCACCGCCTTTGTTCGGCGCCAAACGCCTGAGGCTTGGTTTGAAATTGATTCATCATCGGTAGACACGCCGGGTCATGTTGAGGCACACGTCAATCCCTACTTAATGATCTCTGAGCAGGCGCGAGAAAACGGCGCATCGTGTGCAAGGGAAGATGAAGCGCAGTCAGTGGCAGATCAGCAAAATTCTTTGCCAAAGCCGACCCACATTCAAACTCAGCCGCTCCAATTTGTGCCCAACCCTCAGTTGCCTGCCATGCGTGGCAAAGGTTTGCACAAGGTCCCCCCTCGTGAAAAAAGTGTCATTCGCTTGCCCAGTTATGAACAAGTGAAAAGCGACCCTGTTTTGTATGCGCACGCCAATCGGGTCTTGCATTTAGAAACCAATCCTGGCAACGCCCGTTGTTTAGTGCAAGCACACGGTGAGGGGCACACCGCCAGAGATGTCTGGATCACGCCCCCACCCATTCCTCTGACCACTGCCGAAATGGACGCAGTGTTCGATTTGCCTTATGCCCGAAGCCCTCACCCAAGCTATGCAGATGAAAATGGCTCACATGATGGTGTGACCAAAATACCGGCATGGGAAATGATTCGGTTTTCTGTCAATATCATGCGCGGTTGTTTTGGGGGGTGTACGTTTTGCTCCATCACGGAACACGAAGGGCGCATCATTCAAAGTCGAAGCGAGGCTTCTGTTATTCGTGAAATTGAAGACATCCGTGACAAAGTAAAGGGGTTTACGGGTGTTATTTCTGATTTAGGTGGTCCCACCGCCAACATGTATCGATTGGGTTGCAAAAGCCCTGAAATCGAATCGGCTTGCCGTAAGCCGAGTTGTGTCTTCCCTGGTATCTGCAGCAATCTCACGACAGATCACGACCCCTTAATTCAGATGTATCGAAAAGCGCGAAGCTTGAAGGGCATCAAAAAGATTTTGATTGGCTCTGGTTTGCGATATGACCTGGCCGTGCAAAGCCCTGAGTATGTGAAAGAACTGGTCACACACCATGTCGGTGGCTATTTGAAAATTGCGCCGGAACACACAGAGTCAGGTCCTTTGACCAAAATGATGAAGCCTGGCATTGGGGCCTACGACAAATTCAAAAACATGTTTGATAAGTACAGTGCCGAAGCTGGTAAAAAACAATTCTTGGTGCCCTATTTCATCGCTGCCCACCCCGGCACCAGCGACGAAGACATGATGAATCTGGCCATCTGGCTGAAAAAAAATGGTTTTCGTGCAGATCAAGTTCAAACTTTCTATCCAAGTCCGATGGCGACGGCCACGGCCATGTACCACACCACCCGAAATCCGCTTCGGAAAATTACGCGGGACAGTGAAAAAGTGGATGTGGTGAAAGGTGAAAAACGTCGCCGTTTGCACAAAGCATTTTTGCGCTATCACGATGCCAACCATTGGCCTTTGCTCAGAGACGCTTTGAAAGCGATGGGGCGTGCAGATTTAATTGGGAATGGCAAGCACCATCTCATCCCCACTTGGCAGCCCTTGTCAGATGAATATCAAAGTGCAAGAAGAAAAAACAGCACGCCCAGTGCGGCCCCACGACCTGGCAGAATCCTTACTCAGCACACCGGCTTACCCCCTCGGAAAAAGCGTTAAATCACTAAATTCCGGCTTGCAAGACCTGAAGTAACTCTGTCTCAATTTCGATCTGTTCGCGGTTGTGCTGAAGCGCAGAACCCTCAATCAGAAAAGTATCTTCTACGCGTTCACCCAAGGTACTGATCTTGGCGAGCTTCAAGCTGATACTGTGCTTTGCAAGCACGCTGGCAACACTGTACAAAAGTCCGAGACGGTCACTCGCTGAAATACCCAATAGCCAACTTTGTGCCTTTTCATCGGGGTGCAGTGTGATGCGAGGTGCTATCGGGAAATTCTTAACTCGACGGGAAACTCGACCTTTGGTAGGAGGTGGAAGCGCCCCTTTTTTATCGATGGTGATGCTTAAACCAGATTCCACCATGTTGATCAACTCGCGATAGTGTTCGGGCAGAAGCGAGGTCACAACCTGAAATGTGTCCAGCGCAAAGCCGTTCTTTGCGGTGTGAATTTTGGCGTCCAAAATACTGAAGCCAGCCTGGTCAAAGTAACCGCAAATACGCGCAAACAAATCTGTTTGATCGGGGGTGTAAACCAACACTTGCAAGCCTTCACCTAAAGGGGAAATTCTTGCACGAACGATGCTTTTGGCGTTGTCCAATAAATTAGCGCCGTCGCTTGCTTTGAGAACATGCCGCGACAACTGCCGGGCATGCCACGCAATTTCACTGGCGTCATGGCGCATGAAATAACCAATGTCCAAGGTGTCCCAAAGTGCTTTTTGGCCTTCATGCGGCTCGGCGTGCAGTGCCAACTCAACCAAAGCATCTCGCTTGCGTGCTTCAATTTCTGCATTGGCATCAGGCGCTCTTCCGCCTAAGACGCGGAGCGTGAATCGATACAAGTCTTCGAGTAACTTGCCTTTCCAGGCATTCCAAACTTTGGGGCTGGTTCCTCGAATGTCTGCAACTGTCAGTAAATAAAGAGCGGTGAGATAGCGTTCATTTCCCACACGCTTTGCAAATGCAGCGATAACGTCTGGGTCGCTCAGGTCTTCTTTTTGAGCCGCATGACTCATGCTGAGATGTTCGCTCACCAAAAAGGCGATGAGTTTGGCATCTTCTGCCAGAATGTTGTGTTGTCTGCAAAAGCGTTTGACTTCCAAGACGCCCAATTTCGAATGGTCACCACCTCGACCTTTGGCAATGTCATGGAACAAGGCCGCGACGTAGAGAATGTAAGGTTTGTCCCAGCCTGCCGCCAATTGTGAGCAGAAGGGGTATTCATGTGCGTGATCGGCAATAAAAAAGCGACGAACATTTCGCAGAACCATCAAGATGTGCTGATCGACTGTATACACGTGAAACAGATCGTGCTGCATCTGACCCACAATATTTCGAAACACCCACAAATAACGGCCTAGTACCGAGGTCTGATTCATCAAACGCATGACATGGGTGATGCCTTCATTTTCTTGAAGAACTTTGAGGAACGTTTGGCGGTTAATGGGGTCGCGCCTGAAGTTGGCATCCATCACATTGCGAACGTTGTAGAGGGCTCGAAGTGTTTTGGCTGAAAGCCCTTTGACGCCGTGCGTTTCCTGATAGAGCAAAAACGTTTGCAAAATAGCGTGAGGGTGTTGTTGGTAGAGGTCATCTTGCGCAACATCTAATAAACCATTTATTTCATTGAAATGCTCGTTGATTTTGCGAACTTCAATTTGCAAATCGCCCCTTTCAGACTGAAGGTGAGCTTCAATATTGAGCAGCAAAATTTGGTTGAGCTGAGTGACCGCCTTGGCTGCCCAGTAATACTGGCGCATCAAAACTTCACTGGCTCTTTGGGTGTGTTTCCCTTCGGGCGTGCTTTTCGCCTGGTAGCCAAAGGATTCAGCCAGCGCATGTTGCAAATCAAAGACCAATCGATCTTCCCGGCGCTTTGCCAGCAAATGAAGCCGCGCACGAATCAGGCTGAGAATCGCTTCATTGCGTTTAATTTGCTTGACTTCAAGGGGTGTTGCCAAGCCTCGCTTGGCCAAATCATCCCAATTGTTACCTAGGCCAGCCGCTTTCGAGACCCACAGAATAATTTGCAGGTCTCTGAGTCCGCCGGGGGATTCTTTGCAATTGGGCTCCAGTGAATAGGGCGTGTTTTCGAACTTCGTATGCCGCTGTTGCATTTCAAGCGTTTTCGCAACGAAGAATGCATCAGGGTCCATTGCGTCGTTGAAGCTCTTCTTGAACTTTGTATAGAGGGTTCTGTTGCCTGTAATGAACCGGCTTTCCAATAAAGAAGTTTGGACGGTGATATCTTTTTCCGACTCAATCAAACAGTCTTTCAAGGTCCGAACGCTAGAGCCTATTTCCAGGCCACTGTCCCAGCAACTGCCAATGAATGCTTCTAACTTGGTTTTCAATTCAGACGAATCTTTTGTGTCTGCAAAATCTGGCAAAAGAACCAAGACATCCACGTCGGAAGAAGGAAATAATTCTCCGCGACCAAATCCACCAACGCCGATCAAAGCTTCGCCTTGATCAAAACCAGAGTTTTGCCAAAGTTGCTCTAACACTGCATCGGCCAAATGTGCCAAGCGAGATAAGGTGCGCTTCAGTCCTCGACCGTTGGCGGAGTGATTGGCAATGTGGGCCCATAAGGCCTGCTTTTCTTGCCGATACTTTTCTTTCAATACCGACAAGTCGGCCATAGATTCAGCCTTTAACAAAATCTGGAAAAGGTGGGCTACCCGCAGACAAGGTCAAGACCTCATAGCCAGTTTCTGTCACCAAAATGGTGTGCTCCCACTGCGCTGACAAGGAGCGATCTTTGGTCACAATGGTCCAGCCGTCGCCCATTTCTTTGATCTCCCGCTTGCCTGCATTGATCATGGGCTCAATGGTGAAGGTCATGCCAGCTTTGAGTTCTTCTAAAGTGCCCGGCTTTCCATAATGCAAAACTTGAGGTTCTTCATGAAAAACTTTTCCGATACCGTGTCCGCAAAATTCACGAACAACAGAAAAACCTAGATTTTCAGCAAACTTTTGAATGGCCCAGCCAATGTCGCCTAATCGAACACCTGGCTTGACTTGCTCAATGCCGTGCCACATGGCCTCGTAGGTCACGGCACAGAGACGTTTTGCCGCAATTGAGGCCTCGCCCACCATGAACATGCGACTGGTGTCGCCATGCCAGCCATCTTTGATGACGGTGATGTCGATGTTGACGATATCGCCTTTTTTGAGGGCTTTTTCGTTGGGGATGCCATGACAAACCTGATGGTTGATGGATGTGCAAATGGACTTGGGGTAGGGGGCGTAACCGGGCGGTTGGTAGTTCAGGGGCGCGGGAATGGTCCCTTGAACATGGACCATGTAATCGTGGGCTAATTGATCAAGTTCATTGGTGGTCACACCCGGTTTGACGTGCGGCGTTAGAAAATCGAGGACTTCGGATGCCAGGCGTCCCGCCACCCGCATTCCTTCAGCGTCTTTTGCGTCTTTAATAGAGATTGTCATGGGTTCGGATTATCCCATTCAAGTGATAAGTTTGCAGAAATGAACCCTGACAGCGGTTAAAATAAAAATTCGTTCAGTACCCCAGTCAGCGGTATTTGAGACAAATTTCACATTGCCCCCAAACCACCCAGTGACCCTGCAAACATTCATCCTAGATGGCGGTAACGCCCTTAGCGAATTTCGTACCCAGCAATTGCTTCCTCAATTGCAGGAAAAACACCCCCAAATCTCAGGTCTAAAAGGGCAGTTTTTACATCTTGTTGCGGCCGATCGACCACTTTCTGACAATCAGACAGAGGCCCTCAAACAACTTCTGACTTATGGCGATCCGTTTGCTGCCCCTGATTCAGCCAATTCAACTGTGCATCTGCGCATTTGCATTTCACCGCGTCTTGGAACGGTGTCACCTTGGGCGTCAAAAGCCACTGACATTGCCCACAATTGCGGTTTTTCTGTCCGAAGAATTGAACGCTTGATCGAATACAGCATTCAATTCAAATCGGTCAGCTTGGCAAAAGAGTTTTCACCAGAGTATTTACTGCATCTTTCAGATCTTCTGCATGATCGCATGACAGAGTCCCTTTTGTCTGATCGCAAAGATGCCTTGGCACTCTTCAATGAATTACAAGCGGAACCCTTGCTTCATGTTGATGTTTTAAAGGGGGGGCGCGAGGCACTGGTCAAGGCCAATCTGGAGTTTGGTTTGGCTTTGGCTGAAGATGAAATTGATTATTTGCTTGCATCATTTCAGCAGCTTGAGCGCAATCCAACAGACGTTGAATTGATGATGTTTGCGCAGGCCAACAGCGAACATTGCCGACATAAAATTTTCAATGCGCAATTCAGCATTGATGGGCAGTCACAGCCTGACAGTTTGTTCGGCATGATTCGTTATACGCACCAACAAAATCCACAGCACACCGTCGTGGCTTATTCAGACAATGCCTCCATCATGACCGGCCACGATGTAGAGCGCTTTGTTGCCAAAAACGGTGGTCACTATGTCAAAGAAGACGCAACCCATCATGTGCTGATGAAGGTTGAAACCCATAATCACCCCACCGCTATTTCACCTTTTCCCGGCGCCTCTACAGGGGCGGGTGGCGAAATTCGAGATGAAGGTGCAACAGGTCGTGGCTCTAAGCCAAAGGCCGGTCTCACAGGTTTTACGGTATCGAAATTATGGGATGGTCCGAACGGTAAACCCTCACACATTGCAAGTCCCTTGCAAATCATGACCGAAGGCCCTTTGGGAGGCGCGGCGTTTAACAACGAGTTTGGCCGTCCCAATTTGCTTGGCTATTTTCGTGAATACGAACAATTGATCGATGGCGTGGTGCGTGGATATCACAAGCCCATCATGATTGCGGGCGGACTTGGCGTGATCGACAGCAATCAAACTCAAAAGATCCTATTTCCTGCTGGCACATTGTTGATTCAGCTGGGGGGGCCTGGCATGTTGATTGGTATGGGGGGGAGTGCAGCAAGCTCCATGGCTTCGGGTGCAAACTCCGCCAATTTAGATTTTGATTCAGTTCAACGCGGTAATCCTGAAATCGAACGACGGGCTCAAGAAGTCATCAACCATTGTTGGGTCTTGGGGCATCAGAATCCTATTTTGGCCATCCATGACGTTGGCGCGGGGGGTCTGTCCAATGCGTTTCCCGAGCTGACCAACGATGCGGGGCGGGGCGCTCGATTTGACTTGCGAGCGGTGCCCTTAGAAGCTTCGGGTTTGTCGCCCAAAGAAATTTGGTCCAACGAGAGTCAAGAGCGATACGTTTTGGCCATTGCGCCAGCTTCACTTGAAGTCTTCAAAGCATTTTGCGAACGTGAGCGATGTCCTTTTGCTGTTGTTGGCGTCGCGACTGAAGAGCGTCAATTGATATTGGCAGACGGCGAAGCGTCTGTTCAGGCATTCAAAACGCCTGTCAACATGCCCATGAACGTGTTGTTGGGCAAGCCACCCAAAATGCACCGTGACGTAGGCTCACTGAAGCGCCAAACCACACCTATCGACCTGACAGGCATCAACTTGCAAGAGGTGATCGTTCAGGTATTGAGCCATCCCACGGTTGCTTCAAAACGGTTTTTGATCACGATCGGCGATCGCACTGTCGGAGGTCTCACACACCGAGATCAAATGGTGGGCCCATGGCAGGTTCCTGTTGCCGATTGCGCCGTCACTTTGGCCGACTACAAGGGCTTCAAAGGCGAAGCCATGAGCATGGGCGAACGGACACCGCTTGCCAGTGTGAATGCCGCAGCTTCAGGTCGCATGGCCGTAGCCGAAGCCATTACCAATTTATTGGCAGCTCCGATTGAGCTAGACCGAGTGAAGCTCAGTGCCAATTGGATGGCAGCTTGCGGTGAACCCGGTGAGGATGCAGCCTTGTATGAAACCGTGAAAGCGGTTGGCCTTGAATTGTGTCCTGCGCTAGGCGTGTCCATTCCTGTGGGCAAGGACAGCCTGTCGATGAAAACACTGTGGACGGACGACAGGGGCTCTCACAAAGTGACCTCACCTGTCAGTTTGATTGTGAGTGCATTTGCCTCATTGTCTGATGTGCGGGGCACACTGACACCACAATTAAATTCAAGCTTAGATGACACCACACTGATACTGATTGATTTGAGTGAAGGTCATTTCCGCATGGGTGGCAGCATCCTTGAACAGGTCCTGCAACAGTCTGGTGATACCGTCCCCGACCTCGATGTCCCTCAGAACTTGGTCAATCTGGTGAAGGTCATCAACCACCTTCGCACCGAAGGTAAATTGCTTGCATATCATGATCGTTCTGATGGTGGCTTGTTCAGTGCAGTGGCTGAAATGTGCTTTGCGGGGCAAGTGGGTGTAGCGCTGAACATTGATTTATTGGTCACTGAAGGCGATGGTATTTCAGACAGTCGCGCAGACCATGGTGATGCCAAAAATTGGGTTCAACAAGTGAGTGCACGCCGCGAAGAACTTACTTTGAAAGCCTTGTTCAATGAAGAATTGGGCGTGGTCATTCAAATTGCGACTCAAGATAGAGCCGACGTCATGCAGGCTTTGCGTGAACACAAACTCTCCAAACACAGTCATGTGATTGGCAAAACTCGGCCCTCTCATTCCGCGATGACCAAGGGTGTCGGTGCGTTGAGTATTTGGCGCGACACACACGAAATTTTCTCTGCCAAAGTAGAAGACTTGCATCAGGTTTGGGACAGTGTGAGTTGGAAGATTTGTCAACAGCGCGACAACCCAAGCTGTGCTGAGAGTGAACATGCCGGCGTTGGTTTGCCAAGCAATCCCGGTCTGCATGTGTCGTTGAGCTTTAAGCCCGAAGACAATGTGGCAGCACCTTGGCTCAATTTGTCGCATCCACGTGTGGCTATTTTGCGAGAGCAGGGTGTTAACTCACATGTTGAAATGGCCTATGCATTTGACAAGGCTGGCTTTGAATCGCATGACGTTCACATGACCGATTTACAGTCGGGGCGTGTCAGCCTCAAAGACTTCAAAGGCTTGGTGGCTTGTGGTGGCTTTAGTTATGGCGACACATTGGGTGCTGGCATCGGCTGGGCGCGCAGCATCAGCTTTAACTCAAAGTTGGCTGATGAATTTAAAGCCTACTTTGCGCGACAAGACACCTTTGGTTTAGGTGTTTGTAATGGCTGCCAAATGTTTGCCGAATTGGCCGACATCATTCCAGGTGCGCAAGATTGGCCGCGTTTTACCACCAACCAAAGTGAAAGATTTGAAGCGCGACTGTCGATGGTTGAGGTTTTAGAGTCGCCCAGCATTTTTCTTCAAGACATGGCGGGAAGTCGCATGCCCATTGCGGTTGCGCACGGTGAAGGATTTGCCAATTTCAAATACCGCGGTAATGCTGAGCGCGTCATTGCGGCAATGCGGTTTGTCGACAATTGGGGCAACCCCACCCAAACATACCCTGCCAACCCCAACGGTAGTTCTGGCGGATTAACCTCGGTCACAACCCCCGATGGTCGTTTTACAGCCATGATGCCGCACCCAGAACGCGTTTTTAGAAATGTTCAAATGAGTTACACATCGGGTGACGTCTCACATGACAGTCCCTGGTTACGACTTTGGCAGAATGCAAGACGGTGGGTTAAGTGACCCGTCTTCGCTGAATCCAACCGACCACGAAAAAAGCACTTGAACCCAAGAGTTCAAGTGCTTCTTTGTCGTTTGTGAGTTTATTTAATTTTGGCTTTTGCGCGCAAATCTTCCTGGAATTTACTCAATTTGCTTTGTGTCAGTTGTTGTGTGATTTGGGGTTTCACTTCTTCTAACTTGGGCAACTGCGCATCGCGAACATCGTCAACGCGGATGATGTGGAATCCAAATTGGCTTTTAATGGGCGCTTCCGTCATTTGGCCTTTTTCAAGTTTGACCATGGCGTTCGAAAATTCAGGAACGTAGCTTGAGGCATTAGCCCAATCCAAATCACCTCCATTAGCACCAGAACCTGGATCTTTTGAAACTTTCTTGGCGAGATCTTCAAACTTACCGCCCTTTTTGATGTCAGCAATCAAGGCCTTGGCTTCGTCTTCTTTTTCAACCAAGATGTGTCTAGCACGATATTCTTTGCCGCCATTGGCGCCAACAAACTTGTCGTACTCCGCTTTAATTTCCGCGTCGGACACAGGATTTTTCTTTTGGAAGTTGGCAAATAACTCGCGAATGAGAATACTTTGGCGGGCCAGTTCCAACTGAGCTTTGTAATCTTCCGATGCGTCAAGGCCGCGTTTACGCGCTTCTTGCATGAAGACTTCCCGAGCAATCAATTCTTCTTTAATCTGCGCCAAAATTTCGGGTGTCACGGGACGACCAGAGCGCTCTACTTGTTGCTTCAAGGCTTCAACACGTGAGCTGGGGACGGGTTTGCCGTTGACGATGGCCAAATTTTGCGCCGAAGCAGAAAAACTCAATGCGACCAACAAACTCAAGGCCAGTTTAGAAAATTTCATCAGATTCCTTAAATTTCAAGTAAATGGAAAGATTATCGAAATTCAATGGCCAAGGCATGCAGTCCGTGGTCCAGGAATTCTTGGAGCGAATCATACACAAGCCTGTGACGTTGAACTCTGGTCAGGCCCTCAAATTTGTCAGAAGCAATTCGAACGCGAAAGTGGCTGTTCATGCCAGATTCAGTGGCGCCAGCGTGCCCAGCATGGTGAGCGCTTTCGTCCAGGACTTCTAAAAATCGAGGATCAAATCGGTTTTGGAGAACCTCTTGAATCAGAGGCTGCCATGAACTGAGGGGGGGGAGTGCGTCTAAATTGAGCATGATGAGCAGGCTTATTCTTTGTTCTCTGGCGTGGGTGCATCATCTTTCTGCGTGGCATTTTTGGCAATGTAGATGCCGGTTCCCACAATGAAGGTGAGCGGAAAAATGTAGCCCCAAATCTTAAAATCAACCCATTCTTCTGTGCTGTAGTAGCTTGCAACGTAAGCATTGATGCTGGCCATGAAGATGCAATAGAGTATCCAAGAAATACTCAAAGAATGCCATTTGCTGTCTTCAAGTTCGACCTGAGCACCCAGCATGGACTTGAGAAAGTTCTTTTTAAATACAAATTGAGAAATGAGCAGTCCAAGCGCCATGCACGAATACAGCAAGGTGGGCTTGAATTTGATGAAACGGTCATCCTGAAAAAACAAGGTCAAACTGCCAAATACCAAAATCAAGACCAGACTTGCTTTTTGCATCGTTGCCAGTTTGCCATCAATTTTGTACATCCAGAGGCTTTGGACCACAGTGGCTGCCATCAATACAGCGGTTGCTTCGTAAATACTTGTGAACTTATAAGCTGCGAAAAATAACAGAATGGGGAACAGGTCCAAAATAATTTTCATGTCACGGCTTTTTAAATTGAAGTGAGGCCGAATTCATGCAATACCTCAAGCCAGTGGGTTCGGGGCCGTCTTCAAACACATGTCCCAGGTGCGCGCCGCACTGAGCGCAAACACTTTCAACACGCATCATGCCGTGACTCCGGTCTACTTTTTGAAGCACGGCATTTTGATCAGCTGATTGATAAAAAGAAGGCCAGCCGCAGCCTGCATCAAATTTGGTGCTTGAATCAAACAACTTGGCATCGCAACAGATGCAGTGGTACTGGCCAGACTTCCAATGCGTTTCGTACTTGCCAGTGAAAGGGCGCTCAGTGGCTGCTTTGCGCGCTACTTCGAAAGCCAAGGGCTCTGCATTTTTAGCGCGAAGCCACTCACGCCATTCATCGTCGGTTTGGGGGAGAGGTTTTGAATTCATGTGATTACGAAGAACAGCTTATTTCAATGTCAGCGGCCCATGCGGGCGGAAGATTAGCATAGTGATCAAATTCAGGTTGTTCATCGAAGGGTGACTTTAACAATTTGAAGAGTGTTTCAACCTCCGAATGATCGCCCAGTTTCGATTTTTGAATGGCAGCTTCTGCCAAATGATTGCGCAAAACATATTTAGGATTGGCAAGAAGCATCGTTTGTTGGCTGATTAAGTGGTCCATGAGTGCCAAACGTTGCACGTATTTTAATTGCCAACTCTTCCAAGCAGATTGGTCCAAAAAAAGTTCAGACACATGTTGCCATGAGGCGTGCTCGGCCGCTCTTTCCGAAACGGCATGACTCAACCTGCGCCAGAAAATTGTGAAATCAACCTGTTCTTTGGCAAGAATGTCGAGGAGTTCATTCAACAAGCCAAGATCTGAGGCCCTGGACGACGAATCAGCAGGGAAGGGCAGCCCGAGCTTGTTCAGAAACTTTGAAAGCCATGCGTCGGCATACCTAGATTTGTAGTCCTCTAGAGCTCGCATTGCCAAGTCTTGGTCTTCAATGAGCGGCATCAGAGCTTGAGCGAGACAAAATAAATTCCAATAGGCCACTTGAGGTTGCCGGTTATAGGCATAACGACCCTGATGATCGGAATGGTTGCAAATGTGCAGCGGATTAAAACCGTCTAAAAACTGAAAAGGACCGTAATCAATCGTGAGGCCCAAAATACTCATGTTGTCGGTATTCATCACACCATGGCAAAAGCCGACGGCTTGCCACTGCGCCACTAAGTCTGCTGTTTTGACCGTCACCGTATGAAGCATATTGGCATAGGGATTGTCTGAAAATTCATCGTTCGTCTGAAGGAAGTTCTGGCGTGTGAAATCTGCTAAATTTTTTAAAGCTTGAAACCCTTCAGAACCGACGTTATTTGCGAAGTGTTCAAAGTGACCAAAACGAATAAAGCTCGGCGCAGTTCGCGTCACGATGGCGGCAGTTTCGAGCTCCTCCCGAAGCACTTTGAGTGGCGATGAGGTAAGGCAAAGGGCGCGAGTGCTTGGAATGCCCAGGCCCGCCATGGCTTCGCTACAAAGAAATTCGCGAATGCTCGAGCGCAGAACGGCGCGACCATCCCCCATCCTGGAAAAAGGTGTTTTGCCGGCCCCTTTCAATTGAATTTCGATGGTTCTGCTGGGCGATTGATACTCTCCCAAGCTGAGTGCACGGCCGTCGCCCAGCTGACCTGCCCATTGACCAAATTGATGGCCGCTGTAAACACTTGCGCTTGGGGCCATGCCTTCCCAAGCACCATTGCCGCTGAACACGGCCAAACCTTCATCACCCATCAGCCAAGCGGGGGGTAAGCCCAAAGTTTCACTCAACTCAAAATTGCGCGAGACCCAAAAGGCCTGAGGCACAGGGGAAGGTAAGACCTTGGTTGAATAACCCGGTCCAAGTTCTGCAAAACGATTGATCCAATTCATAGCCCTGATTGTCAGTCTCTTTTGATTCGCCCATATCCCCACTGGGTTTAGGTTTTAAGCCCTTCAATCATGCTAAAAAGGGGCTTGTTTTACTTTTGACATTGAGGTTGACATGTTGGGACTCATGCAGCAGCAGTCATTGCTGATTTCTTCTTTGATTGAATTTGCAAATCGCCATCACCAAGACGGTGAAGTTGTGTCTAGGCGTGTAGAGGGTGATATCCACAGATACACATGGGGCGATGTCGCCAATCGTTCACGTCAAGTGGCCCATGTTTTGGATTCGTTCAAGTTGGCCCATGGCGACCGAGTGGCCACCCTGGCCTGGAATGGATATCGCCATCTCGAGCTGTACTTTGGCGTCAGCGGTTCCGGACGGGTTCTCCATACTTTGAATCCCAGACTTCACCCCGATCAAGTGGTTTGGATTGCCAATCATGCTGAGGACCAAATTCTTTGCTTTGACATGAGCTTTTTGCCTTTGGTTCAAGCCGTTCATGCCAGATGCACGACGGTTAAGCATTGGGTGGCACTTTGCGACAAAGACAAGCTGCCCAAGGACTCAGGCATCCCTAATTTGATGAGTTACGAAGAACTTTTGTCAGGAAAGTCCACCCAATACGCGTGGCCCGAATTGGATGAAAACACAGCTTCCAGCATGTGCTATACGAGTGGCACCACAGGCAATCCAAAGGCGGCCTTGTACAGCCACCGGTCGACATTGCTCCATGCCTATGCAGCGGCATTGCCCGATGTGATGTGTATTTCTGCACGTGATGCCATCCTGCCGGTGGTTCCCATGTTCCATGTGAATGCCTGGGGTATTCCCTACAGCGCAGCCATGACGGGCGCCAAATTGGTATTTCCTGGCCCCGCCATGGATGGAAAATCTGTCTACGAGCTCATTGAAGCTGAGAAAGTCACATTTGCCGCTGGTGTCCCCACAGTCTGGCAAATGTTGCTGGGGCACATGAAGCCTGCCCATCTTCGATTCTCTAGCCTGAAGCGAACGGTCATAGGCGGCTCTGCCTGTCCACCCGCCATGATTGAAGCGTTCCGTCAAGACTACGGCGTTGACGTTTTACATGCATGGGGCATGACGGAGATGAGCCCACTGGGCACTTTGTGTACCTTGAAAAACAAGCATCTCGATTTACCCGCTGAGGACCAAATGAAGCTTCGCCTTAAACAAGGCCGCTGTATTTTTGGTGTCGACATGAAAATTGTGAATGAAGCCGGAGAAGCGCTGCCAAACGATGGCAAAACCTATGGCGACTTGTTGGTCAAAGGGCCCTGGATTATTCGCGAGTATTACAAACAAGAAGGACCAGCACCCCTGGTCGACGGATGGTTTCCTACCGGCGATGTTGCGACGATAGACGAAGATGGTTTTATGCAAATTACCGACCGCAGTAAAGATGTGATCAAGTCGGGCGGTGAGTGGATTAGCTCCATCGATATCGAAAATATTGCCATGGCGCATCCCGATGTGCTCATGGCGGCCTGCATTGGCATGCCGCACCCCAAATGGGATGAGCGGCCGGTGGGGTGTGTGGTCAAGAAGCCTGGCAGCACCTTAACGGTGCACGATCTTTTGCAATTTTAGGAGGGCAAAACAGCAAAATGGCAAATTCCTGACGATGCTATTGTTGTCGAAGCCATTCCCTTGGGTGCCACCGGAAAAATGCTGAAAACCAAATTGCGTGAGCAATTAACGGCTTATCAATTGCCATCTGCCTAATGCGAGTCAAGGTGTTCTAAAGTTGATAGGTTTTGCCCCAATTCGCCTAGGGCAAACCCCGACCGGAATCTCCCGTAAAACAGGTACGCTCAGGTTCGTTAATTTTTTCTAAAACTGTTGGAGCCCAAATATGAAATTTGCAATTCGTTCAATCGCAGTCGCCGCATTGGCCATGAGCGCATTCGGAGCCCATGCTCAAAAGGGTGAAACCGTTAAAATCGCTTGGATCGATCCTTTGTCGGGCCTGATGGCACCCGTTGGAAATAACCAACTCAAAAGCTTTCAATTTTTTGCTGAAAAATACAGTGCTACGAATCCTGCTGGCGTGAAGTTTGAAGTGGTCGGATTCGACAACAAACTCAGTCCCGCAGAAAGTTTGAACGTTTTAAAAGCAGCCACTGACCAGGGCATCCGTTACATCACACAAGGTAATGGCTCTGGCGTAGCGGGCGCCCTCATTGAGGCTGTTAACAAGCACAACGAACGCAACCCCGGAAAAGAAATTATTTTCTTGAATCATTCTGCCGTTGATCCTGACTTCACCAACAGCAAGTGCAGCTATTGGCACTTCCGTTTCGACGCAGATACCTCCATGAAAATGGAAGCGCTCACAACCTTCATGAAGGACCGTCCTGAAACCAAGAAAATTTTCTTGTTGAACCAAAATTATTCGCACGGTCATCAAGTTGCAAGGTTCTTTAAAGAAGGCATCAGCCGTAAGCGTCCCGATGTCCAAATCGTGGGCGAAGATTTGCACCCATTGGCGCAAGTCCGTGACTTTGCACCCTATGTAGCGAAAATTAAAGCCTCCGGTGCCGACACAGTGGTCACTGGCAATTGGGGCTCCGACTTGGCATTGCTTGTGAAGGCAGCCAATGAAGGCGGCTACACAGGTACTTTTTACACTTACTACACGGGTGTGACAGGCACACCAACAGCATTGGGTAAAAACGGTGAAGGCCGTGTGTTCCAAATTGGGTATGGCCATTACAAAATGGGCGGGCTCATGGACAAGTACCAAGAAGAGTTCAAAGCCAAGTTCAATGATGACTTCTACACAGGGTCAGTCATCAACATTTTTACCACCTTGGGTGATGCGATGGCAAAAGCTAAATCGACAGATCCCCTGAAAGTAGCCGCCGCTCTGGAAGGTATTTCCAGCAAGAGCGTGTTCAACGGTGAGATTCAGATGCGTAAAACAGATCACCAGTTGCAACAACCTTTGTACTTGACTGTTTGGAGCAAGACCGACAAGAAGTACAACTACAGTGTTGAAAACACAGGCATGACCTTGGTTCCAGTGAAGGAATTTCCATCCTACATTTCTAGCACGCCCACCAGCTGCCAGATGAAGCGCCCCGGTTAATTTCAACTCATGCTAGGAAGGGCCCGCGCCAAATGGGATCGGGCCCTTTTTTTTGTGATTGACCACTTGTGACTTTCGGAAGGTTGGTTTATGGAGTTTTTAATCATTTCCATGCTCAATGGCATGTGTTATGGTTTGCTGTTATTCATGCTCAGCTCAGGTCTGACATTGATTTTCAGCATGATGGGCGTTTTGAATTTTGCGCACGCTTCGTTTTACATGATCGGCGCCTACTTTGGCTACAGTCTCAATAGCGTCATTGGTTTTTGGCCCGCACTCTTGATTGCGCCCATTTTGGTCGGTGCGTGTGGTGTTATTTTCGAACGGCTCACACTTCGTAAAGTTCATAAATTTGGGCATGTCCCCGAGTTATTGGTCACCTTCGGACTTTCTTACATTGTTTACGAGTTGGTTCAACTCATCTGGGGGCGTACGGCCGTTGAGTTCGTACCACCCGATTTACTCAAGGGTGCTGCGTTTACCTTGGTTAATCATTCTTTGACCGGTATGACTTTCGTTTGGGGTGCTGCGCCCGCAGAGATGTGTCAAACAGCCGATGCTGCCATCCGTTTAATTTGCACCCCGTTTCCTGCCACACGTGGTTTCATGATGATCGTGGCGCTCTTGATGCTTGTCTCGCTGTGGTTATTACTCACCAAGACGCGCATCGGATTGGTGATTCAAGCGGCACTCACGCATCCTGAAGCGGTGGAGTCTTTGGGACACAACGTGCCCCGAGTCTTCATGCTGGTGTTTGGCGCAGGGACGGGCTTAGCAGGTTTGGCGGGTGTGATTGGTGGCAGCACGTTTGTGACTGAGCCCGCCATGGGTGCCACCGTGGGCTCGGTTATTTTTGTGGTGGTGGTCGTGGGTGGAATGGGCTCCCTGTCCGGCGCTTTCTTAGCATCCCTGTTGATTGGCGTCATTCAAACCTTTGCCATTGCCTTTGACTACTCTTTTGTGAGTGTGGCGCAAAGCATGGGCGTTGGGTTGTCAGATGCTGCACGCAACAACTCCTTTTTGAAGCTCACAATTTCACAAGTCGCACCCATTCTTCCTTATGTGTTTTTGGTCCTCATCTTGATTTTCAGACCCAAGGGACTCTTGGGCACAAGGGAGGGTTGAAATCATGGCCAGTTACAAATTCAAACCCTACAACGTTGGCCGATGGATCATTTGGTCATTGTTCGCCATCGTCTTGATTTTTGCGCCCTTGGTATTCACCAGCAATTTGTCGGGCACCATGTTGGCACAAATGGGCATTGCCATCATTGCTTGTTTGTCCTACAACATTTTGCTCGGGCAGGGTGGCATGTTGAGCTTTGGTCATGCGGTTTACACTGGACTGGGTTCTTTTGTTGCCATCCATGCCTTGAACGCTGTGACGGCAGGGCAATCCTCCATACCGGTGAGCTTACTGCCCTTGGTGGGTGGTGTAGCAGGGATGGGCTTTGCGGTTCTATTGGGTTACGTCACCACTAAAAAATCTGGGACGCCTTTTGCCATGATCACCTTGGGTGTCGCTGAGTTGGTTTTTGCCATGTCCTTGATGTTCTCTGAGTTCTTTGGCGGCGAAGCAGGTATTTCCGGCAATCGAGTCGCTGGTGCCAGTGTCTGGGGTATCACATTTGGCCCTCAAGTTCAAATTTACTATTTGATCGCTTGCTACACCTTTGTCTGTGTTGCATTGATGTATGCCTTTACACAAACTCCTTTGGGTCGGATTCTGAATGCGGTTCGCGACAATCCAGAACGTGTTGAATTCATTGGCTACAACACACAACGTGTTCGTTATCTCGCTTTCATCATTGCCGGGTTTTTTGCGGGCATTTCAGGCGGTTTAGGTGCGCTTAACTTTGAAATTGTCACGGCTGAAGTGGTGGGTACAGGCCGCTCTGGCGGCTATTTGTTGTTCACATTCCTCGGCGGAGCCACATTCTTCTTTGGCCCCATCATTGGCGGGATTTTGATGGTTTTAGCCTTTGTCCTGTTGTCAGAGTTCACCAAGGCGTGGTTGCTTTATTTAGGGCTTCTGTTCTTGTTTATGGTGATGTACGCACCCGGTGGCATCGCCAGTTTGATCATGATGAATTTGAGGGCCGCTTCATTTGGCAAACTCAAACAAATCTGGGTCAGTTATTTAGGCCTCTTTCTCACGGCAATGGTTGCGTTGATTGGGGCCGGCGCCATGATTGAAATGGTCTATCACTTGCAACTCAATTCCGCCTTGGGTGATTATTTGAAATTCATGGGCATTACTTTGAATGCAAAGGGTGTTGACAGCTGGTTTGGTTCTGTCTTTGTCATGCTCACTGGTTTGGGCTTGTTTGAAGTGGCCAGGCGTCATTTTTTGGTGGAGTGGAGTGACATTCAAATTGAAATTGAAAAAGAAATTAAACGTCGGGAGGCAGCGTAATGGCCTATGCACTCGAACTCATTGATTTGCGAAAAAATTTCGGCAAGACTGAAATTATTCGCGGTGCCAATTTGGCAGTGAATGCTGGCGAGCGTATCGGTATTATTGGCCCCAATGGTGCCGGCAAATCGACCTTGTTTAATTTGATCAGTGGCCGTTTCGGACCCACCAGTGGAGAAATTTTGCTAAAGGGCCAACGCATTGACCATAAGGCGCCTTACGAAATTAATCGGATGGGACTGTCGCGAAGTTTTCAAATTACCAATATTTTTCCAAAGCTCAGCGTTTTTGAAAACGTACGATGTGCTGTGCTTTGGAGCCTTGGTTACAAATACACATTTTTAAAGTTTCTCTCTGGACTGAAAGATGCTAACGAACTTGCGGAGAAATACATGGAAATGATTCGCCTTGATAAAAAGCGCGATGTATTGGCCATGAACCTCACCTATGCAGAGCAACGTGCTTTGGAAATCGGCATCACCATTGCGGGTGGCGCGGAAGTTATTTTGCTGGATGAACCCACAGCAGGCATGAGCAAAAGTGAAACAAGTCGCTTTATCAATTTGATCAAGCAAGTGACGGTCGGTAAAACCTTATTAACCGTCGAACATGATATGGGCGTTGTGTTTGGTTTGGCGGACAAGATTGCGGTGGTTGTCTATGGCGAAGTGATTGCCTTTGACACACCCGAGGCTGTTCGCGCGAATGCACGTGTTCAAGAGGCCTATTTAGGCTCGCATCCAGCAGATGAGCAAGCAGGAGGTCACTGAGATGCTTCACATTGACAACCTTCATGCCTACTACGGCAAAAGCCATGTTCTGCATGGTGTGAGTTTCAATGTTCAACCGGGCGAAATTGTGGCGCTCTTAGGCCGCAACGGCTCAGGTCGCTCGACCACCGCCAAGGCCATCATGGGTATGGTGGATTGTCAAGGGCAAATCGATTGGAATGGCCAAGCCATTGTTGGCAAAAAGCCATTTGAAATTGCACACTTGGGTTTGGGCTACGTCCCTGAAAACAGGGATATTTTCCCTAAGCTCACGGTTCATCAAAACTTGATGTTGGGCCAAAAAGGCGACGGCGTGGGCAGCCGATGGTCGTTTAGCGACATGTATCAAATGTTTCCCAGGTTGCAGGAACGTCAACATACTGAAGCGGGTGTTTTATCTGGTGGCGAACAACAAATGCTCACCCTCTGCCGAACGCTCATGGGCGATCCGGACCTCATCATCATTGACGAACCTACTGAGGGTTTGGCCCCAAAAATTGTTGAACTGGTGGGCGAGTATCTAAAGAAGCTCAAAGACAACGGCATCTCAGTTTTACTGATTGAACAAAAGTTAACGATTGCCATGAAAATATCAGACCGAGCCTTGGTCATGGGTCATGGCAGCATTGTTTTTGAGGGTACACCCTCAGAATTGAATCAAAACGACTACATCCGTAAGGAGTGGTTGGAAGTTTAAATGGAAGCGCATGGCTGCATTTAATCGTCTCTTCAGCGACATTCAAGCTTCACACGCATTCAGAAACCCCCTAGAATCAATGAAAATAGAACGCCCGTTCTATTTTGCGATTCTCCCCACCATTTGAGGAAAACCAGCATGACAGCTGAATACAAAGTTATTGGCGATGTGGCCGTGATCACCTTGTCAAATCCACCGGTCAACGGTTTAGGTTTGTCCACACGTCTTGGTATCACCGATGGGTTGACCCAAGCCAATGCCGATGCCGCAGTGACATCCATTGTCATCACGGGGGGCGGCAAAGCCTTCTCCGGGGGTGCAGACATCCGTGAATTTGGTTCACCTAAGGCGGTCCAAGAACCCAACCTTTTAAGCGTTATCAAGGCTTGCGAAAACTCCTCTAAGCCAGTCCTGGCTGCTCTGCATTCAGTTGCAATGGGTGGCGGATTAGAGTTGGCATTGGGCTGTCATTACCGTATTGCGGCACCTGGTTGCAAGGTTGCGTTGCCTGAAGTCAAACTGGGCTTGATCCCAGGTGCAGGCGGAACACAGCGTTTGCCCCGTGTCATTGGCGTCGAGCCCGCACTCAACATGATTGTCAGCGGTGAGGCAATTAACAGCGAAATGCTTGCCATGTTGCCTGGGCAAAAATTGTTTGATCGGATGGCGACTTCAGCTGAATCGTTGGCAGCAGAAGCATTGGCGTATGCCAAAGAATTGGCCGCACAGCATGCCGATGGCGCAGCATTGCCCTTGGTTCGCAATTTGCCGTGCAAACACCCTCAAGGCGATGCTTATTTCCAATTTGCACGCAACATGGTGAAGGGCATGGCCAAAAACTTTCCGGCCCCCCCCAAGTGTGTGGATGCAGTTGAAGCCGCCACCCAGAAAAAATTTGAAGATGGCATGGCCTTTGAACGAGAGATTTTCACCAACCTCATGTGGACCCCAGAGTGCCGTTCCTTGAGACACATTTTCATGGCCGATCGCGCAGCCTCCAAGATTGCTGATGTGCCAGAAGACACGCCTAAACGCAACATTGCTTCTGTAGCTGTCATTGGTGCTGGCACCATGGGCGGTGGTATCTCTATGAACTTCTTGAATGCGGGCATTCCAGCCAAGATGCTTGAGATGAAGCAAGAGGCCTTAGACCGCGGTGTTGCGACCATTCGCAAGAATTACGAATCGCAAATTAAAAAAGGCAAACTTAAGCAAGACAAATATGAGCAGCGCATGGCGTTGCTCAGCACCACCTTAAGCTATGACGACATTGGTACCGCTGATCTCGTGATTGAAGCGGTGTTTGAAGAAATGGGCGTCAAAGAGGCTGTTTTCAAGAAACTTGATGAAGTGATGAAGCCAGGTGCTATTTTGGCCTCCAACACTTCTACCTTGGATGTCAACAAGATTGCATCGTTCACCAAGCGTCCTGAAGACGTGGTGGGAATGCACTTTTTCAGTCCTGCCAATGTGATGAAATTGTTGGAAGTGGTGCGTGGTGCCAAAACCGGCAAAGACGTTTTGGCCACCGTGATGGCATTGGGCAAAAAGATCAAGAAAACTTCAGTGGTGTCCGGCGTGTGTGACGGTTTTATTGGCAATCGCATGATTGAGCAATACAGCCGCCAAGCAGGCTTCCTCATCGAAGAAGGTTGCACGCCTGCTCAAGTAGACAAAGCTGTTGAGAAATTCGGTTTTGCCATGGGGCCATTTCGAATGGGTGACTTGGCGGGCAACGACATTGGCTGGGCCATTCGCAAACGCCGCAGCGTTGAGCGCCCCGGTTTGAAATACAGTAAGACGGCAGACCTGTTGTGCGAAATGGGGCGCTATGGTCAAAAAACGAGTGCCGGTTGGTACGACTATCAAGCCGGTAAACGTGATGCCATTCCAAGTGCTTTGGTGGTCGAGATGATCGAAAAGCACCGTACGGCTGAAGGTATCACGCCTCGCA
The DNA here is from genome assembly GCA_903844775.1 of uncultured Burkholderiales bacterium. GTDB lineage: Bacteria > Pseudomonadota > Gammaproteobacteria > Burkholderiales > Burkholderiaceae_C > Limnohabitans_A. The sequence continues at coordinate 11,649 of CAIMUZ010000182.1, read as the reverse complement.
AAATTTCTGATGAAGAAATTGTTCAACGCTTGGTCTATTCACTCATCAATGAGGCTGCACACATTTTGGAAGAAGGTATTGCAGGCAAGGCCAGCGACATCGACATGGTTTATCTCACAGGCTATGGTTTCCCCATCTTCCGTGGCGGCCCCATGCTTTATGCTGACCAAGTGGGCTTGTTCAATGTGGCTGAAGCCATGAAACGCTTTGCAAAAAATCCGCATGACGATGCCGCCTTCTGGCAACCTGCACCGCTTTTGGCCCGTTTGGTGGCCGAAGGCAAAACTTTCAACTGATCAGAGGTATTCAATATGTCAAACGCCGTCATTGTTTCGACCGCACGCACGCCTCTGGCCAAGAGCTGGAAAGGCGCTTTCAACATGACGCATGGTGCCACCTTAGGGGGTCATGCCGTTCAACATGCGGTTCAACGCGCTGGCATAGAGGCTGGTGAAGTTGAAGACGTCATCATGGGTTGCGCCACGCCTGAAGGTGCCACAGGCGCCAACATTGCACGTCAAATTGCATTGAAAGCAGGCTTGCCCATTTCAGTGTCAGGCCTTACCGTCAATCGGTTTTGTTCCTCTGGCTTGCAAACCATTGCTCTGGCTGCCCAGCGCATCATCGCGGGTGAAGGACAAGTTTATGTGGCGGGTGGTGTAGAGAGCATTTCTTGTGTTCAACAAGAAATCAATCAACACATGTTGCAAGATTTGGCCTTGGCCAAAATCAAGCCTGAAATTTACTGGAGCATGTTGCAAACTGCCGAGCAAGTGGCCAAACGCTACAAAATTGGCCGTGATCGCATGGACGAATATGGTGCTGCAAGTCAGCAAAAAGCCTGTGCTGCGCAAACCGCAGGTTTGTTTGATGCAGAAATAGCACCCATCACGGTCTCTGCTGGCGTCATCGACAAGGTCATGGGACTGATGACCAAGCAAGTGACCGTCAGCAAAGATGAAGGCCTGCGCGAAGGAACCACCGTGGAGGCCATTTCTGGTTTGCGTTCTGCCTTACCTAACGGCTTGATCTCTGCTGGCAATGCAAGCCAGTTCTCCGACGGCGCAGGCGCTTGCGTGGTCATGGATGAAAAATTGGCAGAGCAGCGTGGATTGAAACCACTGGGTCGATTCTTGGGTTTTGCAGTTGCAGGTTGCGAACCCGATGAAATGGGCATTGGCCCTGTCTTTGCCGTGCCCAAAGTTTTGGCGCGGCTGGGCTTGAAAGTGTCAGACATTGATTTGTGGGAGCTCAACGAAGCCTTTGCTGTTCAAGTCTTGTATTGTCGTGACACCTTGGGCATTCCACCCGATCGCTTGAATGTCAATGGTGGTGCTATTGCCGTAGGACATCCTTACGGTGTGAGTGGCCAACGTCTGACGGGCCATGCTTTGATTGAGGGCAAGCGGCGCGGCGCAAAACGCGTTGCAGTCACTATGTGCATTGGTGGCGGTATGGGTGCTTGCGGTATTTTTGAAGTTCTCTAACACAGACCTCTTGCTTCCACGGGCGTCCCGCTAACCACGCTGGCCGCCCGTTTTAATTTCTGTTGAAACTCTTTGCCATGACTCTGCGATCCACTTTAGATTTCTTCTTGTATGAATGGTTGGAAGTTGAGCGTTTGCAAGAACGCGCCAGATTCTCCGATCACAGTCGCGAAACATTTGATGCGGTGCTCGATACATGCGAGAAAATCGCACGTGAAAAATACGCTCCGTTCAATCGGCTTGTCGATACCGAAGAGCCTCATTTTGATGGCGAAAAAGTCATCTTGCCACAGGCCACTCACGAAGCACATCAAGCCTATGCAGCCTCGGGTATGTTGAGTGCAGCGCAAGACTACGAAATTGGTGGAATGCAGTTGCCCTACACCGTAGAAGCTGCCGCCAACACTTTTTTTGCCATGGCTTCTGTCAGCATGGGGTCTGGCATGTTGACCGTCGGCAATGCCAACTTATTGATGGCGCACGGCTCAACCTTGCAAAAAGAGGTTTTTGCGCTCAACGAATTTTCGGGTCGGTGGTCAGGCACCATGTGTTTGTCAGAACCGCAAGCAGGCTCATCCTTGAGCGATGTGATGACGCGGGCCACACCCGATGGGGAAGCCTTTGCAGTCGATCCTTTGGGCCCACGCTATCGCTTGAAGGGGAACAAGATGTGGATCTCCGCAGGCGAACATGAACTGACAGAAAACATCATCCATTTGGTTTTGGCCAAAATACCAGGCACTGATGGCAAACTCGTGCCTGGCGTGAAAGGGATATCTTTGTTTGTGGTGCCAAAGAAATTGGTGAACGTAAAAGGAGAGCTCAGCGGCGTTCGCAATGACGTTGCTTTGGCGGGCCTCAATCACAAATGCGGATGGCGTGGCACCACCAACACCTTGCTCAATTTTGGAGAGGGCAAGTACCCTGTGCAAACAGACAACACCAAAAGCGATGGCAGCGGTGCCATCGGCTATTTGGTGGGTGAGCCAGGGCGCGGCTTGGGTTACATGTTCCACATGATGAACGAAGCACGGATCGGTGTGGGGTTGGCGGCCACCATGCTGGGCATGGCGGGTTATCAGGCCAGTCTTGAATACGCCAAGAACCGTCCTCAAGGTCGGCCGGTTGCAGGTGGCAGCCAAAAGGTCGTTAAAGATGCGGCGCAATCTCAAGTCAGGATCATTGAGCATGCAGATATCAAACGCATGCTGTTAGCGCAAAAATCTTACTGCGAAGGCGCGTTAGCGCTTGAACTCTATTGTGCCAAGTTGGTCGACGAACAGCACACAGGATCACAAACTTCTGCCGATGAAGCCAGATTGTTGCTAGAAGTTTTAACGCCAATCGCAAAAAGTTGGCCCAGTGAATGGTGTCTCGAAGCCAACAGTTTGGCTATCCAAATTCACGGTGGCTATGGTTACACCCGCGACTTTCCAGTTGAGCAATATTGGCGCGATAACCGTTTGAACATGATTCATGAAGGTACACATGGCATTCAAGCCATGGACTTGTTGGGCCGAAAAGTGTTGATGGAAGAGGGCAGGGGCTTTCAGTTGCTGGCGAATCGCATGCATCAAACGGCTGTCAAGGCCATGATTCAACCAGACTTGATGCCTCATGCCGAAGCCTTGACAAAGGCGTTGCATCAAGTGGTGGCCGCCACTCAAATGGCGTGGTCGTCAGGCCAACCGCAAGAAGCTTTGGCCAATGCGGTGCCTTATTTACAAGCATTTGGCCATTTGGTGCTGGCCTGGGTGTGGCTCGATGTCACGGCGTCTTGCCCCTCAGATGAAAGTCCTGCTCATGCAGGTCGTCAGGCCGCCGCCAAATACTTTTTCCATTACGAACTACCCAAGATTGAGGCATGGCTGCAAGTGGTGAGCAATCGCGATATGACTTGTGCCAATTTACCCGAGGAGGCTTTTTAATGACTCTGCAAAGATCAAATCAAACCGTTCAGTCAGGTCTGAGGCACATTGTGATGTGGACCTTGAAAGACGAAGCAGAAGGTCGAAGTAGACACGACAACATGCTGAAGGCGCGGGATATTTTGATGCAGTTTGCCAACTTGGTTCCTGGCATTCTTGTGTTCGAAGTTGGCATCAAAACGGAGGGGCAAGACTGCACCAGTGATTTAATATTGAACTCCGTCTTTAAAGATGAGGCGACCTTGAAGGCCTATCAAAATCATCCCGATCATTTGGCCATCAAACCTTTTATGAAATCAGTGGTCCAACAACGCAGTTGCATGGACTTTTGGATTTGATTATTTGAAGGATAATTTATGACACGCAATATTCAACAACTTTTTGATTTGACAGGACAAACCGCTTTGGTCACTGGCGGTTCTCGTGGCTTGGGACTTCAAATGGCCCATGCATTGGGCGAAGCGGGTGCGCGCCTCATGCTGAGTTCGCGCAAAGCCGATGACTTGCAAGACGCTGTTGCTGAACTCAAGGCCGCTGGCATCGAAGCCGACTACATCGCTGCCGATTGTGGCAGAGAAGAAGACATTCGCAGCTTAGCGCAAGAGACAATGAGGCGCATGGGACGGATCGACATCTTGGTCAACAATGCCGGTGCGACTTGGGGCGCGCCTGCTGAAGAACATCCTGTTTCCGCTTGGGACAAGGTGATGAATCTGAATGTTCGTGGCTACTTTATTTTGTCGCAAGAAGTTGCCAAGCTGTCCATGATTCCAAATAAAAAAGGCCGTATTTTGAACATCTCTTCCATTACTGGATTGGCTGGCAACCCGATTGAAATGCAGACCATTGCTTACAACACGTCAAAAGGTGCAGTGATCACTTTCACCAAGGCCTTGGCCGGTGAGTGGGGCCAACATGGCATCACAGTCAATGCCATTTGTCCCGGATTTTTCCCCAGCAAAATGTCCATGGGTTTGATCGAAAAGATGGGTGAAGAGCGAATGGCCAGTCACGCACCTCTTCAACGCTTGGGTGACAGTGAAGACCTCAAAGGCTTGACTGTGCTCTATGCCAGCGATGCAGGTAAACACATCACAGGGCAGTGGTTGGCAGTGGATGGCGGTGTAAGCGCCATCATGGGCGGATAAGTCGCTATGAGCATTTCATTTGGCGTCCCCATTCCTTTTGTGGAGCATTTGGGTTTTACTTTAGAAAAATTTGAAAACGGCCATTCAGAATTGCACTTCAAACCGCTGCCTGAGCACTTGAACTCCTTTGACATTGTGCATGGCGGCGCAGTCATGACCTTGCTGGACGTGGTCATGGCCACAGCAGCGCGCAGTGTAGAGATCGGTATGGGTGTCTTCACCATCGAAATGAAAACCACTTTTATGCGACCGGCCAAACCTCTCCCAGGTCAACATTTGGTCGCACAAGGCGCTTTACTTCACCGAACGAAAACAATGGCATTTACAGAAGGTAAAGTTTTTGACGCAAAGGGTGACCTGTGTGCGCATTCAACAGGTACCTTTAAGTTTGCACCGAGAAACACAAAAATTTCTTCGAATATTTCCACAGATTAAACACAGACCGAAAAAGAAACAAAATGCCAATCAATCACATCATCGTTTTGGACAACCGCCCAGCGGGCGAAGTCTCCAGCAGCAATTTCAAATTAATCACAGCACCCACCCCAGACTTGAAAGAAGGGCAAGTGCTGATTCGCCATCACTATTTAAGCTTAGACCCTTACATGCGCGGCCGCATGAATGCTGGCAAAAATTATGCTCAACCGCAAGCCTTGAACGAGGTCATGATTGGCGGCACAGTGGGTGAAGTGATTGAGAGTAAACACGCCAAATTCAGCGTGGGCCAAACCGTTCAATGCATGGGCGGTTGGCAACAATTCAGCGTGGTCAACGCTGATGCTCCAGGTGCATTGAAAAGTGTTGACGCAAAGAAAATTGCCATCAGTCATTACCTAGGCGCAGTTGGCATGCCAGGTGTCACAGCTTGGTATGGCTTGAATAAAATCATTCAGGCTTCCGCCGGAAAAACTGTGACAGTCAGTGCTGCCAGTGGCGCTGTGGGCAGCGCCTATGGAGCGCTTGCCAAGGCCCGCGGTTGCCGTGTGGTTGGCATTGCAGGCGGTCAACCCAAATGCGATTACGTGGTCAATGAATTGGGATTTGATGCATGCGTGGACTACAAGGAACACAAGGACTACATGTCACTTTCTGGCGCATTGAAAGAAGCCTGTCCCAACGGCATTGATGGACATTTCGAAAATGTGGGTGGCATGGTTCTAGATGCTGTCATGCTCAGAGCCAATGACTTCGCACGAATTGCCATTTGCGGCATGATTGCCGGTTACAACGGTGAGCCCTTGCCCATGACCCACCCCAGCTTGATTTTGAAGAGTCGCCTGGCAATTCAAGGCTTTATCGTGAGTGAACATTTGGAAGTCTGGCCAGAAGCATTGGCCGAACTTTCTGCTTTGGTGGCATCGGGTCAACTGAAGCCGCGTGAGACGATCGCTCAAGGATTGGCAGCGGCACCAGAGGCTTTCATGGGTCTGCTGAAAGGTCAAAATTTTGGCAAGCAATTGGTCAAGCTCATTTAAAGTTTGAAGTTTCTTAAAAGAAAGTCCCCTCATGAGCTCCCTTATTCTTCATCATTACCCGACCTCTCCCTTTGCAGAAAAAATACGCCTGATTTTTGGATTGAAACAACTGGCATGGCACAGCGTCATCATTCCAATGATCATGCCTAAGCCAGATGTCACCGCCCTCACAGGTGGACATCGCCGAACGCCCCTCCTTCAAATTGGCGCTGATGTCTATTGCGATACCAGCCTGATTGCAGAAGTTCTAGACAAGTTACAGCCCACGCCCAATTTGTATCCTGCCTCTGCCAATGGTGTGTCACGCATTGTGGCGCAGTGGGCAGACAGTACAGTTTTTGCAGCGGCCATGGCTTATAACTTTCAACCTTCAGGTGTTGCCGATGTTTTTCATGGGGCCCCTGAAGAAGCGGTGAAGGCTTTTGTGGCCGATCGTTCTGCCATGCGAGGCGGTGCGCCGCGCATGGCACCAGGGGAGGCTAGGGCCACCTACAAAAGCCAATTGAGACGTTTGTCAGACATGCTCACTGAACATGACTACCTCATGGGAGACAAGCCCAGCATTACTGACTTTTCTGCTTATCACCCACTCTGGTTTACGCAGGAGCGCACACCTAGTTTGGCGGCTATTTTGGATGCAACGCCCTTGATCAAAGACTGGATGACACGCATGAAGGCCATTGGTCACCATTCGTCAGCACCCATGAAGTCCGAGGAAGCCCTACAGGTGGCTCAGAAAGCAACACCTTTGGATGTGAGCACACTGCCGTTCATTGACGAGCACGGCATTGAGTTGGGATCCGAGGTCACCATCACCGCTGACAACTTTGGTTTAGAACCCACGACAGGTATCTTGGTTGCCGCTACCAAAACACGACTGATTTTGAAACGCCATGATGCGCGTGCAGGAACTGTTCATGTTCACTTTCCCCGGAATGGCTTCGTATTGAAAAAGGTATCGCCATGATTCAACACTTTGAAAATAAAACCGCCGTTCTCACTGGCGGTGCTTCAGGCTTTGGCTTGGAATGTGCGCGCATTGCAGCCAGCTACAAAATGAACGTGGTGTTGGTCGATGTTCAACAGGATGCCCTCGACAAAGCTGAAGCGGAGCTGAAGGCCCTGGGTATCAATGTGCTGGCCAAGAAAATTGACGTGTCCAATGCTTCCCAAATGGAAGCCTTGGCCAAAGATGTGGAATCCCATTTCGGCGCACCTCATTTTGTTTTTAACAATGCGGGTGTCGGCTCTGGTGGCTTGGTTTGGGAAAACACAGTCGCCGATTGGCAATGGGTCTTAGGGGTCAACGTATGGGGCGTGGTTCACGGCGTTCGTTTGTTCACGCCCATGATGCTGGCTGCAGCCAAAAAAGATCCCAACTATCAAGGTCATATTGTGAACACCGCTAGCATGGCAGGTTTGTTAACCGCACCCAATATGGGCGTTTACAACGTCAGCAAACACGCTGTGGTGGCCCTGACCGAAACCTTGTACCAAGACTTAAAACTGGTCACCGATCAGGTGAGCGCCAGTGTGCTGTGTCCGTACTTTGTACCCACTGGCATCAGTCAAAGTCACCGCAACCGGCCTGCAGATCTACCCCATCAAAAAGCCACGAAGAGCCAATTGATCGGCCAAGCCATGAGCGACAAAGCGGTCAACAGTGGCAAGGTATCCGCCGCAGATACAGCCCGGATGGTCTTTGAAGCTATCGCAGCAGATCAGTTTTACATCTACAGTCATCCTCACGCATTGGGCAATGTTCAAACTCGCATGGATGCCATTGTTCAGCAGCAAAATCCACCCAATCCCTTTACAGCACGGCCTGATATTGGGGAAAAATTAAAAGCTGAACTGCGCACCGATTCATAAATAGTCCTCGAGATGCAGAAAATACTAGGTCAGTTGGCCCTTGAAATTAAAATTCGTCCTGAGCAAGTTCAGGCGGCCGTGAATTTGTTAGACGGCGGTGCCACCGTACCTTTCATTGCACGTTATCGCAAAGAAGTGACAGGCGGATTGGACGACATTCAATTGCGTGAATTGGAGTACCGTCTGGACTACTTGCGAGAAATGGCAGAGCGCCGCACGACCATTCTCAAAAGCATTGGTGATCAGGGCAAATTAACACCAGAACTTCAAAAGGCCATTGAACTGGCAGCCACCAAGCAAGACTTGGAAGACTTGTACTTGCCCTTCAAGCCCAAACGCAGAACCAAGGGCATGATTGCCAAAGAAGCGGGCATTGAACCATTGGCAGATGCACTTTGGGCCAATCCTGCCTTAAACCCTCAAGATGAAGCGCAAGTTTATTTAAAACCGTCGGATGCCATTGAGGGCGCAGACTTCTCGACTGTGGGTGCTGTCTTAGACGGTGTCCGCGATATCTTGTCCGAACGTTGGGCTGAAGATGCCTCTCTCATTCAAACACTGCGCGAGTGGCTTTGGAAAGAAGGCCTTTTCACCAGCCAATTGTCTTCTGGTAAAGATGAAAACCAGCCGGAAGTGGCCAAATTTAGAGACTACTTTGATTACAGCGAGCCCATCGGTCGCGTGCCCTCGCACCGTGCTTTGGCGGTATTTCGTGGACGTGCCTTGGAGTGCTTGGACGCTAAGTTGTCATTGCCTGAACCAGATTCTTTGAGCGTCTCCTCTGCGCCACTCTCAGCCACCGCAGCAGCCCAAGCTGCCAGTGCTTTGGCTGAGGGGCGCATTGCCATTCGTCTAGATTGGTCACACAGTGACAGGGCATCAGATGATTTGATCCGAAAAACCATTTTGTGGACTTGGCGTGTCAAGCTCAGTCTGTCGCTAGAACGAGATTTGTTTGCGCGCCTGCGTGAGGAGGCCGAAAAAGTGGCCATCAAAGTATTTGCCGACAACCTGCGCGACTTGTTGCTGGCCGCGCCTGCAGGTCCACGTGTGGTGTTGGGCCTTGACCCGGGTATTCGAACCGGTGTGAAAGTCGCTGTGGTGGACACAACAGGCAAGTTGGTCGAAACTGCTACGGTTTACCCTCATGAACCTCGAAGAGACTGGGACGGTGCGCTGCACACCTTGCACAAGTGCTGCCAAAAGCATGGGGTTAATTTGATTGCCATCGGCAATGGAACGGCCAGCCGAGAAACAGACAAACTGGCTGCTGACTTGATCAAACTTCTAAAGACTGCCGACAGTCCTGAAATTCAAAAAGTGGTCGTGAGCGAGGCGGGTGCTTCGGTCTATTCGGCCAGTGAATTTGCAAGCCAAGAAATGCCCGACGTTGACGTGAGTTTGCGCGGTGCCGCTAGCATTGCGCGTCGTTTGCAAGATCCTTTGGCCGAACTCGTCAAAATAGATCCGAAGTCCATTGGTGTTGGGCAGTATCAGCATGATGTCAATCAAACCGAACTGGCGCGCACCCTCGAAACTGTCGTAGAAGATTGCGTGAATGCTGTTGGGGTTGATTTGAATACCGCCAGCGTTCCATTGCTTTCGCGCGTGTCTGGGTTATCAGGGGGCGTTGCCAAATCTGTGGTTCGTTGGCGCGAAGCCAATGGTGCCTTTAAAAACCGACAAGATTTGTTCAAGGTTTCCGGACTGGGTGCCAAAACTTTCGAGCAAAGCGCAGGGTTTTTGCGCATTCGTGGGGGTGACAATCCCCTGGACATGACCGGCGTCCATCCTGAAACATACCCTGTGGTGGAAGCCATCATGGCCAAAGTCGCGCAGCCTGTTGAAAATGTCATGGGCCTGGCAGACCTGCTCAAAACATTGCGGCCAGAGTCTTTTGTCAACGAAAAATTCGGCGTTATCACGGTCAAGGACATTTTGGTTGAACTTGAAAAGCCGGGCCGAGATCCGCGCCCTGACTTCAAAGTGGCCAGGTTCAACGAGGGTGTTGATGACATTCGCGATCTCAAAGAAGGCATGGTCCTGGAGGGTACTGTCAGCAACGTGGCGGCTTTTGGTGCCTTCATTGACTTGGGCGTTCATCAAGACGGCTTGGTTCACGTGAGCCAATTGAGCAACAAGTTTGTCACCGATGCGCGCGAAGTGGTGAAGACCGGTGACATTGTGAAAGTTAAAGTAACGGAAGTGGATGTGGCGCGAAAGCGAATTGGTTTAACCATGAAGCTCAGCGACGCAGCCACGCCCAATGCTGCGAGTTCGCGAGAAAATCGTTTTGAGGGTGGCCCCCGAAATCATCAGCCAGGACACAAAAATTCAACGTTTTCGCAGTCAATTCTTGCGGGCCAGAGCGCCATGGCCTCTGCATTTGCCAAATTGCAAAACAAGTCTTGAATGGTTCAAGGCAACTGGTTATTTCATTGATGGGTTGATCAGTTTTTCATGAAAGCGCTTTGCATCTACGCCGGCCCACAGGCCAAAGAACACCTCAGGCACCATGGTTTGAGCGCCGCCGATGTGGGCGTCATTCCAGCTGCAGCAGGGGGGCCTAAAGGGTTGATCTTGGGTCCGATGGACCGATTTCTCTTCAACGAATGGTTGCCCACAAGCCAACATGCGATTGATCTGGTGGGCGCCTCTATTGGCGCATGGCGCATGGCAACTGCCTGCATGCCGGAAAGCCAAGCGGGCTTGCTTCGTTTGGAGCACGATTACATTCACCAGCACTACGAACTCCGACCTGGAGAGAAGTCTCCTGGTGCTAAACAAGTGAGTGACTCTTTTCGCGAAAGTTTGGACAGGTTCTATACCGGCCACATCGATGCGTTGTTGATGCATCCGCGTTTTCGCTTGCATGTTGTGACTTCAAGGGGCAAAGGCTTGCTTAAGCGAGAACACGCTGTCTGGAGTGCGCTTGGTTATGGCCTTGCTTTTTTGAGTAACGTCCTCAGCCGTCAAGCCATGGGAACTTTGTTAGAGCGTGTGGTATTTTCTTCAGCGGGAGATTTGCCTTTTTCGACTCACGATTACGCGACCAGGCAATTGTCATTGAATCCGAATAATTTCATGGATGTGCTGCAAGCCAGTTGCGCCATACCTTTTGTGCTTAAAGCTGTTCATGACATTCCAGGCGCACCACCTGGCGCCTACTGGGATGGCGGCATCACGGACTATCACCTGCATCTAGCTTGGACGGGAGGGGCAACGACATCCAGTGGCAAATCCAAGCTGGTGTTGTACCCACATTTTCAAAAAGCGGTGATCCCAGGTTGGCTGGACAAGCAGTTAAAGTGGCGACACAAAGCCACTTCATTTTTAGGCAATACCATCGTCTTGGCCCCCCATCCTGATTGGGTGAAGACGCTTCCGAATGGCAAATTGCCAGACCGTCACGACTTTGTCACTTACGGACAAGATTGGCAATCACGTGCCAAAGTTTGGCAATTGGCGTGCGCAGCCAGTCAACAGTTGGCCGACGAGTTTTCTGCCTGGTTAGAACGCCCCGACTTGTCTTTGGTTCAAGACCTGTAGAAACCGCTTACATCGAAGTGGTCAACATGTCGCGATATTCTTGGACCGAGGCAATTCTGGGATTGGTCTTGTGACAATGGTCTGCCAATGCGCCAGTGATGACATCGTCGAACAAAGATTCAGTCACGCCCATGGCTTTCAGACCTGTGGGCAAGCCAAGGCGGGCGTTCATGTCCTTCAGAGCTTCAGG
>CAIMUZ010000181.1 GCA_903844775.1 uncultured Burkholderiales bacterium | reverse complement strand
GGGTACATCACAAAACCAATGGCGTTGGCACCGGCTTGGACGCAAGCCAAGACATCGGATTCTCGGGTGAGACCGCAAATTTTGATGAGGGTGTGGTGAACGTCAGAGCTCATGGCAACCAGTGAAAAGGGGGGGTGGTTGAGGGCAACCCCCATTTTGGCTCATAGACCGGACCTTGAAAATACAAACCGTCTGGCGAAAACGTGGGAGCGGCAGCATCACGGCGTTTGCTTTCGATCACTTCAGCCATCCATTCTGGCGTTTGAAAGCCTTGGCCAATGGTGATCATGCAACCCATGATGTTGCGAATCATGTGGTGCAAAAAGGCGTTGCCTTCAAATTCAAACCGCCAGTAAGGCCCGTGTTTGTGAATGTCGACCCGCATCATGGTTTTAACGGGCGACAGCGCTTGGCAGCTGCTGGCCCTGAAAGATGTGAAGTCGTGCTCACCCAGCAGGTATTGAGAGGCTTGGCGCATGGCTGTTTCATCCAAGGCGCGGTAGACCCAGCCTGCACGGCCGAACTCCAAGCTAGGGCGCACCGGCGACTCGAGCAGGATATAGGCGTAGCGGCGAGATAAAGCACTGCCTCGCGCATGAAACTCCATTGGAACCTCGTTTGCCCATTGCACCGAAATGTCATCGGGCAAGTAGCGATTGGTGCCACGTACCCAAGATCCCATGTCGCGCTCAAGTGGTGTATCGAAATGAACCACTTGCATCAAACCATGAACGCCTGCATCGGTGCGGCCTGCGCACAGGGTGGTGACTTTTTGGGTGGTGAATTCTTTGAGGGCTTTTTCCAATTTGTCTTGGATGGTGAGGCCCGTGCTCTGGCTTTGCCAGCCCTGGTAGTGCTGACCGTTGTAGGTGATGCCCAAAGCGATTCTCACTTCAAAGTCTCAGTGCTTGCAGGCGATTTGAGGCCGCCAGACGTTTTGCGAGTTTGGGGATTTAAATCTAAATTCAAATTCAAATCGAGTGCTGCGATATGGGCAGGCATTGCTAGCTTGACGCTTTGAGGCGCAGTATCGGCTAATTTGCCTGTGTTTTCCGAGCGCATCAAAGTGCTCAAGGTGTTGCTTGTTGTTCGAATTTGAATTCTAAGCCCTGCCCAAACAGCAAGGACTCCCAAGAGAGTGAGGGCGGCCCAAAGATAAGCGTTTTTGTAGGGTGTTTCTAAAAGTCGGTTTAAGTTGAGCATGCCACTGCCGCTTTCGGCAGTTTTGCTTTGAGTGGGCGGTGCTGCTTGATCCAAGCTGATGGGTACAGCTTCAGCTGCAGCGCTTGAAACGCGGATCTCGGCGCTCAATGGCTCAACTTTGTTCGATTGCACTTCGATGCCTGCCAACGGCAATGCGTGAACACTCAGGCTCAGACAGCTCAAGCCAACACCCATGGTGCTGAGTAAACCAACGCGGAGGATGGTTAAAAGGGCTTGGGATCGGGTCATTCGGTGAGAGTCATGAGCGCACAGCCATGTGTGTTTAAGCGTCCAGCAAAATGCGCAGCATTCGGCGCAATGGCTCTGCAGCACCCCACAGCAACTGATCGCCAATTGTGAAGGCACCCACATATTCTGGCCCCATGGCCATCTTGCGAATACGGCCTACCGGAATGGTCATGGTGCCAGTCACCGCCACAGGGGTGAGATCTTGCAAAGTGGCTTCACGAGTGTTAGGAACCACTTTGACCCACGGGTTGTCAGCGGCAATCATGGCTTCAATGTCCGCCACAGGGACATCTTTTTTCAACTTGAAGGTCAGGGCCTGGCTGTGGCAGCGCATGGCGCCTACACGGACACAGAAACCATCGACTGGGATGGCCGGCGTGCCGAAGCCTTCGCCGAGCCCCAGAATTTTGTTGGATTCAGCCATGCCTTTCCATTCTTCTTTGGACATGCCGTTGCCCAGATCTTTGTCGATCCAAGGAATGAGGGACCCACCCAGCGGAACGCCAAAGTTGGTAATTTCGGCGCCATGGAGGGCGCGTTGCTTGGCAATCACTTTGCGATCGATTTCTAAAATGGCGCTTTTGGGATCGTCGAGCATGGCTTTTACTTCTGCGTTCAAGGTGCCGTATTGCGTGAGCAATTCGCGCATGTGCTGCGCGCCGCCACCTGAGGCCGCTTGGTAAGTCTGAGTGTTCATCCATTCAACCAAACCAGCTTTGTACAAAGCGCCCACGCCCATCAGCATGCAGCTGACCGTGCAGTTACCGCCAATCCAATTTTTGCCACCATTTTTCAAGGCCGTTTGAATCATGGGCATGTTGACCGGGTCCAAAATGATGACCGCGTCTTTGTCCATGCGCAATGTGGAGGCTGCGTCAATCCAATGACCGTTCCAGCCGCCAGCGCGCAGCTTTGGGAAAACTTCGGTGGTGTAGTCGCCGCCCTGTGCGGTGATGATGATGTCGCAACGCTTCAAGGCATCGATGTTGAATGCATCTTGCAACGTCGTTTCGTTTTTGGCCATGGCGGGCGCTTTGCCGCCCGCGTTGGAGGTAGAGAAGAACAAAGGTTCGATCAAACCAAAGTCGCCCTCGGCTTGCATGCGGTCCATCAAAACCGAGCCGACCATGCCGCGCCAGCCTACAAGTCCTACCAATTTCATGTCATCACCCTTTCAATTTAACTTTTGAGATTCCGACTCGTCGAGCCGGAAGGGCGTGACGAGTATGGACTTTTAGCCCTTGGCCTTTTTCGTGATGGCTTTCACAACGGCCTCACCCATTTCGCGGGTGCTGACTTTTTGCGTGCCTTCAGACCAGATGTCGACGGTGCGCAAACCTGAGGACAAAACAGACCTCACCGCGGTCTCAATGCGATCGGCGGATTCGGCTTGGTTCAGTGAAAAACGGAGCATCATGGCAGCAGAGAGTATTGTAGCCAGTGGGTTTGCAATACCCTTACAGGCAATGTCGGGCGCACTGCCGTGGCTAGGCTCATACAAACCTTGACTTTGGCTGTTCAAACTGGCCGATGGCAACATGCCAATAGAGCCTGTGAGCATGGAGGCTTCGTCGGACAAAATGTCGCCAAACATGTTGCCCGTGACCACCACGTCAAATTTCTTGGGCTCTTTGACCAATTGCATGGCCGCGTTGTCAACATACATGTGATCAAGTGCCACATCGGGGTACTCTTTGTGAACGTCTGTGACCACATCTTTCCAAAACTGGAAAGTTTCAAGAACATTGGACTTGTCCACGCTGGTGACTTTTTTGCTGCGTTTGCGAGCGGCTTGGAAGGCCACATGGGCAATTCGCTCAATTTCAGGGCGTGAGTAACGCATGGTGTCGAAGGCTTCTTCGGCGCCTGGAAAGTGGCCATCGGTGGCCACACGACGGCCACGTGGTTGGCCAAAGTAAATGTCACCTGTGAGTTCACGAATGATGAGGATGTCCAGGCCGGAGATGAGCTCGGGCTTAAGGCTAGAAGCACTCACCAATTGCTCGTAGCAAATGGCGGGGCGGAAGTTGGCAAACAGGCCTAAATTTTTCCGCAAGCCCAAAATGGCTTGCTCAGGACGCAAGGGACGGTCAAGTTTGTCGTATTTCCAATCGCCCACTGCACCAAACAAAATAGCGTCCGAATCTTTGGCCAGTTTCAAAGTGGATTCTGGGAGAGGGTGGCCGTGTGCATCGTAAGCGGCGCCGCCCACCAGGGCCTCTTCCATTTCAAATTTTAATTCGAGCGCGTTCAAAACCTTCACAGCTTCTGCAACGATTTCGGTACCAATGCCGTCACCCGGCAGAACTGCAATTTTCATGATGTGTTAACTTTAAAGAATGGACGCGAATTGCGTTGAAGTTGGAAGCTCAAAGTTTGGCCGATGGTGCCCCGTTAAGCTACGTGCGCCAACCAGGGCTTTGTGGTCAATCGTTCCGCTTCGAAGGTTTTGATTTTCTCTGCATGGCGCAGGGTTAAACCGATGTCGTCCAGGCCGTTGATCAAACAATATTTGCGAAAGGCTTGAACCTCAAATGGAGTTTCTTCACCTTGGGCACGAATGACCACTTGGCGTTCTAGATCAATGGTCAGTTGATAGCCAGGGAATGCGGCTACTTCGTCAAACAACTTGGCGACGATATTCTCTGGCAAAACAATGGGCAGCAAACCATTTTTAAAACAATTGTTGAAGAAGATGTCGGCAAAGCTCGGGGCAATCACTGCGCGAAATCCATATTGATCAATGGCCCAGGGCGCATGCTCGCGTGAAGAGCCGCAGCCAAAGTTTTTTCGCGCTAATAAAATGGAGGCGCCTTGATAGCGGGAGTGATTCAGAATAAAGTCTGGATTTGGTTTTCTGCTGTTGGGGTCTTGCCCAGGGTAACCAGCGTCCAAATAACGCCATGCGTCAAACAAGTTGGGTCCGAACCCTGTCTTGCGAATGGACTTTAAAAACTGCTTCGGAATGATGGCATCGGTGTCAACATTCTCGCGGTCCATCGGGGCTACGAGACCTTTGTGCACATTGAATTTTTGCATGTGTGTTCCTTGATCGTTCGTCTGAACTAGGGTGAGTCAACTGCCTTCAGGCAAACTGGCGAATGTCCACAAAGTGACCGTGAATGGCTGCAGCCGCGGCCATGGCGGGGCTGACCAAGTGGGTGCGCCCGCCTGAACCTTGGCGGCCTTCAAAATTTCGATTGCTGGTGCTGGCGCAACGCTCGCCGGGTTCGAGCCGGTC
>CAIMUZ010000180.1 GCA_903844775.1 uncultured Burkholderiales bacterium | reverse complement strand
TTTCAGCGGTGAAGCCCGTCTTCCCGCGTCCTAAATTCAGCTGATTTAGGCTCTTCGGCAAGCATTTGCTTAGTATGAACTCAGCATTTATTGCCGAATTTAACTGCTTTTAAATTTCTAAAGAAAAATTCAACTTGACTGCGATTTGCAGTCAGGTTGAACGCCTTGTGCGAATTTATATTGCAGTTTGACCATAGCTTTATCGACCTCATTTAAAGGAATTCGTTTTGGACCTGACCATTATCGGAGCAGCTGTCATCAATGGCATTCTCATGGGGGGTATCTACACCCTCGTCGCCTCTGGGCTTACATTGATTTATGGTGTTTTACACATCATTAATTTTGCCCACGGTAGCTTTTTGATGGTGGCTATGTTTGGTGTTTTTTATTTGGTGACGAAACTGGGTGTTGATCCGTATCTTTCCTTGATTGTCACGATGCCTTCCATGTTTGTCATGGGCTATGTGCTTTATAAGTATTTCATAGGCAAATTGTCTTACGGCAAAGATGAAAACATTCTGCTCATTACGCTGGGTTTGTCCATCGTCATTGAAAACCTGGCACTCATGTTTTTCTCAGGCGATTCACAGACCATCTCGATGTCGTACAGCGACAAGATGTTTGAAGTTGGACCCTTGTTAATAGGGTTGCCCAAGGTCATCTCGTTTGTTGCGGCCATGGTGATGTGTGCCTTGCTGGGTATTTTTATCACGCGAACAGACACGGGTCGCGCCATTCGCGCAGTGGCCAAAGAACGCATGGGTGCTCGTTTGGTGGGCATTGATGTTGACAAGGTCTTTGCCATTTCGTTTGGCTTAGGTATGGCCACTTTGGGTGCTGCAGCCTCTCTTCTCATGCCCATTTTTTATGTCTCACCCACCACAGGCCATGTGTTTGTGATGGTCGCTTTCACGGTGGTGGTGCTGGGCGGGATGGGCAGCTTCTTGGGGGCTGTTGTAGGCGGTTTGATTGTCGGCTTGACTGAATCTTTTGGTGGCCTTTACTTGGGTGAAAGCCTTGGACAAATTGGCATCTCTCTCATCTTCATTCTGATTCTGTTGTTCCGCCCTTCCGGCCTTTTTGGAGACAAGCGATGATCTTCAATCGTTCACCGTGGGCCCTTCACGCCTTGTTGTTGACCGCGGCAATCATCTTTCCGTTTGTCTCTGACTCAGCCTTTGTCATCAACTTTGGTGTGCTGGCCCTTTTCTACGCTTTCATTGGCCAGTCATGGAACATTGCAGGCGGCTTTGCGGGCCAGCTTTCGTTTGGGCATGTGGCCTTCTTTGGGGTGGGCGCTTATGCCTCCACCATTGTGCAAATGCGTTTTGGTTTTAACCCCTGGTGGGGCTTGCCGGCCTCTGCTTTGGCGGGTGCTGCGGCTGGGTGGTTCATTGCGGTTCTGTCGTTCAGAGCAGGCTTAAAAGGGTCCTACTTTGCATTGATCACGTTGGCTTTTGCTGAAGTGTTCCGTATCGTTGCCAACTCAGTCGATATCACTGGGGGCGGTCTGGGCATGCTGATTCCCATGAAGCAAACATCCGCCAATTTCCAGTTTGGAGATCGACGCGTTTTCTACTTCATCATTTTGACCTTGACGGTGATCTCGGTGGCGATTGCGTTGTGGCTTAAGGCATCACGTTTTGGTGCCAGATTGGCTGCCATTCGCGAAAACGAAGATTCAGCGCGCGCATTGGGCATCAATACCTTCGTTGAGAAAATCAAAATCATGGCCATCTCTGGTGCCATCGCTGGGGTGGGTGGTTGTTTCTTTGCGCAGTACTTTTTGTACATCGATCCCACCATTGTGTTTGGTGTCGACAAGTCGGTCGAGATGCTGTTGGTCAGCATGATCGGTGGCGCTGGCACTGTCTATGGTCCTCTCATTGGCGCGGTGTTGCTTGCCTTGGTCAGTGAGGTCACTCGCTCTATGTTCAGCTTCCAAGGTTTGTCTCTGGTGCTCTACGGCACCTTGTTGGTCATCATCATTGCTTTCTTGCCCAATGGCTTGGTTGAGTTATTCAAGGGCAAGGAACGAAAAAAGGCTGGCCGCTTGGCATCTGCCGCCAAGAAAGGAGATGCCTGATGCTCAAAGTAAAAGCTTTAACCAAAATATTTGGCGGCTTGCGCGCCGTTGATAACGCTTCTCTTGAAGTAGGTGCAGGCCAAATCGTTTCTTTGATTGGTCCGAATGGCGCTGGCAAAACTACATTGTTTGCGGCCATTGCTGGTTTCCACACAATCGATGGTGGTCAAGTCGAATTGTTGGGACAAAACATTGTGGGCATGGCGGTGCACGAGATTGCACGGCTTGGCATGGTTCGCACCTTCCAAATCACGCAGCCGTTTGCCAAACTTTCTGTTCTTGAGAACATTGCGGTGGGTGCATTTCAGCAATTTTCTGGCAAGAATGAAGCCCATGCCCACGCGCGCTTGATTGCAGAAAAAGTCGGCATGTCTGACATGCTTGATCAGCCTGCATCTGATCTCACGGTGGCTGGGCGCAAGCGTCTGGAGCTAGCCCGCGCATTGGCCACAGGGCCTAAGCTGTTGTTGCTTGACGAAGTCATGGCCGGTTTGAATCCTCAAGAAATTGTTGAAATCATTGCCCTCATTCGCAGCATTCGAGATTCAGGCGTAACCATTTTGTTGATCGAACACGTCATGCATGCTGTGATGAGTTTGTCGGAATACATCTATGTTTTGTCTTATGGCAAGATCATTGCTGAGGGTAAACCGCAAGAAGTGGTCAACAACCGCGAGGTCATTGAGGCCTACCTAGGCCGTGGCGCTGCAGATCAAATGTCGGGTCAAGAGCAAGGAGCAGCGCATGCTTGAAATTCGTGATCTGCACGCGGGCTATGGCCAAATCGAAGTTTTGCGGGGTATCAATTTAGAAGTTGGTGCCGGTGAAATTGTGGCCGTTTTGGGCAGCAATGGCGTCGGCAAGTCCACCCTCAATAACAATATTTCTGCGCTATACAAACCCTTCAGTGGGTCCATTCGTTTCCAAGGCGAAGACATCACTGGCATGAACTCTACCGAGGTGGTGCAACGCGGATTAATTCATGTGCCTGAGGGACGACGAATTTTCCCCAACATGAATGTCCGTGAAAACTTGGAGCTGGGAAGTCAGGTCAGAGGTACGGCCCGTCGTTCGCAAAATTTAGAGCGTGTGGTCGAAATTTTCCCTCGGCTGAAAGAGCGTTTTTCACAATTGGCAGGGACGCTGTCTGGTGGTGAGCAGCAAATGCTGGCCATTGGCCGTGGCCTCATGTCTGAGCCCGCGTTGCTCATCATGGATGAGCCATCCCTGGGCCTGTCCCCCTTGCTGGTGGAGCAAATGTTTGAGTTGATTTCCAAGATCAACAAAGAAGGCATGCCCATTTTATTGATGGAGCAAAACGCGGTGCAAACATTGGCCATTGCACACCGTGCCTACATCATCGAAAACGGTGTGGTGGCCATGCAAGGCACTGCTGCAGAAATGGCGCGTGATCCTGAATTGCGTAAAAACTATTTAGGTCTTTAAGTCATGCCTCACACTGCCATGGAATTATCAGGGCGTCACGCGCTGGTGACCGGCGCAGGTTCGGGCATTGGCTTGGCCACCGCTTGTGCACTTGCGCGCCATGGCGCCAAGGTTGCGGCAGTGGTGCAAACTCAAAATCAAGTGCAGGTGTTGCAGCAGGTATTGCCGCAAGCGGTGGTCTTTGTGCAAGACTTGCTTGACGATGAAGCCTGCGCTGCGCTGCCTGCAAAAGCTGCTCAAGCTTTAGGGGGGCTTGATGCCTTGGCGTGTTGTGCCGGCCTATTTTTCAAAAAACTTTCTGATGAAATCACGCTCGACGAATGGCGCCAAACATTGGCCCTGAATTTGGACGCCACCTTTGTTTTAACGCGTGCTGCCATTGCCCAGATGCGCAAGGCAAGACAGGGTGACGCCAGTGTGGTTGTGATTAGCAGTCAAATTGGTTTAGTGGGTCATGCTCGCGGCGCAGCCTATGCCGCCTCAAAGGCTGGCTTGAACGGTATGGTCAAGTCATTGGCTTTGGAGTGGGCGCAAGAAGGTGTTCGCATCAATGCTGTTGGGCCCGGACCCGTTGCCACACCCATGGTGGCACCCACCATGGCCGACCCGGTTGCGCTGGCAGCCATGCAAGCCAGCATTCCGATGGCTCGCCTAGGTCAGCCCGACGAGATTGGCGAGGTGGTGAGTTTTTTATTGTCGCAAAGAGCGTCCTTCATTACGGGACAAATTCTTTGTGCGGATGGCGGCTTCACAGCCCGATAAATCAATGGCCCAAGAAGCTTTGCCACTCACCGATTTGGCCAACGTGATCCGCAGCAAGAATGCCGGGCCTCTGTGTTTTACCGTTGACTTATTTTTTAGCGATGCCCAAGCCTATGCACGAGCCGCTGAAAGTGAAGCGCTTCAAATCAATTCAGTCGCTGCATGCTACGGACTGATGGCTTCACAGGTTCGTCGTTTTGAACTGCCGCATATTTTTGCCATCAAGCTATCGATGCCGCGCACTGTGTGCGCTGGCAATCCTGGTGATGGCGATTTGTATGGCGCACAGCAACATGCACCCTTGTTGTCATTGAGGCTTTAAATCAATGACACATCCAACAACCCCCACCGCAGTATCTCGCTTGTTGGACGGACACCGGATGGGCCACGAAAGACTTCGTGTTTTGTCAGCTTCTGGGCAATTGGGCTTTGGCATTGTTCAAGAGTCCTTTCGGCAAGGCCTTGAACGAAAGCCACACTTCATTGGTTGCGACATGGGATCGATCGATCCGGGCCCGTTTTATCTGGGTTCAGGGCAAATGGCAGCACCTCGCGATATGGTTCGGCGTGATCTTGAAATGGTCTTGAAAGCGGCCAGGCAACTGGATGTGCCCTTGATCATTGGCAGTGCAGGCACAGCAGGGGCCAAACCACACCTTGAAGACACCCTGTCCTTGTTGAGAGAAGTGGCTGAAGCAAACGGCTTGTCCTTCAGCGTTGCCATTGTGTTGAGCGATGTGCCGCGCAACTTGTTGATACAGGCCATTCAGCACGGCCATTTGAAATCCTTGGATGAAAGCGGCGCCTCACTGAGCCTTCCCGTCCCGAACGAAGAACAAGTGATGTTGGCAAGCCACATCGTGGCGCAATGCGGCACACACACTTTCATGAAGGCGCTTGCAAAAAAACCGGATGTGCTCATTGCAGGACGTTCTTGTGACACAGCCATCTTTGCAGCCTTGCCGCAAATGCTCGGATACGACGCAGGCTTGTCTTTGCACATGGCCAAAATCATTGAGTGCACCTCCTTGTGTTGTACCCCTGGCGGCCGCGATGCCATCTTGGCGGAGTTGGGTGAATTTGATTTCATTTTAGAAAGCATGAATCCGGCGGCCCATGCCACGCCTGCTTCGGTGGCAGCGCATGCACTTTACGAGCAATCCAATCCCTGGATCGTCGAAGAGCCAGAAGGCACATTGCACCTAAAGCAAGCCACCTACCTTGCACTCGATTCACATCGCACCCAGGTTTCTGGGGCCCAATTTGTGCCGCGCTCGTCGCCCACCTTGAAAGTAGAGGGGGCCTCGCATGCGGGTGCCAGGGCGATTTTATTGGCGGGTGTGGCCGACCCCACCATGATCACCAACATGCCTAGCGCGTTACAGGAAGTCAGTGAACGTGTTCGTAAGTTGGTACCGGGTGAGTGGACCATGGTGCCGCATCTCTATGGTCAAGGTGCAGTTCGCCACCTGGCGCAAGCCAAGCGCAGCCTTCACGAAATAGGTCTTGTGATTGAGTTTTTGGCACCTCATGCCACGATGGCGAAAACTGCGGCGGCTGTCTTCAAACAAAACTTATTGCATTTTGGATTTCCAGGGCGCTTGACCACGGGGGGCAACTTGGCATTTGCTTTTACACCCAGCGAAATTGATGCCAATGAGTGTTATCAGTTTGTGCTGTATCACTTGCTCGAGGGTGTAAGCCCAGAAGATGTTTTTGGCATTGAATTGCAGCAATGGAATTTTGACGAGGTGCCTGCATGACGCCTCGTTTGCCGCTGACCAAATATCACCAAATTTATTTGGTATTGCGAGAGCAATTGTTAGAGGGACGCTTTGCCAAGTCCATGCCAGCAGAAATGGAATTGGCCAAACAATTCAGTGTGGGGCGAGTCACGATTCGTCATGCGATGGAAAAACTGGTGGCCGAGGGTTTGATTGTTCGCATTGCAGGCCGCGGTACTTTTCCAAAACCTCTGACCCATCCCGGCTTGAGTCTTGGAACCTCGGCGCTGACGCAGCCTACGAGGCTGGCTGGTTTGATGGAGAACATCGTCAGTGCCAGTCGCGCCACCACGGTCAAGGTACTCGACTGGCGAACCATTGATGCGCCTGAAGATGTTGCACTGGCACTTCAAGTGCCTCTGGGCGCACCTGTTAAAAAAGCCATTCGATTGCGCAGTTCGCGCGAAGGCCCGTTGTCTTACATCATTACCTACGTGCCCTTGAATTTGACGAAACACATGGCTCGCCGCGACTTGGCCGACAAACCTATTTTGCAGTTGTTGAGTGAGGCGGGTGTGGAATTGGGCCGTGCACAGCAAACGATCTCAGCACGCCAAGCCGATGCCCGTGTGGCTGAAGCTTTGGATGTTTCGATTGGCAGCGCATTGCTGTCTGTCCGACGTCGTGTTTTTGATGCAGATGATCGACCCGTGCAATGGCTAGAAGGCCTGTACCGGCCCGATCGTTACGAGTATCAGTTGGAAGTGTCAAGCATCGGTGATGTCGATGCACGCGTTTCAATGAGAGAGGAAGAGGCCAGAAATTGAAATCAGACAATCTTGACACCAGAGGTTTGAAACATGAGTAAGCCCACCAATACACCTCAAACACTTGCGCAAAAACTGATTGCCAAGGCTGCTGGCCGACCGCACGTGGCGGTGGGTGACATTGTGAATTGCCAAGTTGATTTGGCCATGTTTCATGACTCCTCCGGACCTCGCCGTCTCAAGCCCATGCTGGAAGAGCTGGGCGCTGAAATTTGGGACAAGTCGCGTGTGGTCTTGGTCATGGACCACTATGTGCCAGAACGTGATGACGATTCGCGCCGCATTGTTCGCATTGCGCGTGAATGGGCCGTGGAACAAAAACTGCCGCATGTCTATGACAGCTTGGGCATTTGCCACGTCGTTCTGCCGCAAAAGGGGCACCTCAAGCCCGGCATGTTCTGTGTGGGTGGCGATTCGCATTCACCCACAGGCGGCGCCTTAGGCACATACATGTTTGGCGTGGGCAGCACCGAAATGTTGGGGGTGGTCGTCACCGGTCAATTGTGGGTCCGCGTCCCGCAAACCTTTTTAATGCGCTGGAACAACCGACTTCAACCGGGCGTCACCGCCAAAGACATGATGCTGCACATGATTGGCCGATTCGGCATGAACGGCGGAGAGTATCAAGCTATCGAGTTTTGCGGTGATGCGGTGAAGGCTTTGTCGATGCAAGAGCGCATGACCATTTCCAACATGAGTGCTGAGATGGGCTCTCAGGTCGGTTTAATTGAGCCCGATCAAGTGACGCGTGATTGGTTGGCCACCACGGGTGCCAAGGATGTGCAAATTGAAGGCTGGCATACCGATGAAGGTGCAGAAGCAGTGGCGCATGAATTTGACGCAGCCACCTTGGTGCCTCAAGTGGCAGCGCCGCACAGCCCGGCCAACACAAAGTCAGTCGATGAGTTCAAGAACACACCGATTCAGGTGGCCTACATTGGCGCATGCACCGGCGCGAAGTTGGAAGACTTGCGGGCAGCGGCCCAAGTGCTCAGAGGTCAACAATTGCCTGCGGGTGTTCGCTTGATGGTGGCGCCTGCCAGCTTGCAAGATCAGGCGCAGGCTGAAAGCGAGGGCGTGATGCAGACCCTTCGTCAATCAGGCGCTGAGGTGCTGCCCACTTCTTGCGGAGCGTGTTCTGGTTATGGCGGCAGCATTCCCGATGGTGCCAATGTGATTGCCACCACAGCGCGCAACTTCAAGGGGCGCATGGGTTCTGCCACAGCCCAAGTTTATTTGGCCTCGCCTTACACCGTCGCAGCATCGGCCTTGCGCGGCAGTATTTCCGACCCCAGGGAGGTCTTGGCATGAGCGAGCATCACCGCGTATGGAAAGTAGGTGCGGATGTTGACACCGACCAACTGGCGCCAGGTGCCTACATGAAGTTAGGTATTCACGATATTGCCAAGCATTGTTTGGAAGGTGTGAGGCCTGAGTTTGCCGCGCACGTGAAGACCGGTGACGTGCTGGCCGCTGGACCTAATTTTGGCATTGGCTCCTCCAGAGAGCAGGCCGCGGATGCCTTGGTCAAGCTGGGCGTGAAGGCGGTCATAGCGCCGTCCTATGGCGGTTTGTATTTTCGCAATGCGTTTAACTTGGGGCTCCTGTTATTGACATGCAAAGACGCTGAGGCTTTGGAAGAGGACGAACAAATCTCGCTGGATCTTTCGACATGGACTGTGGTGCGAGCCAACGGTCAACGCCTTGCGTGCGATCCCATTCCTGAATTTTTAGTGGCCATGGTGGAAGCCGGTGGCCTTTTGCCACAACTCAAACTGCGTTTGCAGCAACAAAGAGCATCATCATGAAACATCAAAAAGCCCCGCAAATTGTTCATGCACAAGCCATGCCCGAAGGCACACCCGAAGTGCCGGTGTGCATTGTGGGTGGGGGTGCATGTGGCTTAACGGCGGCCATTGCGCTTCGCAAAGCGGGCATTGATGTCTTGGTGTTAGAGCGAGATGAATCAGGCACGGGCTCTTCGGCCTTGTCGTCTGGCTTTATTCCAGCGGCCGAAACGCGTTTGCAAAAATCATTGGGCATCGAAGACTCACATCAACTGCTGATTGACGACGTGATGAACAAGGCCCACGGCCAAGCGCCTTTGCACTTGCTCAAGGCCTATGTTTTGGCAGCCACACACGCCATCGACGAGCTTGAAAAAATGGGTTTGCCCTTTGAAATTGTCGATGGGTTTTTGTATCCCGGTCATACCGTGAGACGCATGCACACCATGCCTGAAAAAACAGGCGCCACATTCATGACCCGTTTGGCGCAAGTGGCGAATGACTTAGGGGCTGACTTTTTGGGTCAGTCTTTGGTCTGTGAGCTTTGGGTCAATTCAGACGATCGTGTATTGGGTGTGGGCTATCAAAGGCCTGATGGTGCCATTGAACACTTGGCCTGCCATGAACTGTTACTGGCCTGCAATGGCTTTGGCGGCAACACCGAGATGGTGAAAGAGTTGTTGCCAGAAATGGTCAACGCGGTCTTTGCTGGCCACCAAGGCAACGACGGCACCGCCATTCAATGGGGTCGTCAATTGGGTTTACAGATGGGCGATTTGGACGCCTACCAAGGACACGGCTCTTGGGTCACACCTCAAGGCGCCCTCATGACGTGGGCCTTCATCATGGAGGGCGGTGTTCAAGTGAATGCATTGGGTCAACGGTTTAACGATGAAACCGGAGGCTACTCCGAGGCAGCGGTTCATGTGTTGAGTCAACCGGGCAGTGTGGCCTGGAATATTTTTGATGCGCCCTTGCTTGAATTGCTCAGAAGCTTTCCAGACTACAGAGATGCGGAAGCGGCAGGCGCACTCCGAACCGCCAAGGATGTGGCGGGCTTGGCGGCCATTGTGGGCTGTGATGAGGCCGCCTTGCAGGCAACGCTGAACGAAGTGCGTGCCGGGCACACCGACAGCATGGGACGCACATTTTCCCGCTCACTTCAAGCCCCCTATCACGCCATCAAGGTCACGGGTGCGCTGTTTCACACGCAAGGCGGATTGGAAGTCGATGACCATTGTCGAGTGATGAAAACCAATGGCCAAGTGTTGACCAACCTGTATGCCGCAGGCGGTGCAGC
>CAIMUZ010000179.1 GCA_903844775.1 uncultured Burkholderiales bacterium | reverse complement strand
GGCGACGGCAAGCAAGGCGGAACCGTCAAAGACATTTGGATCGATTCCGCTGAGATGATGTTTCGCTACTTGGAAGTGGAAGTTACCGGTGGCAAAACTGTTTTGCTGCCCATGATGTTTTCAGTCATTCGCAGAAACCAAGTTGAAGTGCATTCTGTGTACGCGCGTCATTTTGCGGCTGTGCCAGCGCTGAGAAATCCTGACCAGATCACCAAACTGGAAGAGGAAAAGATCAGTGCTTATTACGGTGGCGGTACTTTCTACGCCGATGCAAAGCGCAGCGAACCGCTGATCTGAGTTTCAAATCAGCGTCAATTGATTTGAATTGAAAGTCTGTTGAGGAAAAGATAATGGCGATCGAAAATTTGGGACATGAATACGAGTTTGAACCGCAGTTTGGTTTGCCCGAACGCTTGCCAATTGACGAGTTCATTGTCTGGCAGGGCTCGCCCGATGTGGCGGCCTTGGCCTATTCAGCCTTTCACTTCAAAAAATTAGCGCTGTATTTCGCAGTCTTGATCGTGGTTTGTGCTTGGCCAGCTTTAGAACAGGGTGCTGGCTTCATGGCTGTTTTGTCGGCCATCAAATGGATTGCGCCACTGGCGGTCATTGGCTTGGCCACTGTGTGGACGCTGGCCTACTTCACAGCTCGCACCACGGTCTATACCGTCACCAACAAACGAGTCGTGATGCGCTTGGGCATTGTCTTGACGGTTTCTTTTAACCTGCCCTTCATGCAAATAGCGTCTGCTGACGTGCGCATGGTGCAAAACGGTTTTGGCGACATCACCTTGGCCCTGAAAGGCGCTGACCGCATTGGTTGGGTGCATTTGTGGCCCAGCGTGCGGCCATGGCGCATTGCAAAGCCTGAGCCTACTTTGCGTGCAGTACCTGATGTGCAAATCTTGGCTGAAAAGCTTCGTGATGCATGGACACAAAGCACCGGCCTTGCTGCCAACGCAGTTGAAGCTGCCAGTGCAGCGCCAAATGATCGCCGTGATGGCGCCTTCATGCAAGTGAGTCCAACATGAGCCAAGCCCAACTTGTTCAATCTTCTCAAGCCCGTATGCCGGTAGCGCCCGACAGCTTTCCGCGCTGGATTCTTTATTTTGCCGCTGGCATCATTGCGTTCTCACTCATCTCAGTGGGCTTGATTCGCATCACGGGCAACGGCCCTGATCAGCTTGCAGCTGCGCCCACAGTGCAACGCTCCTTGGTATTCGAAGATCAAAAAGATGGGGGCGTTCGTGTGGCCGATGGCGTCTCAGGACAAACCCTCACAGTGTTGTATGGCGAACAAGGTTTTGTGCGCGGCGCACTGCGCGCATTAACGCGCGAACGATTTTCCAGAGGCATCGGTTCCGCCCAACCCTTTGACCTGATTGCCCGTGTAGATGGCAGGGTCACTTTGATGGACCCAAGCACAGGACAGCGTGTCGATTTAGAGTCATTTGGTCCAACAAATACAGCGGAATTCGCACGATTTCTAGCCATGCAACCTGAATGATTCAGGATTGAGTCAGTCAACCATTTTTAAAGCTGGAGATTTTTTTCATGCAAGCCCATACAAGCATTGACACCGCTGAACAAGCATCGCAAAAAGCGGTCGAGAGCACCATGCTCAGCCCCCGTTTTTACACCACCGATTTTGCGGCCATGGACAAGCTTGACATGTCTCCTATGC
>CAIMUZ010000178.1 GCA_903844775.1 uncultured Burkholderiales bacterium | reverse complement strand
TGATGTTGGTCAAGGAAGACAAATAAGCAATGAACGCCGCAGAAGCTATGCCGCTGGACAAGTTGTCGGCAGAAACCACCGCAATCAAGGCGTTCACACTGTGGCCATAAGCGCTTAACCATGCAAACAACAAATTACTCAGTGCACTCAGCAAAGCGCCCAACATCAAAATGCGCATCACACCCCAACGCAAGGCCATCACCCCACCCACAAAGGCGCCCAACAAAGTCATCAGCACGCCATAGATCTTGGTCACTGTGGCCACCTCTGCCTTGGTGTAGCCCATGTCAACGTAAAAAGGATTGGCCATGATGCCCATGACCACATCGCTGATGCGATAAACAGCAATCAAACTCAAAATCAAGAAGGCTTGCCGTTGGTAACGCTTCACAAAGTCTGCAAACGGTTCGACCAAGGCGCCCTTTAACCACTCTTTGACATTGCGTGCCGGTGGCATCTCAGAAGGGATTGGCTCATGGGACACCAGCACAGTCAACACACCGACCAACATGCTAGCCGCCATCACGAGATACGCCGCTTGCCATGCAACATGCACATAGCCCGTGGCGTTATCGCCCTGAACCCAAGCGGCCACCCACAAAACACCCGCGCCAGCCCAAATCATCGCCAATCGATAACCCGTTTGATAGCTGGCCGCCAAAGCCGCTTGCTGTTTGGGCTCTGCAGATTCAATTCGAAAAGCGTCCAAGGCAATGTCTTGCGTGGCCGAACCCACGGCCACCATGAGCGCGCACCAGACGACTGGGCCCAGTGTTTGACTAGGATCGCTGAGGGCCATGCCCACCAAGCCCCCCATCACCATGACTTGCGCCAACAACAACCAACTTCGGCGGCGGCCCAACTGTTTGGTTAAAAAGGGAATGGGCATGCGGTCGACCAAGGGCGCCCAAACCCACTTAAATCCATAGGCCAAGCCCACCCAACTGAGATAACCAATGGTACTGCGGTCAATGCCTGCTTCACGCAGCCTAAAGCTCAAAGTACCCAGCACCAACAGCAAAGGCAAGCCAGCCGAAAAGCCCAAGAGCAGCATTCTCAGACTCGCGGGCTGCAGGTAAATGCGCCAAGAAGTGCGCCAAGAAAAAGCTTCGGTGGGGGTTGCGGTTCTTTCGTTCATGCCGCCATTATCCAAGCCTGTTCAAGGATTTACATCAAAGCTCGCTTGAATTTTGATGAAGCGGCACTATGATCTCAAAACATGTGTAGGCTATGCGTTCCTTCCCCAACAGTTTCTGCGCTTTCGCGCCGCAGTTTCTTGAAACACACGCAATGGCGTGCGAGCTTGGGTTTTGTAGCCTTGATAGGCGCGAAAGCACATGCACAGGTCGATGTGGGGCGGGCCTCTAGCTTGCGAAAACTCGTCCCTGCTGAAGCCTTGGAGCAGTCCGCAGATCAACAATACCGCCAAACCTTAGATGCAGCCAGGAACAAGGGGGCTCTGGTTGCCGAAGACTACCCGCAACTCAAACGCTTGCGAGCCATTGCCAATCGACTGACTCCCTACGCTGCCCAGTGGAATGCCGACTCCCGAAAATGGACATGGGAAATCAATCTGATTCGTGGCAGTCAGATCAATGCGTGGTGCATGCCTGGTGGGAAAATTGCTTTTTACACTGGCATTTTAGAGCAGCTGCAACTCAACGACGATGAAGTGGCCATGATCATGGGGCATGAAATGGCTCATGCTTTGCGAGAACACGCCCGCGAACGCATTGCTAAATCCAAAGCCACCGGATTGGGTTTGTCGGTGGCTTCGCAACTTTTGGGATTGGGTCAATTGGGCGATGCTGCAGCCAACCTTGGCACGCAACTGCTGAGCTTGAAATATAGCCGAGATGATGAAACAGAAGCCGACTTGGTGGGGCTTGAAATTGCAGCTCGCGGTGGTTTCAAACCAGAAGCCAGTGTGCAGCTTTGGAAAAAAATGTTAAGTGCATCGGGCAGCAGCAAGGGTCAACCTGGCTTTTTATCAACTCACCCCAGCGGAAGCAATCGCATTCAAGAGCTTGAAGCAAACTTGTCAAAAGTCAGCCATCTGTATGAG